>JAKFYJ010000004.1 GCA_021730935.1 Elusimicrobiota bacterium
CCAGATCACGCTCCGGCCCCGGCCGCTGGAAGCATAAACCTCAAGCTCCGTCCCCTTTGGAATTTCGGATGAAGCCCAGGCGAAAGCGTCTTTGGCGGTTTTTAAAATGGACATTATTTAAACTCCGGGATATTTTCTGACGGAAGATTTTTTTCTTTCACGATCAGCTTGATCAGGCGGTCGGCTTTTTCAGAATTGGGGTTGATGGCCATGGCTTTTTTCCAGGAGGCGGAAGCTCCGGCCTTGTCGTTCAGGAGATATTGTGAGGCGGCAAGCTGATAAAAGGCTTCCGAGTTGCCGGGTTCCCTCTTGACCAAATTTTCGCACAGGGTTTTGCTTTCTTCATATTCTTTCAGGTGCAGGTGCTGGATGGATTGATAAAGGATCCGTTCAGGGGAAACGATTTTGGATGAGAGGACGGCCGGTTCTTTGGGGATGAACTGGAACCCGAGATAGAAAAGGATCACGAACATCACCATGAAGAAAAAACCTTTTTTGCGGCGCTCGAGCAGGATGAGGGAGTCGTTGAAAATGCGTTCGCGGGCGAACTTGTTGGCCTTGATGATCCAGGCGGGCTGATAAATGAAAATCAGTCCGGCGGCAAGGAACAAAAACGAAACAATCATCAGAAAAATGCTCATTTTCGGGATTTCAAACCATGCTACAAAATCCGCCCGAGAAGGGCAAGAGACTTTGAAAGCATCGACGAGGCGGAGAGTTTGGGGAGATCGTTCCGGTTCACCCACTTCGCTCCTTTGGGAAGATTTTGGGCTGTGCCGGCATAGACTGAAATCCGGAGCTGATGGTGCGTGATGCTGTGCTTGAGTTCTCCGATGCGCTTGTTTATTTGCGCGGCAATTTTATGCCGTTCCTTGAACCGTTGGGATATTTCTTTTGCCGGCAAATCCCCGGGACTTTCAGAAACCTGGACCATCGGGAATTCCCAGAGCCCTTTCATCCATCCCTTTTCGTGGGAACGGGGCATGACCATAAACCGTGCGTTTTCGCGAGGCGGGGACAGGATTGCCAGGGCATAAAATTGCCTGACGGATTTGGCGCTTGCTAATTTTTTGGGATATTCCGACTGAACTCCTGAAATTCTCGCGCCGCAGTTCTTCTTTGCGGGGCAAACCTGACACTGAGGGTTTGCGGGACTGCAGATGAGCGCGCCCAGTTCCATGAGGGCCTGATTGAAGACGGAGGGTTTGATCCCGGAAGCATGGGCTTCTGTCACGATGTCGAGCGATTTCCGCATGAGCGCTTTGTCATCGCGCGACAAAAATATTCTGGAGAGGACGCGCCGCACGTTTCCGTCGAAAATCATGGCCGGCTGGTCATAGGCGATGGAGGCGATGGCCCCCGCGGTGTAAAGCCCGATTCCGGGCAATTCGAGGAGGCCGTCAAAGGTGTCCGGAAATTTTCCTTTCAGGGTTTGAGCGATCTGTTTCGCGGACTTGAGAAGGTTTCTTGCCCGGCTGTAATATCCGAGGCCCGTCCACAAGGCGAGCACGGTTTGTTCATCGGATGCGGCGAGAGCGCGGAGGGTCGGGAACCTTTTTATAAATCTTTCGTAATAGGGGATGACATTGTCAACCTGGGTCTGCTGGAGCATGATCTCGGAGATCCAGACGCGATAAGGATCCTGATTTTTGCGCCAGGGAAGATCGCGTTTGGTTTTGTCATACCAGCGGGCAAGATTTGCGTGAGGGAACCGCGTCATTTGCCCAGGTCAAAGTCGCCGAATCCGTCTTCCGATTTCTGTTTCGGCGCGGGCGGAGGAGCCTTGATCTCGGGCAGTTTCGGAACGGTGGACTTCACGGGGATCCACATGGGTTTGGCGTAATAGGCCAGGATTCCGGCGGTCCCGACATACTTGATCACGAACTGCGGTTTGGGGGCTGACACTTTCCACGGCGACTCAACCGTGACGGCTCCCGTAAAGTTCACGCGGTTCCAGCGGATCGGGAGGGAAAAGTGAACCTTATATAATCCGTCCTGGTCCGTGACTCCAACGTCAAACGATTCCATCGCGTTTCCATTCTCATCGGTCACATGGACTGCAACCCCCTGCAGAGCGTGCCCCTCCGGATCCACAATTCCGCCGAGAAAATAACCTTCGAGATAATCTTCAAATTTTGGGAATATGCCGATGGTCCGTTCCAGGGAAGGTTTTCTGACGACGGCGGGATCGACAATTTGCCCGTCCGTGAGATTTTGTTTGATGCGGAACGCGGCGGAACAGCCCGACAGCGCGAGGGAGAAAAATAAAATTGAGAAGCGGGAATTAATTGCCAAAATCTCCGAATCCGCCGAAAGCGTCGTCGTTCTGCTTCGTCTGAGGCGGCGGCTGGGGCAAGCGCCGCTCGTTCTGCTTTTTGCCTTTCTCTTCAGCCCGGATCAGCTGTTTTTCAGATTCAGTCACTTTCTTGGAAATGGTTTTGGGCATGTCTTCACCGATGGCGATGATGCCGAGCTTCTGGTCGTAATAGAGGCGGAAGTTGGACGCCTTCGTCTGAGGCTCAAGGGTCGCGCCCAGAATGTCCAGCTGCTGCTGCCAGGGAGGATTATAGGCGATGGTTCCTTTGAGGTCCACCATCTTCTTTTTTATCGGAAGCGAAAAGCGGATCTTGTAGACGCCGTTGGCGTCGGAAACCGCGGGGTCAAATCCCGCCATGTCTTTGCCTCGGTCCATCACGCGCACGACAATGCCTTCAAGCGGGACGTCACTATAATCCACCACCACGCCTCGGATATAGCCTTCAAGATAAAGCGCCGCCTCCGAGAAGAACATGTATTTGGTTTTGCCGGTGAGCTTTTTCGTGATAATCAGATCCACCACGCGTTCCGGGTCAAGGTTTTCCCGATAGACTCCGTTCGTGCGTATTTCTTTTTTCCCGAGGAAAGGAATGAACGCGCACCCGGAGAACGAGAGAGAAAGGATCAGCGGAATGAGGAGTTTCTTCATCTTTCCTTATATAACAGATCAAGGCCCAACATTCAAGAAGGGATCAGGTTTCTTTTTTTGACTTCTTTGAGGAAGGAATCATAACCCTTGAATATCACCGCGTCGATGCCGAGTTTTTTTGCCGCTTTGATGTTTTCCGGCCTGTCGTCCGTATAAAACGTCTCTTCGGGTTTTGCGTTCACGCGTTTCAAGGTCAGGTGATAAATTTCCGGATCGGGCTTGAGCAGTTTCACTTCGCAGGAGGCGACGAAATCATGAAATTCAAAGGCCCACTTGTGATGTTTCCTGAGGTGAGACACATGCCAGGAATTGGTGTTGGAGAGGATCATGACTTTGTGCCTCTGGTTCAGGTTTTTTGCGAGAGCGATCATGTCGTCCATCTCGGTGAAAATTTCGTTCCAGATTTTCACGAACTCGCCTTTCGTGATCGGCAAATTCATGTTTTTCTGAATGGCCTGAAAAAAATCGTCTTCGGACAGGGTCCCGCGGTCAAAGTCCAGGGCCAGGGAATTGCTCGCGAAAAAATGGATGAGTTTGGGCAGGTTGACGGGATATTGACTGCGCAGGCTGTCGACGGCGCGCCTGAAATCAAAGTCGATCAGGACTTTGCCGAGATCAAAGAGGATGAGTTTGTGCAGTTGACGGCTCCGGTCTGAAATTTGCCGCGATGACGCGCTGGAGGCTCCGCGCGTGCTCCATCATTGCGGGTTTAAGCTTGGAATTATATAAAAGCGCCGCCGGATGATAAAGCGCCATGAAAAGAATTCCGGGATATTCGGGCATCTCAAAAAATTTTCCCGTTTCGTCGCCCATCGAAAAATTCTTCTTGGCGGGGGCCATCCTTTTGAGCGCCGTGGCTCCGAGCAGAAGGATTATTTTGGGCCGCACAAGCTCAATCTGCCGTTTCAGATATGGGAAACAGGCCTGGGCTTCTTCGTGCGTCGGGGGGCGGTTTTTCGGAGGGCGGCACTTTGCGACGTTGGCGATGAACATGTCCTGGTTGGTCTCGAGCCCAACGGATTTCATGATCTCGTCGAACATTTTTCCGGCGCGCCCGACAAAAGCCGTGCCGGACAAATCTTCCTTTTCGCCCGGCGCTTCCCCGATCACCATGATTTTGGCTTCAGGGTTCCCTCGGTCCACCACGATCTGGGTCCGCCCCTCATGGAGCGCGCATTTTGCGCATCCGGAGTTTTTAAGAGCGTTCTTGAACTCGGCGTATATTTCATTCGGCATCGCGCTAATAATTTACAAAATTTGGTCCAAAACTTTCCTACACGGGTAGACATAATTCCCCTCTCCCGCGTTTTCTCAGCCTTTAATACATTATCTCCAGGTTCATTTGAACCTACATCTGAAGTTTAAGGAGGCAGTATTATGGTTGCCATCAAGACATTCGAAAAAGACGGGAAAGCGTTTCCCACCATCGAGCTCAAGTCCGGAGAGAAATCCAAGTTCGGGTTCACCTTCGGCGTTTCCAAAGCGCGTTTGATCCTCGAGAACTACGAAGACATCCGCCAGTTCGTGGAAGACAACTCCGCCGTCGCGGCTTAAGTTGCGCAACAAGATGACAAAGGGTCCGGCTGAACGCCGGCGACGGCAATCTGCCGGGCCCGATGCCCTCTTGAATTTTCAGAGTTGAAAACCGGATAAAAAAGGAGTAGTTTATGACTATGACGCTTCTGATCCGTTTGCTGATCAATACGCTCGCGGTGCTGACCGGGACTTATCTGTTGAGCGGGGTCCGGGTGGACAGCGTGACGACAGCCGTCGTGGTCGCGATCGTGCTGGCCCTCGTCAACACTTTCGTCAAACCGGTTCTGATTTTATTGACGCTTCCCATCACGATGATGACCCTCGGGCTTTTCCTTCTCGTGATCAACGCCTGCATGATCCTGCTGGTCCACAAACTTGTTCCCGGATTTGAGGTTCAGAATTTCTGGTGGGCGCTTGCTTTCAGCATTGTCATTTCCATCGTCGGTTCATTTTTAAGCACGATCGCCCTGGCTTGAACCCCTCTAAAAAGAAATCACCCGCGCTTCAATCCTGAGCACTTCGCGGTTGTCCGGATCCGTCTCATTTTTATCGATGATCAAGGCCCTTCCGCCTTCTTCCCAGGCTTTTTTCTGAAGTTCCGGCAACGCGTCGTTCAGGGACGGATTCTTTTTCCCCTGTTTACCCGCCGCAGGCGAGGTTCTTCCTCCTGTGGAACAGAAATTCCAGAGAATCTTTCCAAGCACCGTCCGTTCGGGCCAGAACTCCGTGAACACAAATTTGATGTCGGCGGGGGAACTTTCGCGCGGTTTCCCCGATTTGGCGAGAGAAACATATTCCATTTTGCCGCAGGCCGCGACAGGGTCTTTCCAGGTTTTCAAAATCAATTGGCCGCCCCCGCCCAGGGCTCTGTGTGTTGCAGATTCTCTCAGAACGGCGTGGACTTCAACTTTGCTTTTCCTGCTGACGTCTTTTAGACTTCCCTCGACAAACGCTCCAGCGGCGGTGGAAACGGCCACGCCTCTTTTGGCGAGGGAATCGGTCAGTTCCTTTTTGACGATGGCGGGGCCTTCGCTCGCATGAGCGTCCGGATACGAAAAATCTCTCACATCAACCGACGGCATTTTCGAATTTCTGAGGCCCGATTCAATTTGTTTCGCGAGCGGATCAAAGAGCCCCTTTTTGTCTTGCGTCTTTGGAGGCTGAACTTGTTTTGCGGGCCGCGGAGCCGGGGATTTTTTCACCTGGGCCCTGGGGCTTGCCGCGAAAACGGGCTGGAGGATCAATAAAACGGAGGCGATGGCAAATCCGGACCTTTTTGTCATATAATACGAATGATAGTCGAAGGATGAGTTGCTGTCAAGACGGAGAGCTGAGATATTCCTTGAAGAAAATAAATTGGGCAGTCCTGCTGCTGGCGTTTGTTCTCGTTCCCCGCGCCTTGGGAGCGGGAGAGCGTCTTTATGTCGGGACCCCGCAGTTTGAAAAGATGAAGTCCCTCGAAGGGGCCTGGGAAGCCGTTGATCCCAAAAACCCCGACGAAAAACTTTTCTCCGAGTTTCACATCTTGGAAAACGGGCGGAAACTGGAAGAAAAATCTTTCGTGGGGACCGGCAGGGAATCGGCCTCGGTTTATTTTGAAAACGACGGCAAACTGCTGGTCACCATCACCGCGAAAACATACAGCCCCGTTCCGTTTGAATATCGTTATGCCCGATACAACGAATATATTTTTATCCTCGCGATCGGGAGCGGGATCAAGCCGGACGAGCCCCATCTGCACGAGCGGGATTTCAGTTTCATCGATCGAGACCACATCGATCAAAAATGGATTTATTTTGACGCGGGTAAACCCAAGGAGACGACGGTTCTGAAATTAACGCGGGTCCGGGGCCAGGAACCGGTGCGGGAAAGTAAAAAAGCCGCCAAAAAAAGACGGGAGAAAGAAGACGCTGAAGCTCAGGCGCGAGAATCCGCGAAAGCGGAGGAAATGAAGAAGGCTCGGGAATCTGAGGAGGCCAGGAAAGCGGCGGAAGCGGCGAAAGCCGAAGCCGCGTGGCGGGAAGCTGAGGCCAAGAAAGCCGAAAAGATGAAAGAGGCTGAAGAGGCCAGAAAAGCCGAAGAGGACCGGAAATCGAGGGTTTTGGAAGAGAAAGAGAGGGTTCAAAAAGCGGAAGAAGACAAGAAAGCCGCCGAGCTCAAAAAAGCCGAAAACGCGCGCAAGGCCAAAGAGGCCTCTCGTCCCCCCGCTCCTGCCGCGGAACCTTCCAAAGAGAAACCTCAACCCAAAGAGAAAAAACCCAACCTGGCGGTCAGGATATTCAAGGTTATTATCGGGGATTAGGCCCCTTGACAAAAGGGGGTTTGGGGGGTATATTTAAACAAGGTTCCATCACCCTGTTCTTTCACTGATTTTGGACGACAATAGCACACCCGGAGCAATCCGGGGCCGCAAAGCGATGGGTCCGCCCAGGCGGATCGCCAAGCTGCCGAATCCTTGATGGAGTCTTTGACCCCACAAGCGCTTTGCGTGCTTATGGGGATTTTTATTTTTATGGATAAACGAAAACTTATTTCTTATGCGTTGGTGATCTTCTCGGTGATCTATGCCGGGGTGGTCTGCGCTTTCGCCTCGGAACTGATGGGGCCGGCGACCCAGTCGAGCGAGAAGAAGGTGCGCGCCGAAGTCTATTACCGCCAGATTTTCAAGCAGAAGCTCAACCTCGATGTCAGTTCCACCGCGAGATATCGCGTTCAGCAGGCGACCCTCACCACCAATTCCACGGCGTCTCTGGATGCGGAAGGGAGCGGGAACGGCATCATGTCCAAGGTCAGTTTTCAGCCCTTTGAAACCCCGATCCAATATTATGTGATGGGCGGAGCCGGGCAATATGAATTGAAACTTCCGTCGGGGACCTATTCCAACGCTCACGCGACCGACAACCCGGGATATACCGTGGGCGGCGGCATCAAATATACCGTGGTGCCTCACACCATCGTGACCCCAGCCGTTTCCGTGGACCTATCGGCCACCCATTCGCGGTATAAACTTTCAAATTTTAAGTCCGGCGACGGCCAGACGGCGGGCGAAATCAATCAGACCTTCACGATCTTTGAAATCCAGGGCGCGGCCACGGTGAGCAAAAAATTCCTCTTTGACCTGGGCGACGGCAAAGCGTCCGTGGATCCTTATCTCGGCGTCAAAGCCATCCGCACCCGCACCACCTTTGATGACAACAGCACCGGCGGCACATTTTCAGGCACGCGCATGGACGTTTCCCCTTTCCTCGGTCTCAAATTCAAACCCTTCCCCTATGAAGGCCTGGTTTTTGAAGCTTCCTTCCTCACCGAGTTCGGTTTCGCCGCCGGACTCACCTTCGGGTTTTAAATCTCCTCCCCCATTGCATTTGGGCGCTTGAATCTGCTATAATCCTTTCCAGTCAAAGACAGCAGGGGTGGCTCGCACAGCGCTTAAATATCCTGCCGAGACGAAATGTCCGTATCAGTTTTGCGGCGTTCGCCTAGGCGAACGTCTTTTTTATTTTCCGGGGCAATCCCGTTTTTAAACTTAAAGCTGTGGAGGCAAGATATGCCAAATAAAAAGAACATCGAAGGCGTCAAAGCCCTCGAAGAAAAGATCAAGAATAATCCGAACGTGGTCGTCACGACCTATCAGGGATTGACCACGCCTGAGCTCAACACCTTGCGCTCAAAACTCAAACCCTTGAACTCGGAATACAATATCGTGAAAAACACGCTCACATCCATCGCGCTCAAGAATATCGGGCTCGAGGAATTTGCGAAATATTTCACGGGGCCCACCGCGGTTGCCTTCCAGAAAGGCGATCCCGTGGCTTTGTCCAAGATCATCGTGGAGTTTTCCAAGTCCAGCGAGAAGTTCAAGATCGTCGCGGGATATCTCGACGGAAAAATTCTCTCCGACAAGGAAATCAAAATTTTGGCCACGCTTCCTTCCAGGGAAGTGCTCATCACCAAGATCGCGATCATGCTGAACATGCCGATGCAGAGAGTGGCGACTGTCCTGAACGCCCCGCTCCAGAAGCTCGCGGGACTGATCAAGGCGGTTGAAGAGAAGAAAGCCAAAGAAGCGCCGGCGGCGGCGTAAATTTAAAATCAGTTAAGGAGGAAGTAAAATGGCAAATAATGAAATCATTGAAGCGATAGCCAAGATGTCCGTCCTCGAGCTCTCCGAGCTCGTGAAGGCCATTGAGGAGAAATTCGGAGTGAGCGCGGCAGTTGCAGTGGCAGCGGCCCCTGCGGCAGGCGGAGCGGCACATGCAGGCGGAGCGCCGGCTGAAGAGAAGACGGATTTCACCGTCGTCCTCGCCACAGCGCCCGCTGACAAGAAGATCCCCATCATCAAAACCGTCCGCGAACTCACCGGCCTCGGCTTGAAAGAAGCCAAGGACCTCGTTGAAGCCGCGCCCAAAGCGGTGAAAGAAGGGATTCCGAAAGCTCAGGCCGAAGAGATGAAGAAGAAGCTCGTCGAATCCGGAGCCACCGTCGAAATCAAGTAAAAATAATTCATTGCAAAAAGCCGCAAGGGCTATTAAAATAGTCTTTGCGGCTTTTGTATTTTGTCATTCTCGGGATGTGGTGTAATGGCTAACATGCTCGCTTTGGGAGCGAGTGACTCCCGGTTCGAGTCCGGGCATCCCGACCATTTTTCCGCAGTTCATTTTCCCTGCCTAACGCCGTTTTCTTTTTGAACGCGCGATCGCGCTTTTGAAGGGAGCGAGTTTCTCCCTCCACGCGTCCGCGCCCGGATCTTCATAAGGATAAAAACTCCGGGAATAAATTCCCTCCGCCGTGTTCACGAAAACCGCGCCGCCTTTTTTGAAGCCTGAAAAAATATCCAGGAGGGCGGGAAAGTTCAGGTTTGAGGAAAGCGTGAATCCCGCAGAACTCGCGAAGACCGTTTGGAGCATATTCTTATAAAGGCTCACCGCGTCCACGGTCACTCTGAAATTGCTTTTTAATTCAAGTCCCGCAGGAAGGGGAGGGTGGGTGATTTCCGTCTGAGATTTTAGAATTTTTTCCAGGGTTTCGGAGCGGGAAGCGATGAAAAAATTAACATCTTTCAGCGCATAATAGATCATTTTTTCGGCCCCTTTGCCGGACGGATATTTTAGAGACGCGATCTCGCCCCCCTCGAACTTCCTTTTTGAAAATTGGGTTCCGCTCTCCGGCTTTGAAAAGAATTTTTCAGCGAAGCGCGCTGAAATCCAGGCCCTGGCGCGGGATTTGAATTTGACCGCAAGGATGGCGTCGTGTTCAAGGGTATTGCCGGATTTAACGAACCCGTTATAGGTGAGGGCGGCTTCTTCCTGCAGGCTTGCGGCCAGCCAGGTTTCGTATTTTTGAATGAAATTTTTGGCAGGTTCAGGGAGGCCTGCGTATTTCAAGAGAGCGTTGTCCAGGAAATTCAGAAGGATGCCCGGGGTCAGCGAATTTGCCGCAACGGTGAGCAGGGAGTCCTGCGGCAAGGTTCTGAGAAGATCATAGTCCCCCGGGCCCAGGATGGTCCATGGGCTGGATTGAGGCTGTTGAGACATGTGGTTGAACCCCGAAGTCCTCACGCCTCCGTTCCAGGCGAGGTTTGTGACGGACCAGTCGGTGAAGACCGGGATGTCTTTCAGGGGCATGTTGAGATTCTTAAGCGCGTCGTCCCGGGTGAGGGTGTAAAGAAGCGTGTCTTCAGGAATGCGCCTGAACGCTTCCTTCACCCACGGAGTTTGGGAGGCGGGTGCCGCAGTTTCAGTTTTTTGCGCGAGATCGATGGCGGTTTTTATTTTTTCAGAACTTCCGCTGAGCGCAAGGATCAGCGATCCTTCGACGGTGAAGGCGGCCATGAAAAAAACGGAAGAGAGATGATACAACGGGATGCCTTTGTAAGTTTCCCGTCCGGAGTTGCCGCGGGACCTGTTTCCGAGATAAGGGGCGGCGAGGGAAAAAATGGATCTGAGCGAAAAATCTCTTTTGACCCGCGCGAGGAAGAGGACCGGCGGGATTTGGGGGCCGAGGCCCTGAGGCATGGAATCCTGAGACGGAAAATCGGCGGGCGAAAAATGGACCGGACGAACGGCCCCTTCGGCGGGGTAAACGGCGATGAGGAAACTTTCTCCAAAAAGATTGGAGAGCGTCGGAAATTCTTCCGATGTTCCGGCGTATTCGGAATAAACTTTATAGAGATTGGACTCGCTGAATTTTTGGGCGGCGGCGTTTCCGTTCCGTCCTCCGATCAGAACAACCGGTCCTTCGGGAAGAAAAGGTTCCAGATCCATCGGGAGAGGGTTTTGGGGCAAAGGATCCTGACGGATGGGGCCGCGGGAAATTCCGGGCGCGTCCCGTCCCCAATTTCTCCAGGCCCGGAACCCGCCGAAAGCGAGCGAGCAGGCCAGCAGGAGGCTCGGGAAAAGCAAGGCGCGTCTCGTCATGGAGTTTCCGCCATATGGTATCATATATGCTATTCCGCCGATGGCCGCAGATAAAAAGAAAAGCCTCCGTTTCCGCGTCAGCCTGGCCGCCACCCTGAGCATTCTGTTTTTCGGGATCGTGGTGGGCGGCACCTTCATCTATAAAGAATACCGCTATCGCCTGAGCGCGGTCGAATCTGAAATCAAAAAATCCGCCGATTTCCTTGTGCCGCAAGCCTCCATGCTCCTGCTTCAAAACGATGAGACGGCTTTCCTCACTTTCAGCCGCGCGGCGGAGCGCATCGTGGGGAAAAATAATTTTTCATATGTCGAGATTGTCGACACGAAAGGGCAGGTGAAAGTCCCTCTGGACACGCTGTCGCAGACGGCCGCGCACGCCAAGGGGATTTCCGGCGGGCCGTGGGGCGGGATGGCTTTGGGGCAGGATTATGTGATCGAGGAGCGGGAATATCCGGATCAGGGGAAGGTCATCGAGGGCGTTTTCGGAGTGCTTGAGCAGGACAAAATTTTGGGATACGTGGTTTTGGGGGCAAGCAAGAAACCCATTGAAGACGCGCTTAAGAAAAGCCTGCTGTCGACGATGGTTTTTTTGCTGGCGGCCATGGCGCTCTCCATCGCGCTTTCGCTGAAATTCGCGCAGATCGCGGCCAAACCGGTTGAGCGGCTCAAAGAAGCGGTCGAGAAATTTAAAACGTCGGAAGATCTGGAGCTTTTTTCCATTGAAGGCTCTCATGAGGTTTCGGTTCTGGCTTCCTCCATGCGGAACGCTCTGGCCAAAATTCAGTCGCATAAAGATGAAATGGAGCGGAAAGTTTCCGAGATCAAAGCTTCGGAAGGAAAAACCAAGCATGAGCTCAAAGTCATCTCGGACAGTTTCAGAAAACTCTCCAAACATCTCAAGCTGGACGAAGCGGTTTCCACCATCATCGACGACATTGCGCGCGGCATTGTCCATTGCCATGAGGCGTATATCATGCTGACCGTCTCCGACGAGGGTGAGCCGCTCTCGGCGTTGGGCGGCGCGTCTGAGGAAACGATTGCTGTTTATCCCAGACAATTGGCGAACCGGAAAAATCTGATTTCACCGGAGCTGATTGAAGAGGTCCTGAAGAAAGGCGCGGTGGAACATGTTTCGTCGCCGTTTCATTCCTGCGCGATTTATCCTCTCTATTCCGGACAGCATGAGCCGATCGGCGTGCTCGTGCTCTCCATCTCGAGCGATTCCGCTTTTGATCCGAACGAGATCGCGGCGCTTTGGAGCGTGATGGAGCCGGTGGGGATGGCGTTCGACAGGATTTTCCTTCACGCGCAGGTGGAGCGGCTCGCGATTCACGATTCCATGACGGGACTTTTCAATCATCAGAACGTGAGAGACCGGCTTGCGGAAACCCTCAAGGCCGCGGAGAGGCAGGGGCGCACCGTTTATGTCGTGATGGCCGACATCGATAAATTCAAACGGGTCAATGACACCTATGGACATCCGGCGGGAGACAAGGTCATCAAGGCTTTTGCGGCTCTGATCAAAAAATCGCTGAGGGCCGGGACTTTCGCGGGACGATACGGCGGGGAAGAATTTTTGATCGTGCTCGGGGCGACTGATTTTGACGGGGCGCAGAATTTCGCGGAACGCATCCAAAGTCAGGTCCGCTCACTCCAGGTTGAAATCGAGAAAGGGACGCACATTAAATTCACCGCGTCCATGGGGCTTGCGGCATTCCCGATGGACGGGAAAAACATGTCGGAACTGATCGAGAACGCGGATGAAGCGCTTTATCGCGCGAAGGAAACCGGACGCGACAAATATGTCATCTGGAACGAGGAGCCGAAGCGGCTGAAGATCCTGTGAAAACGTTCGGGCGTCCCTCGGAATGGTCCAAAGAAGAAGTCCTCGGGCGGGTCTATAAGCTTTGCAAGGGAAAATATGTGCGGGCCAAGGATTTTCCGCCTTATCTCTATAAGCTCTGCAACCGGCATTTCGGCTCCGTGCGCGCGGCGAAATGGGAAGCGAAGATTATTTTGGGGAAAACCTGGAGCTATGACAAATTTATCAAGTGCGTTTATCAGTTTGCCAAGCCGAAATATCGCGACGACAAACACTGGCCGGAAAATCTTAAGACGCTGGCAAAACGGTTCTGCGGAAGCATCCGCTCAGCCAAGTGGCAGGCAGGCATCGTAAAAGATAACCGGGAAAAGGTTCGGGACCGATATAAGCTGGACGGGCTCTGGACGAAGAAGGAATTCACTGAGCAGTTCAAGGCCTTCTGCACCTACGGATATAAAAAGTCTTCTCAGGTTCCGGGTTATATGAGGGTGCAGGCGGTCACGCATTATGGGTCCCTGCGCGCCGCGAAATACGCGGTGGGAATCCTCAAGGATCCCCGCCGAAAAAAACGAAAATAATATTTTTTAGTGGATGACGCCGATCTTGCGGTTGAAGGTGACGACTTTGTCGCCCTTGGCGGTGATCACGGCGACATAGCCGCCTTTGGAAACTTTGTTGCCGGTCGTATCCGTCCCGTCCCACTCCACATTGTTCGCTCCGAAAGTTCCTCCGGGAGTTCCCGCCGCATAAGAGAATTCGTTCACTTTGTATCCGAAAAGATCATAGATCGCGATGGTCACTTCCGCGTCCCCGTTCAAGAGATAGGTGATCGTGGTTTTCTCTTTGCGCGAATCAAACGGGTTCGGATAATTTGAAACGGAGCTGAGCGTCTTGAGATCCGCAAGGCTCCCGACGAAGGTGGGCGCGGCTTCAGCGGACCAGGCGGACGGGCTTCCGGCTCCGTCATAGGCGCGGATGCGGTAAGAATAAAATTTGCCTTTGGTGCGCGGGACTTCGGTTGGATTCCTGGGGTCTCCTCCGACCGTGTAATTGGTGACCAAGGCTCCGTCCGCCGTTTTTGCGGAAATGATGCCCACCGTTTTCCACACAGGGCTGGTGTCAACGCGTTCCTGGATTTCATACTGGGCGACGCCGGAACCGTCATCTGAAGAAGCGGACCAGGTGATCGGGAAGATGCCCGTGCCTGAAACATTGGTGGCGGATGCGCCTCTTGCTCCTGGAGCGCCATAGGCCAGAACGGCGCTGCCGCTTCCTTTCAGACTCCCGGGGGAAGAGGGGGGCGAGGTGTCAATGCGATACAGCAACAGGGGTTTTTCTGAAGTGACTGGAGCCACAGAGCCGGAAGAGACTTTCAGGGAAACGGTATATCCTGTGTCTGAAACGGGGGTTCCCTTCGGGTGGAATTGGGGCTGAGAGCCGGAGGCGCCGCGGCTGATGATCTGGAACGAGCGGGTTCCGGACTTCTTGGCTTGAACCATTTCCATCCCGATGTATATTCTTCCCGTGTCGGGGAACGATTTGGGGATGTCGGCATCCACGGTCACAGAGGCGCCGGTTGAGGCGGATGCGGAGATTTCCGCGTCGAGATGAACCACCGCTGAGGGGATGAGGGACAGGTTGGAAATTTTCTTGTTGCTCTTGCCGCTGTCAGCGCTGACATAGCTCTTGGAAGTCTTGGTGAGCTCGTTGAAGGATTCCCCGACGGCCACGGAATAATTCATGTTGCCTGTTTGAGCGGAAACGGTCGGCGCCTGGAACACGTCCCAGGAGGCGGAGAGATAGTTCATGAAGTCCGTCAGCGTGGCCTGAGAGGCGGCGTTGGAAAAATTGGTTTTCAGGGTTTGGAGCAGTCTTGTGGCATTCACGCTGATCCCGACGCTGGTCAGGGCATTGTCGATCGCGGAGTTATAGGTGAGGATTGCGTCTTTATACGGCTGAGTGACCTCGGCGTCCAGGTCGGCCTGAGGGAGAGCCTGGATTTGAGCGACCAGCGTATCGATGCCGCTGCCGATCGATGCTTTGAGAGACATCAGGACGGAATCGCTGTCGATCTTGTTTACGGTGGTGGGTTTGGTCCAGGAGACATAGAGTTCAGAGGCGTTGTTGGACCAGGCGGTTTTGACGAATCCCCCTTCGGAGACAGGGACTCTCTGGATCGATCCGTCTCCGGCTCTGTATCGGATGAAGATGTTGGTTTGGAATGTCGTCGTGTCCACCACGATGGCGTCAGGGAATCCGTCGCCGTTGAAGTCGGAATCCAAAATGCCGTCGCCGTCCAGATCCATTTCCGGAATGCCGTCGCCGTCCATATCAATTTGAGTTTTGGAGCCGGAATTCGTGATGTCCACATTGTCGGCAGTGCCGTCCCCGTTGATGTCGATCAGCCGTTCCCCGCCGAGAGTGAGGTTCCCGGGCTGGCCGTTGGAGGCGGACGTTTCGAGATCGGCTTCCAGAATGACATTCCCGTCTTTGTCGATCGGCAGGCCGTCGGAGTTGAAAGCCACAAAGCCTTTAACGGTTTTTGATATTTTCATGAGCGCCGGATAACCGTCTTTGGCCATGATCACTTTGACGACGCGCGGATTCACAGTCGGCGTGATGATCTGGGTGATGCTGATGAGGTTTGAAGTGATCGGCGGAGCTTCCGAGACCAGGGAGGATTGAAGGGCGTTGACGGTTGCGCCCCCCTGGCCGAGGATATCGTTGAATGAAGCAAGCGTCATTCCCACCGAGTGCCCGACGACGGAGGCGGCGCTGTTGTCGATCTGTCCGATTTCACCCACGACGAAGATGACGGTGTCCCCGCTGGTGATCCTCAAGTATCCCGCGCCGTCGTCTGAGAGGTCCACAACCGCCTGTCCGGCGCCTGTCAGGAAGTTCGTTGTTCCGTGGGTGACTTCTCCGATTTTGCGATCGAAAGCGGTTGAGAAGGCTTTGTCCCCGTTGGCGTCGACCCACACGGAAAGCTTATACAGGTCGCCTTGACCCAGCCCGCTTCCCACGGCTCCTGCAGTGACGGTTCCTTTTTGAGTGAACCGCAATTGCCCGATGTCTGTGAAGCTTCCGTTTGTTTTCAGAGAGATCCGCATGAGCGGGACATCGGTTTGCTTCGGCGCGGCATAAGTGGGCGCAATGTTGAATCCTGAGACGGACAGGATGACCCCGACGATGGTCACTTTCGTCGATTCATAAGGATAGGTTTGGGAGGCCGTTCCTCCGGGAAGCGACTGTGAAATGTTCACGAATAAAGTTGAATCCACTTCGTTCGGCGAATTGACCGTGAATGCGGTATTCCCTGGGAACTTGACTCCGAGACTCCTTCCAGCGGTCGCGAAATCTCCGATGTCATAGGTCAGGAAATATTGCTGGGCAACGGAGGTCACCGTTTGGGGCTTGCACAGTTCGATGATCGTGCTGGTGAGCGCATCGTTGTTCTGGTCAAAGAAATCCACTTTCTCGACGGTCGCGCCGGTGGAATGGGCAATTTTGGAGGTGCTTCCGGTTCCGAGTTTGAGGCCGCGGCTGTCGATGCGGAGAGTGGTCGTGGAGGTCCCGTTTCGGCTGTAGGACATGAGTTCGGATCCGCTGACAAAGATATATCCGGTTTGCGGGAAAAGCGAAACGTCCGCCACATTCACGAGGAAGGGAGGCGAAGAGGTTGCCACTCCGAGCTGGAGCGGGTTGCTCAGAGTCGTGTCCGCTCCGCTCACGAGCTCGTCCAGCGAATCCAGGGTGTCGTTGGGGTTGGCGTCGCGATACACCTTAATGAATTTAATGTCCGTGTTCGAGGTGGTCCCGGTTTTTTCGGGCGTGATCTTTTGCCAAGTCGCAGGCGTTCCCGAAATCTTCATATTGAAGCGCATCATGATCACATCATCCTGAGCCCTTTGGACCTGCTTGTTTGTGACCTGAGATGCCGCGTCAAACACTCCCACGAGGACGCGGTTGGTGACGACGGGGACTTTGAACGTGCTGAACGGATAACTCTGCGAGGCAGTTCCGTTGGGCACATTGATGCTGACATTCGTGTTGAGCGTTGAACTGACGTCGTTGGGAGAAGTCACGCCGATCCATCCTCGGTCACCGATCTTCACTCCGACGGAATTCCCGCTTTCAGCGTCGTCGCCGATGTCGTATACGACGAAGTAAGTCTGGGCTGTGGGCACGATGGTTTGAGTGTCCAGGGTGATGGTGATCTGGCTCTGGTTGTGGTTGGTTTGATCAAAGATATCGACTTTCTGAATCGTTGAGCCGGAGGAATGGGCGATGCTCGCGGTGAGCGACGCTCCGAGCCGCTGTCCGCGGGAATCAATGCGGATCGTGGTGCTGGAAAGTTTGGTATAGGTCATGAGTTCGGAATCAGAGACATAGGCATATCCGCTTCGAGGCAATCTTGTGGCGTCCAGGACGCTGATCGTGAACGGGGCCGTGTCTGATGCAAGGATATTGGCCGTGATCGAGGTCTCGGGGTTGGATATCGAGGAATCTCCTGAATCCAGTTTGTCGTTCGCGTTGAAGTCCTGGTAGATCTTCACGAACTTGACGTCGGTATTCTTTCCGTTCGGAGTCGTGGGGTCCACAACCGAGGATCCCGTGCGTTCGACTTTCATGGAGGTCCAGCGCGCGCTCCCCACATCTGTTTTAAGGGACATGCGCATCATGGGAATTTCGTCTTGACCCTTGAACACCTGAGACCCTGAAATGTTCGGCACGACGTCGGTCGCTCCAAGTTTGACGATGCTGGCGACTTCTGTGATTCTTCCGTTGTTCGCGGTGGTATAGGTCGTGAAGGAAACGAAGGAGATGTCGTCCGGAATTTTCACGGTGAAGAAAGAGGTGGTGAGAATTTCCAGCCCCACATTTTTCCCGACGGTGGCAAGCTCAGAGATGTCATAGGTCACGAAGAAATATTGTGTGTTCGTTGAAATGGTGATGCCGGACCCGGTGCCTTTCGTGAGATCAATATCGACGGATTTTGTCTGCGGATCAAAAGATTCTGTGCCGAAAGATGCCAGGTTCGTATAGACGCCCGTGTTCGGGTTCTGAGTTGTGACCAGCGCGTTGAAGGAGGGCGGGTTGCCGGTGTTTGAAGAAGGGTTCTTCCAGACCTTAACGAGCGCAATGTCGCTCGGCTGGGCCGTGCCGGCGAGGTTTAAGGTGAGGTTTTTCCATTCCACGGAATTGGCGCTGGCCTGCGTTTGGAACAGCATCATGGGAACGTTCTGCTGGTTCTGGACGACCGTCGGGGCCAGGAGATCCGAGTTCGAAATCTGCATCACGTCAACGGTGGGCTCAATGACGGCGGCAGGGCTTTCTCCAGTGGCCGTCATGACATTATAGAACTGCCAGCTGTGGCCCGCGGCCGTGGGGCCCACCGTGATGCCGATCGTGGGAGGGATCCTCAATTTGAGAACTTCATTTAATGCGGCCAGGCTTGTGTTGGAGAAGAGGGACGCCGGGTCGATGTCTATGGTCAGGAAGTAGGTGATGGTGCTCCGCTGAACAAGCGTATAATAGGTGCTCCCGTTTGTGGAGTCGTTGATGTAGATTTCCGCTTTGCCGCCGGAGGGATTGCCGAAGACGCCGGTTCCGACGAGTTTGTCGACGGAAGTGGACAGCTGTCCGGACTGGTCGGCGTCTCTCCAGAGCTTGATCAGCTTGACGTCAGAGTCAGCGCCGTTCAGGATGCCGGGCTGTTGGCGGTCAAGGAAAAGTTTGGAAAATTGGACCGGGAACCCGCCGGAAACATCTTCCAGCTGTGTGACGATCTTTAAGAACGCGCGGTTGGTGTCCCCTTGAGTGACTGTGAACCCAACCGCTGATCCGGAAGAGTGTCCGACCGCAACGGAACCCAGGACTCCGCGGGTGATGCCCGTGAACGCGTTTGCGGTCCGCGAAGAAATTTGGATGATTTCAGAATCGATCACGGCATAAATCGGGAACGTTGAAATGAAGAGGGTGGGGTCATTGGTTGAGATGACAGGATCGTCGCTCCAAATTGCGATGGAACTGTCGTTGACCGCGAAGTTCGCGTTCAGCTTGGGAGCGTGGTGGATCAGGTTGGTTCTGGAATTGGTGTAAATGGGGATGGGGGTGACGTTCACAATTTGGGGCGCGGGCACGATGGTCCCCAAACCTGAGAGGTATGACGTGAAGGCTGACACCGCGTTGGGCTCTGACACCATATCGTCCACGGGATTGTCGACGCCGTTTGCGTTCTGAGGGAAACTTCCGTTCACTCCCGGCTCGATCCGCGCGCCCAAGGTTTGCTCAGGCGTCGCTGTCGGATCAATGTCGTAGGCCACGAAATATCTTCTCCCCGCCGGAGGGTTGGCTGTGATCGTTTCGATGGTTTCATTGCTGAAGAAGAGGACTTGCGAGCCCAGCGGTCCGGCGGTATTGAAGGTCCCTGTTCCGATGAGGATGTCGTCCGTGGGGTCAAAGGTTCCGGCTCCGACGCCGGTGTTGTCCTTCCACACGGACACGCGGGTGACTTCTTCCGTCAGGCTTCCGTTGGAGGTCGAGGTTCCGATGCCGTAAACCGTCAACCCTCTCCAAACCGCATCCGCCTGGTCGGAATAGATCGTGAATCCCAGCACGGATTGGGTTGAAGTTTTTTGCTGATAATTCGATTGGTGGAGATCAAAGGGGACCACGGTGATATTGTCGGCGTATTCATTGACGCGGGCGACATAGGAGTAGCTCTTGCCGGCGGCGCCCACGCCGAAGTTCAGGCTGCCCACATAGTCCGGAGACTGAACGGAGATATAACTTGTCGCAGGCATTTCAAAGCCGAGCTGAGAGTTCGGGCCGACAGTGGCGAGATAATTGACATTATACGTCACGAAATAATCTTTGGCGGCAGTGCCGAGGATTTCCTGGCCTTGCAGAGAGCCCGTGATGCCCACATGCGCTTGGCCCGAGATCACGGTGCCCGCCGCGAACCAGGTGGTGTTGCCGACAAATTCCCAGGTGCAGCCCGTGAACCGTTTGTTCACCAAGTCCACGCCCGTATAAAGAACGGAGGCTTTCTTGGTCTCGTCTGACTGCGCGTCGTTGAGCACCAACCGTCCGGGAGCCAGCGGGAAAGGATCGGAGGTGATGGTGAATTTCTGCGTCAAATCGTCCGTGACGGTGACCGTGGCGTCTCCGGAGGAGGCGGAGACTGCGAGTTGAGAATACGGGAAAACATAGGGGTTTCCGACGGAGTCCGCTGAAACGAGCTGGTCCGTGGTGGAGCTGAACAAGCCGTTCCCATCGGCGTCGTACCAAACTTTGATCCGGTCCACATCCGTCACTTTATTGCGTTTCAAAACGCCGCTCTGCCCTTGAGAGCTCCAGCGGTCGAGCTTGATGCCGTTCCAAATGGCCGTGCGGGTTCCGTTCACCTGCAGGGTCAAACGCCCGATCACAAGGTTGGATTCGCCCTGCGTGGTCACGACGGGTTTCGAGAAGAAGGGCGTGGTCGCAGGAGGCAGGCTGTTTTTGTTCACGTCCATCAGATCCATTTCGTCCACGGTGGGAACGACGGTCGTGTCTGTCGACTGGAGCGTCCCGAAATTCTGCATGGTGCCTTCAATGAGCCGGATGTCTCCCTGGTCGATGTGCAGGCCCTGGGTGTTGGCTCCGTTCGTGATGCTCGCAGAATTTTTGAGACTGTAGGAAATGAAGAAAATCTTGGTGGCGCCGTCCAGAAGGCCGTCGGTGGCCTTGTTCTTGACGTCCAGGGTGACGGAACCGGCGCTGAAGGTGGAGGTGATCACGGAGTCCGTGACTTCGCTGTCGGCGCCCGGATCAAATCTCGGGTGAGTTCCTCCGCCGATGTTGCTGGTGTTCATATACATGCGGACGTCTTTGATGTCGGCATCGTTTCCGGTTCCGTTTCGGCTCACGCGGATGTTGTCAAGTTTGCCGGTGAATCCGTCCGTCCAGACGTCCAAACGGATGATGCCCACATTATCCGTTCCCTGAGGAATGGTGGAGTGCTGCATGGAGAATTGTTCGCCGGCGGTTTGATACCAGGCATTGATGTCGGTGGCGCTCACAAACACTTTGGCCGCTTCCCGGTTCACGGTCGAAGTGGCGCTTCTCATCGCAAAGTTATTGGAGGCGACGCCCGCCGTGCTTCCGGCGGTCAGGAAGATATTGGAGTTAGCCGCGCCCAAACGCAGGCCCAAGGCCGTCGGAGTGGTTGCCGTCGTGGATATTCTCACGCAGACGAAGAAGGTTCGGCCTGTGGGGTTGATGATGGCGCGGCTGCCCGCAGGCGCAGGGCCTTTGGTGTCGAGACTTGTGAATTTCCATCCGGGGATGGCGCCGTCATAGGTGGCGGAATCGATATAGGTATCGACTCCATTTTGGACGCCCAGGAGCGTCTGTCCGTTGAACTTGCCGTTGCCGTTTTCATCGCTGTAGAGTTCGACGGCGGCGACATCGGAAGCGGGAAGGTTTCCGAGTTTTTCGATGTTGATCTGTTCCAAAACTCCCGTCAGACCCGCCACATTGGGTTTCACCTGCATGTCCAGTTTCAGCATCGGGATCGGAGCAGGTTTTTCCGCGATGAGGCCGTCCCCCTGATAAAGAGAAGATTTGAAGGCGCCGCCGATGAGTGAGATTTTGTCTTCGTTGACATGGGCGTTGGTCAGGTCGTCCGCTTCCGGAGCCATGTCCACGGGGGTGATCACAATGCCTGCAGTCACCACGTCATCGTCCGAACGTTTGGTGTCGTCGGTGATTTCTGTGATGTCGTCTCTCAGAGTGTCGTAGGTATACCCGAATATGCGGGACGGAGTTTTTGCGGACCAATGGCCCAGCGGCGCGCGGCTGGTGATATAGTCCGTGACGCTCAGGTGCAGATTTTCCTGAATATCGTCTCTCAGCTGAAGCGCGCTGTAAGAGCCGGCGTCGGTGGTTTTATAAATGTAATAGGTCGCGCCGATCGGAGTGAGCGGCGGAGCGGCCTGGTTGGTCATGCTCACCGTCGAGGATGTTCCGGAATGGGCGAACTCGATTTTGCCGCTGTAATATTGTCCGTTGATCGGGTCTCCCGTGGCGATATTGCCGAAACGGTCCCGGGCCTTGATGTTGATGAACCCGGGGATGCCCACTTTGAGAGGCGTGGTGTTGTCAAAGCTGTGGTGGATGCTGAAATAATCCACGTTCGCAGGGGTGATGGTGTGAGACTGCACGACGGTGGGGAGCGCCTGGCTGCCTGTGATCAGGGTGATGGTGACTTTGACAGTCGCAGTGCCGGCTGTTTCTGTCCAGAAATAGAAATCCTTATATGATCCGCCTCCTGGAATTGGAGAGAGAGTCAAATTCGCCGCTGAACCAAATGGAGCATATCCGGACGGAGCGTTGGGATCGTCGCCGCCTCTGGCTTTGGCTGAATCGGTGGAATTGATGACCACGGTGGCGCCGTTCGAGTCTGTCACGGTGTCGTTTCCGAACTGGTCGCGCAGTTGGACGCGGATGTTTGTCTGCGTTGAAGTTCCTGTGGCGTAATTGGAGGCGGCATAGTCCAGATTATATTGCCAGGTGGTTCCTGCGATCATGCGCCTTGAAGGCGTGGTGATCACGGCGACTGAGGGAGGGCCTGGAATGACCGTGTAGGCTTGGGTTGAAGCGCTCCACCCGCGCGAGGTGTTTTCGTCGATCGTCATGATCCAGTTTCCGACCGCAGTGTCGATCAGGTAGAAGGTTGTCGTGTGCTGGCTGGGCGGCGTTGTGGGATACAGTTTTGCGGCGCCGGGATAAACAAAGGAGGACGGCCCCGAGTTCGTGGGGCTCGCGAATTTTCGGTCTCCGGAGCTGTTCGCGGTGATGTTGAAGGTGACGCCCTGGCCGAAAGCGTCTTCCACATCGACAGGGGTGGGGTTTGAATATTTGTCCTGAAGCTGGAATGAGAGCATGGATGACGTCGTTCCCGCCTGAAGGCTCGTGACGGGATTGGAGATCATGACGATCTTGGTCCCGATTCCGGAGCCTTGTTTCGCAGGTTCGATGGAGACGCTCTGGAGCGCGGCGCCCCAGGTCGGAACTTGCTGGGTGGCCGAAGCCTGCAGGAGAGGGAAGGTCGTGGAGCTGGCGCCGTAGAGTTCGCTGGAACGCGTGTCCAGATAATAGAAAGTGGCGTAATATTGGCCGGTCGGGATCAAAAGGGAAATCGAATCTGTGGAATGAGTGACGAACAAGGCCTGGCTCGCGACCGTGTTGGAACTCAGGGAGAACCCATGAGAGTCGTTGGTCGCGGACGCAATTCTGGAAGAGATGACGATCACGGTGATGTCCTGAGTCGATGCGGTCACGTTGCCGAAAACGTCCTGCAGTTCCACTTCAAAGTTTTGCGCCTGGCCGCTGGAAACGGACTCGTGAGACGGTTTTCCGGCGCGCAGTCTGCGGGCGGTGTTGTCGAACCGGACAGACGAGGTGTCCTGCGGATTCACGAGCATGGCGTGAACCGCGGGCGTTTTCAAGGATTCATAAGCCGTGAGGGTCCAGGTTCCGGTGCGGCTGTCTTCGCCGGAGGGGGCGGAAGCCATGAGGTCTTTGTATCGGAACGAAACTTGGGTCTCGCCGTCTTCGATCGGAACGCTCGGGGACGCGCTCCCGAGACTGGTGTCTGCGGTGTATCCGTTTGGCGGGCTGTCGGTGGTCCAGAAGCCGTAATGGGTGCCATAAGTCATGCCGGAGGGGGCCGCTCCCGCGACAGTGAAAGCGTTATGGACGGCTTTTTCTGACGCGTCTTCATTGAAGGATCCGTCAATGGTTCCGACATGGAGGGTGACGGTGGTTGCGCCTTTCGCGGTGGGGTTGCCGAAATAATCCCGGCGCTGAACGGTGAAATCTCCTCCTTGTCCGCCGGATGTGGTGGCCTGGAATGAGGTCGGCGAAGAGACATAGATCAGTTCTTTGACATCGCCGCCGATCGTTTTTACGGGAAGAGAAATGTTGAGCTGGCTGGTGATGAATCCGGAAACGTTATACGGCGTTGCCGTTCCAACCCAGACGCGGGAGGTGTCATCTTTGCGGGTCGAAACGTAATACCAAATTTCCGGCGAGATCCCGATTTTTCCGTTGACGTCGGTGATCATGCTGGTTGACAGTCCCATGTCGGTCCAGGAAACTTCATCAGCGGTCGATTTAAATCCGTTGGAGGAGGCGCTTCCGACGGTGACGCTGGACTGGAGGACCAGGGTCACTCCGGCGCTGGTGACGATGTTTGAATATTGGTCGACGGTGTCGCCCAAAATTTTGACGCGCCCCAATGATCCCGGGGGAGAATCGTTGGACCCGGCTTCGCGCTCGATGACGCCTGTCGTGGCCGCGTCGTCGCCCGTGGCTCCGTTGATCGTGACTTTCACGCCGGAGACGGAAGCCGGGTTCACCTGAATGGTGGGCTGGGTGGAATACCCGCTTCTCTCCGTGTTGATCGTGCTGTTGCCGACCTGCTGGGCTTTGAGCCATCTCTGGCCGGCATATTTCAGAGTGAACCCGCCGTTTCCGAAGGTGTGGCGGCCGGGGGACGTTTCGGCAAATCCAAGATACGTATAATTCGAAGGGAGAGACGCGTTCTGAACCGAGAGCGCGCCCGCCTCGGCGCTGAACTGGATTCCGGAATTATAGACATAAGCTCCGGTCGTGAGCGCGTTGTGCCAACGGTCGTGGGCCACGACGTCTCCGGAAATGGATTGTCCGGCGATCATGGTGGTGGACGAGAAGTTTTCAAAGTGCAAGTGATGAGCCTGGCCCGGCCAGACCATGAGGCCGCTGGACGTGTCTGTTGATCGCGTCAGGAACAGCGTGTTGGTGGAAGCTGTCGTTGCCACGACCGTATAAGATGAAATCGCAAGCCGGGGGGTCACGGTGAAGTTCGCAACGCCGCTCCGGATGTCCTGGGCAGATGCCGCGGCCGCGTTCGGGTCATTGGGGAACGTAAGAGTGACATCCACGGCTCCCGTGATCGCGGTGCTTCGGCGGTTATAGAAGCGGTCGACCAGATAGACTTTCACGAAATCGGTCAAAGAATTTTCGCTCCCGCCGCTCACATCCACGGTCATCTGGTGAGTCGTCGGATATCCGGATTTCCCCAGAGGCGCTGTGAAGTATTTACCTTCCGCGATGCTTTCTCCGGGGAGCACGACCAGGAACCCGTTCGGCGAAGAGGCGCTGACGGTGAATTGGGGCGAAATTGCGGCCGCGTTGCTTGCGGGGCTGTCTTTGTCCTGATACGTGTTGGCGATATCGTCCGCCGTCAGGATGTGGCTGGTGGCACGAGTGATCAGCGTCGTGAGGAAGGTTTGCTGGCCGTTGGTGAGGGAATTTTGCGCGGGCTCGGAATCGTAGAGATCGGATGTCCGGATGCGGACCACAGGCTGACCGTCGACAGGTTCCGTCGATAAATTCATGTAATAGTCCACGACCTGGGCGGTCACGGCGAATGCGGTTCCTGCCGTTTGGGTGTTGGGCGTTCCGCTTTTGCCGCCGGAAGGATAGGTCCCGCTTCCGGGCGCGGCCGTTTCTCCGGGGAGGATCAGCTGAATGCCTCCTTTGAGCGCAACATCGTTCGGGTTGCGCGGGTTCACGGTAAAGAGCGAGAAGGTTCCGGATTGATCGTCATCCGTCAGTCCCGTGTCCGGATTGTCGATCGCCGTCACGTATTGAGAAGTGGACGCGGTCCGAAGCGTCACGGAGAACACGGCATATCCGACAGTGTCGTCCACGGTTTGGACCGCAGGCTCCACGTCATAGGCATCTGCGGGAGTTTGAAGCTGGATCACGGGAGCGACGCCGGTCTTGACGTTGTAATAGGTGTCCGTGACATAAACGCTCACATTGAAAGCGGTTCCAGCGGTCTGGAGCGACGGGGTTCCTCCGCGCGCTTCGACAATGGAGTTGGCCCCCTGGTTGAGAGATTGCCCGGGGAGGAGCGCGACGAGTTTTGAAGCGGGACCTGCGGTGACAGTGAAGGTCTGGCTGCGGGACGACCCGGAGCCGTTGCTCAAGTTCGGCGGGAGGACGTCTCCGTCCCATGCTTCGATCTGGGCCGTTCCGGCGCGGCGGAGAATAATCGGGTCTCCGGTCGCGGCGGCGAAGACAGCCGCGCCGTTCGTGGTTGTTTTGGTTGAGGGTTCGACATCGTTGGGATCGTCCCAAGTTTTAACATAAACTTGCGAGCTGGTGGTGGTGACCACGTTCCAAAAGGCGTCCGTGACATTCACGGTCGCAGGGAATCCGACGCCGGCGGCCTGCGTGTTGGGAGTTGCGACGGTGCGTCCGGTGACAGATCCCGGGGCCGTGACTTCTCCCGGAGCCAGGACCTGAACGCGCGCCGGGGTCCCGGGGTTTACGGTCAACGTTGAAGAGAAGATGCTTCCGAGGCTGGGGCTCACGCCGTCCAAGTCTTCAGCCTTCACGCGCTGGATGCCGCCTTTCCTGAACTTAAGATATTCGGTCGGGATTGTGGTGATGGTGAATGAGCCGGAAATCATGGAGAACGTCGGAGGCGAAGGGTCCGTGTCATAAGGGTCATCCGGCGTGGTCACCGTGATGGATTGTGTTGTGGAAACCTGATTGCTGTATTGGTCGGTTGCATAAACGGTGGCGGTGAACGCGGTTCCGGCGGTCTGAGCCGTTGCAGTTCCCGTTTTTCCGACGATGGGCGTTGTTTTGCCTTGCACGCGGGTTTCCCCCGGAAGAATGACGATCAGGCGGTCAGCGGCATCGGGATCGACGGTGATGACAGGAGAGGTGTCCGAGGTGAACCTGAAACCCGTGTCTTCGGCGACCAGCGTCCGCGTGGAGGCCGTATTCATTCTTACGCTCGTGAACGTCAGAGTGGTTTGACCCGCGGAAAGCGAGTTGGGGTTGGCGGGAAGCCATGAGGATTCGGAATCATAGGGGTCGTCCGGGGTTTTCAATTGGACCGTTATTGAAACATCTGTCGAGGCCTGGTTATAGAAACTGTCGACGAGGTTCACGACCACGTCAAAGGCGGAGCCGGCGACCGCGTTCGGGCGGCCGCTCCAGGCTGAGAAGTTCGGGGCGTCTCCCGTTTTTCCAAATCCGGTGGTGGAGCCGGGGAGCGCGTTTTCCCCAGGCAAGAGAACTTGGAGCCTCACTGCGGACCCTGCCGTGACGGGAACGGCCCTGGAACCGCCCTGGTCGTTCAGAGAAGGATAATACGTCCCGGAGTTCGCAGTGCTCGCGCGGATCCCCCATCCGGGAGCAAGGTTCGCCGTCTGCATCGTCAGGGAGAAGATGGTGGATCCGTTCACAAGCTGTTGGTTCGCGGGTTCCGTGTCGTAAAGATCGGTGGTGCGCAGGTTGATGACGGGGTTGGTGTCGGTGATGTTGTAAAAATTGTCCACGGCGTTCACGGTGACTGAGAAGCCCGCTCCCGCGGTTTGCGTCGAGATCCCCGTCCAGCTTTTCCCGACGGTGGAACCGGGCACTGAGATTTCGTTCGGGATCAGGATCTGCAGGCGCGTGGGCGAGGACGCGAGAACGGTGAAGGTGGAAGAATTGTAATAGGCCCCGGCGCCCACCAGAGGAGCGCTGTTGTCCCGCATCTGCACTTTCGTGCTTGCGGATGCGGTCACCAGGACATAATTGAAGATCGTGGTTCCGTTTTGCAGGAAGAGCCCGGAAGGATAAGGATCATTGTCATAAGGATCGTCGGTGTTGTGGCGGATGTTGGAATTGTCATTGTCGATGATGTTGTAATAAGCGTCCACCATTTTCACGATCACGCTCGTGGAAACGCCTGCGGTCCAGTTTTGCGGAGTTCCGTTTTTGCCCGCGGTTCCGCTGAAACCAGGGCTGCCGATAATTTTTCCGGGCACGCCGGTTTCTCCGGGGACCAGGACCTGCAGGGCGTTCGCCGCGGCATAGTTCACAGGCACAGCGGGGGAAGTGGAAGTTCGGCTCGCCACTCCATCGTCCGCTCTAATTTTCCAGCCGGGAGTTTTGTTGGATTTGATGAAGGTCCAGGAGATGTTCGTCGCGCCGTTTTGCAAGACGACATTCGTGAGGTCCGAATCATAAGGATCTTCGGAATAGACATTCACCGTCGGAGAAACGTTGGTCGTGTTGTTCCAATACAAGTCGACGGCGCGGATGGTGATGGTGAAGGCCGTGCCCGCGGTCTGGGTCGTGATCGACACCGAGGTTTTTCCTCCCGTGGAAGCGCCGGAATCATAGGGGTGTTTCGCGGGATCCGCGGTCTCGGGAGGAACGAGGATCTGATATTTCACGAAGGAATCGGGGAGCAGGGCGATGGCCTGGGTCGAAGACGAGGTTGAGACGCCTCCGAGCAGTCCGGCGGCTTTCACTTTGGTGTATTTGTTTTCCGCGCGCCGAAGAGCCACGAAGAAGTTTGTTGTTCCGTTGACCAGAGAAGCCGTCGCAGGGACCACGGAATAGGGATCGTCATAAGGCGAGGCTTCGTCATATGAAATCGTGACCACCGTGGAGGTGGTGGTGACCAGGTTGTATCCGGCGTCCGTGGCATAAACCGTCACGGTGAAAGTGGATCCCGCAGTTTGGGCGGTCGGAGTCATCGTGGAGAATTTGCCGTTCGAGGTGCCTTCGTTGAATTGTTCGCCGGGAGCCAAGACGAGGAGTTTGGAAGCGGCGCCCGGATAAACAATGATGGGCGTGGAGGCGTCCGCAGTGTAAAGGGCCTCAAGGCCGACGGCAGAAGGCCCGGTTGCCGCCGTCAGGGTCCAGCCTGTGTTCTGGTTTCTTGTGCGGAGCTTCACGGGGACGATGGCTTGTCCGTTGGAGAGAGCGACTTCTCCGGGATCGCTTGAGAGCGTGTTGTTGGGGTCGTTTGAAGCGAACACGAGTTTGGAAGTGGTTCCGGTGTTGCGGTTGAAATATTTGTCGGTGACGTTCACCGTGACGTTGAAATAAGTTTCAACGGGCTGTGAAGAGATGACGACAGACGATTTCCCGAGAGGAGAACCGGGCACTTGCGTCTCCCCCGGCACGAGAATTTGCAGGCGGGCGGCCGTTCCGGTTGAGGCAGAAATGATTGTGGAGGCATGCGCGGTCAGAGAATTCCCCGCGGATGTGGAAACTCTGGTGAGCCAGCTGCCCGCGGTGTGGAACGCAATGGTTGCGGTTCCGCTTCCGTTGGAAACCGTGAAAGTGGCGGGATCGACATCATAGGGATCCGAAGTCTGAATGTTCACATTCGCGGTCGAGGAGGTCACGATGTTCCATTCCGAGTCTGTGATCAGGACCGTGACGGTGAAAGTGGAGTCCACCGTGGCTCCGGTGAGGCTTCCGCCTTTTCCGGTCGAGGATCCGGGATTTCTGGTTTCGCCCGGAGCCAGCAGGAGGAGTTTGGAGGCGGCTCCGTTGGAAACGGGCACATTCGTGGAAATGCCCTCAAGGAAATAAGCTCCGGAAGCGGTGGAAGCGATGATCTGCCATCCGGAAGAACTCACCGTCTTGAAGGTGACGGAGAAGGTCGACACGGCGCCGGTCGTGAACATGTTGGGAGCCGTCGCGGGAGCTGTGGTCGCGAACTGATCGGTCACGCGGATGGTGGAAAGCGTTGAGGGCACGGTGTTGGTGGCGATCGGGTTATAGAACCGGTCCACGAGGTAAACGATGACCTGAGTTGAGATGCCCGCGGATTGAGTCAAAGCCGTTCCGATTTTTCCTCCCGTTCCGTCATAAGGAGGCATGCCGGGGACCAGCGTTTCTCCAGGGACCACCACCATGAGGCGCTGACCTGTGGAAGGTGTGACCGCATAGGCGCTTGAAATTCCGCTTTGGATGCCGGCGAGAGAAGCCGTAACCTGAGCGGCGGATGCGGACGTATAGAACACAACCTGGAACTGTCTTTGGCTTGAGGAGAGGGGGGCGCTGTTGCCGCCGGGGAATGTTCCATAGGCGTCGGTTCCGGAAAGAGCGATGTTGGATGAAATGTTCGGGACGAGGTTCCACTGGTTGTCGGTCGCGCGCACGGTGACCGTGAAGGTGGTCCCGGCCATGACGGAACCGGTATAAAGCGCGGTGCCCGATTTCCCTGAGACGCTGCCTTCAACCGCGGTTTCTCCGGGGAGGAGAACCTGAAGTTTGGTGAACGATGAAGGCGCGACCGTGATCGTTGAAGACGTGTCTCTGTGAACTTCCCATCCGGCCGCGGAAATCGAGATCCATTGGCTGCCCTGAGTCTTGAACCTCACGGGGAAGATGCTCCCTTCTCCGTTGGCGATGGCGACGGAGTTCATGGAAGTGAAGTTGGGATCGGATGACGAACTGATGGAAATCGTGATCGCGGGGTTGTCGGTCCTGCGGTTGAAGCGGGAATCGACCGCGCGCACTGTGACGGTGAAGTCTTCATTGACGACCTGATCGGAGACTGTTCCCTGGCGTCCGGTGAGGGATCCCTGCAAGGCCGTTTCTCCGGGGACCAGGACCAATAGATAATTTTCCGTGCTGTTGGCGTTGACCGTATAGGTGCTGAAAGCGGTGATAAGGTTCAGCGTGGCGGTTGCGGCCGTGACGATCGGGGTCGTGGCCGGCGTGCCGCCCAATCCGTTGTGCCGCGCGGTCTTGGGAACCATCATGAAGACGGAGGTTCCGTTGACGAGCGCCGCTGTCCTGGGATCCGGAGCGTCATAAGGATCATCGGTGGCGACGCTGACCGCGGTGTTGGAATCCACGATGTTGCCCCAGTTGTCCGTCGCGTCCAGAGTGACCTGCATCGTGACGTTCACGGTTGAGCGCGAGATCACTCCGCTTTTCCCTGCCGTGGTTCCGGGGTTTCTGGATTCCCCGGGGCCCAGGAGGCGCAATTTGGCGAGGCTGTTCGGCGTGAGAGTGAACGAGGGAGTGATATAGGTTTGATTTGCAAGCGTTGTGGTGGTGGCTGTGATTTGATAGTTCGTTCCGGAGTAATTGACGGCCGTATAAAGAGTGAAGTTTAAGGTCCCGGTTCCATTGGAAAGCATTGTGGATCCCAGGGAAGCCGCATTGGGATCGTTTGATGTGAACGACGCTCCGCCGCTATAGGTCGGGTCCGGGTTCCATCGGTCGTCTGTGGCATAAACCGTCAACTGATAGGATTTTCCGGCGAGGAACTGGTCGGCGGCCGCTTCCCCATCAGGAGAACCGTTCTTGCCCGCTTGGTTCGTGTCAGGGCCTCCGGCGGTGTAAGGCGATCTCCCGCGGTTCAAAGTTTCGCCCGGCATCAGGACCAGGAGGCGGTCTGCGGGTTTCGCGCTCACAATGACGACCGCGCTTGTGCTGGGAGACAGAACATTGCCGGTATCCCAGACATTGATGGACTGGGTTCCGGCGGTGACGAGGGTGAAATAGAAAGCCGTTGCGCCGGTGGTGAGCGGGAGAATTCTTGAAGTGCCTGACGGCTCGGTGTCGTTCGGATCTGTGGAATCGGCGTCAAGCGTGATGTTGGAAGAAATGTTCAGGTTCCAGTAATCGTCCACGCTCCTGACTGTCGCGGTTGTGGTTTGTCCGGTGAACATCGCGGTGGGACTGCCGGTCCGGCCGCCGGTGACGCCGGTGTCATAGGGCGATCTTCCGGGGTCCGCTGTTTCTCCAGGGAGAAGGACCTGCAGTTTGGTGTTGAATCCCGGGTTCACTCTCACGCCGGCAGATTGGGTGGAGACAAGCGCGTCTCCGGCAACCGCCTGAGCGGTCAGCACATGCGAGGAATAGACCATCACGGCGGCGTTTGCAGAACGGTTGTGGGTCGCCCGGTAGAACGTCACCGAGAAGACCGTCGTGCCGTTCACGAGAGGCTGATTGTTCGGCAAGGTGGTGTAAGGATCAGACTGGGACGCGTGGGTGCTGATCCTGATGGTTGTGGCCGCAGACGGGTTCGTGCGGTTCCAGTTGATGTCGGTGGACCAAACGGAAATCTGGATGGGAACGCCGGCGGTTGAAACTTGCACGGATCCCGATTTGCCTTGATAGGATCCGGGCAGAGCGGATTCTCCGGGCAGGAGCATCTGGATCAATGCCGCGGAACTGGGCGTGACCTGGATTCCTTGGGTCGCCGGAGAATAATTCGCGGAAGTATAATTCACGCTGAAAGAGCCCTGAACCGTGTGGCTCGCCATGATGACGGTGCGCTGAGCTCCGGGCGTGGCCGTGCGCAATTTGATGCTGGAAAGGGTGGCCACGCCGTTGGTCGTGAAGATATCGGCCGGAAGACCTTCGGCGAATTGTTCGTTGCCGCTGGTGGTGAGCGTGATGCCGACCGCATCGTCCTGAACGAGGTTCCATTTCGCGTCCACGGTGCGGACCGTCACAGTGAATGTCGTGGTGCTCTTGATGGGGTCCGGCGAGGCCGCGGTTTTTCCCGTGGGGCTTCCGGGATCCGCCACTTCTCCCGGGAGCAGGACTTGCAGGAACGCTCCGGTTCCGGCTGTGACGGCAAAAGGAGTCGGCGTGATGTAATAAGTCGGCGGCTGGTTCAGCCAGGAAAGGTTCGCTTCCGCTTTGATGTTTTGGTTTCCAGCGGTCACGAAGCGGACCCAGAAGTTGCTGGTCCCGTTCACGAGCGCGGCGGAATTGGGTTCTGTGTCCCACTTGTCGTTGGGCGTGATCACGGAAACGGATGTGTTCGCATTCGTGTCGGTGTTGTAATAACGGTCGATGCCGTAAACCGTGACCATGGTCGACTGGTTGACGATGAGCCCGTTCGGCGTTCCGGATTTTCCGAACGGCGAAGTGGTTTTTCCGGCCACCCGAGTTTCTCCGGGGAGAACGACGAGGAGTTCGGTGACGGACCCCGCAGTCACGGTCATGGTGTCCTGGTTGAGGCCGGTGATTGACTGCGTCGCGGGGAGATCATAATTATCCTGCGTGACGCCGGCGCCTGTGGCGGTGAGGGTCCGCCTGCCTGCCGTGGTCATGGCGATCGAAATGGTTTTTTGTCCGCCGCTCAAGGTGACCGTGCTGGCATTGGTCGTCGCGTCCGTGAAGGTGTAATAGGGGTCGTCGGTCTGGATCGTCACGACGGGCTGTGAAGAGGTGACGAGGTTCCAATATTTATCCACGACCCGCACGGTGGCATTCACGGCGGTTCCTGCCGTGGGAGATTTCGCCGATCCGGAACGGCCTCCGGGACCGGTGGTTTTTCCGGGGCTATAGGTTTCCGTGTCCATCTGCACCATCAAATGGTGGGCGGCTCCGGGGAGGACGGTGAAGTTGGCCTGGGCCGCGGTGATCCCGCTGACCGGGTCCGTGTCTTCCACGCGGATCGTGCGCACGCCGCTTTTCCTCATGAGGAGCGTGGAGGTGAAAGTTTTTGTTCCCTTGTCGACGGAGACGAACTGATATTTCTGCGGGAGGCCATAATATTCGTCGGGCGTGCTGTCCGAGTCTTCGCTCTCAACATCGTTCGCGGTCACGGTTGAGAATTGAATCTTGCCGGTATAGGCCGTGGCTCTCTGGCCCGTGGCATCGAGCGCTTCAACAGAAACGCTGAGCAGAGTGCCTGCCGTCTGGGTGTCCTGGAACACCCGCATGGCCAGCTGAGTGGCGGGAGCGGAGATGGTGAACTTGGGTCCGGTTTTCAGCGCGGTCGACTCCGTGTTCCCGACGTTGTCTTTTGCGCGGGTCCAGATCACATATTGTTTGCCCTTGACCCAGCCGTTCCCGGAGGTGATGCCGCTATAAGACCACGCTCCCGAGTTGTCCATGGAGTCCATGTCCACCCAGGTCACGCCGCCGACGACATCGGTCCAGGTGGATCCATTCCAATAATAATCCGCTCCGTTATCGGCGCATCCGGCGCACCCGAAGGTGACGGGTCCGTTTCCGGTGTTGTCATTTTCATCGCGCAGGATCAGGACTTGAGCGTTGCCCTGCATCCAGCCCGCGGAGGCCTTCACACCGGAGGCGTTGTTGCTGATGTTCCAGGTGATGACGCCTCCGGAATCCTGAGCGGTTCCGTTGATGACTTTGGTGGTGTCATAAGCGTTGCCGTTGAGGATGCCTCCGGCTCCGCTCAAAAGTTCCGAAACGGGGAGGCTGGTGTCATATAAAAATTCGTTGCCTGATCCGACGGACTGGGTGTTTCCGACGGAATCGGAGGCGGTGGATTTCACGATGTAATGTTTTCCGTCTTCAAGAGGGAACGCCGCAGGGTTATAAGTCCAGGAGGACGTGTAAACGCTTGTGGGCACGATCCAATTCTGCGAGGACAGATTGAAGCTTGAACCTGCGTGGCTGAAGAATTTGCCGGACTCCACTTCCTGCAGTGAGAGCCGGATCGCCACCACCGCGCTCGTGACGTCTGAAGCGGTTCCGGTGAGAGGCGTTCCCACGGAATTGTAAGCGCGGTTGTCCGCAGGATGCGAGAAGAAGCTTTGCGGCGCCGTGTTGTCGAAAGTGAAGGTGCGCGTCGACCAGGCGAGTTCCTTCAGAGTCATGGACGAATAGTCCGTGTATCTGGAATTGTCTTCAGCCTGGATGTTGATGTAATAAGACGATCCGCTTGTCCAGGCCGTGCCGTTCACAAACTGCAGAGGCGCATATCCCCAGGCCGCGCTGGAAGTGTATATCGCCGGGGCGGTGCTGATGTTGAAGCCGGGGTCTGCGACGATGTCGAATGCGTTCGTGAGCGGGTTCCAATATTGACCGTCGTTCCGCTGGATCCGCAGGCGGGTGGACTTGATGCCGCTGGCCATCAGCGTGTCAGGGTCCTGGGACGTTCCGAAGATGAGAGTCATCGACGAGAACGTCTGTCCGCTGACCGGGGGATAGCTCACCGCTGAGGTCGGGCGGAAAACGTCATATTTGAAGTTGACGGCGGAGAGTGTGGTCGTGTTTCCGGCATAGTCGAATCCGCGCGCGTCCACGTTGAAGGAATATCCGCCCGTGGTCCAGTCGGCGGGTCCGGGATAAGTCCAGGTGATCTGAACGGACGTGTTGGTTGAGCCCGCGGTCTGAAGCCATGCGGCCGCGGTCCCGGACCAATCGGATCCGCTCCAATAAGAGCCCAGGGCGTCGGAGAGGATGCGGACCTGAACGGTGGAAATGTTGAGCTGATCCTGCGCAGTTCCGGAAAGCGTGGGAATGCCGTTGTAATAGAAAGCGCCGGGAAGGGTCATCGCAACATTGGGCGCCTGGTTGTCATATTGGAACGAAACGTCCGCCGTCGGGGGAATGTCTTCAAGGTTGGTGGCGCTGTCGCGGCCTCTGGCATAGATGCGGTAACGGCGCGTGCTGCCGCCGCCCCAGTTGGTCAAGTCCGGGGACTTGGGCAGATTGGTTGAGAGGGTCCAGGTTTGAGGGTTTCCGGCTGAAGGGACCGCGGCCACTCCGACGTCCGTTTCCGACGTGCTCCAGGCGCTCCCGTCCCACCAACGGTCGTCCGAGGATTGGCCGCCGGTGTCTTTAATATTGTTGTCGTTGCGGTCTTCCCAGATATAGACGCGGACCGTCGCCACGCCGTTGGGCTGGTCATCGAGAGCGGTTCCGTCGATGCGGGCCGGGGCCGTGCTCAGGAACGCGCCGTTGGACGGGCTGGTGACGACCGCGTCGGGCTTGGAATTATCATAAGTGAAAGTTTTCGTGGAGACCGCGCCGATGTTTCCGGCATCGTCGGTGGCAAAGGTGAAGATCTGATACGATCTGGCGTTCACCAGGTTGGTGCTGTCCAAAACCCAGGTCCAGGGAGAGGATGAAATGGCGCCTGACCACACCGGCACCGCGCTCGTGAAGGTCGATGTGCCGTTCCAATATAATCCTGAAGTTTCCTTGATCGTCACGCTGACTCCGCGGACATTGAAAGAGTCCTGTGAAGTTCCGGAAATTTGCGAGAAGGCGGTGACGGGATCGCCCGCGGGAGAAGTGATGGCGGCTGTTGGGCGTTCAATATCATAAACGAACGACGCCTGAGAAAGACCTGAGGCCTGGAGGTTGCCGCCCGGGATCGCAGTGTCGCGCGCCCTCAGCCGGATCGTATAGGTGTATCCGTTCTGGAAGTTCGGAAGCGCGGTGCGGGTCCAGGCGCCGTTCAAGCCGGAAAGCGTGTTCGCCGGGAAGAAGTTTTCCGAAGCCGTCGTGAAGGTGGAGGCTCCGTTCCAGAAAGCGCCTGCGGGCAAAGTTTCCTGAATGGAAAGTTCAATGTTGAGGGCCGCCGTCACGCCGCTCAGAAGATCGGAGGCGGTTCCGGAAATTGAGGCGATGGCGGACGCGTTCAGTTTCGACGTCACGGAGGTGAGCGGATATTGGATCACGGACGAGGGCGGGACCGTGTCCACAATGATCGTCATGGAATCTGTGGCGCTCGTGAAGATCCCGCTTGACCCGTCGAAGGGTCCGACGTTGGCAGGGACAGCCACGTCCCGTCCGCGGGTCTGGATCAAATAGCTCCTGCCGCTGGCGAGAGTTGTCGACATCGTGAAATCAAGTTCTCCGCTTTCTGTATACGACCACGAAGCGGGCGTGCCGCCGGTGGCTTTGAACCATGCGGCGCTGGGATCCGGCTCATTGAAGAGGTTGGAAGCCTGCGACCAATATTGGCTGGTTTGTTTATCCTGCACCCGGATTTCAATGCCTCCTGCGGAAAACTGCGCCAAGCCTGCGGCGGAAGACACGGGGTTGTCGAACGCGCTTCCCTGAAGGGGCTCAATGCGTCTGCGGTATTCCGCGTTCGCGATTGAAGTGATCGTGACTTGCGGCGTGCTCGCATCGAAGAGGAACGAGCTTGAAAGAACCGTGGTGAAATCTTCCGTGTTTCCGGCGGAGTCCGTTGCGAATGAACGCAGGATATATCGTTTTCCGCTGGTAAACACGAGGTTCGCGTGCGTATAGCTCCAAGGAGAAGGGAGCGTTGCAGGATTGAAATATTCCGTCGCGCCGTGGATGTTCGTGTTGCGGTATCCCGGGCCGGGCGCGCCCTGATAGAAATAACTGGTCGTGCCGTCCGATTCCAATTGGCCGATGGAAACGCCGGCATAAGAAATCGAAGAAGTCGCGTCCGAAGCAGTTCCGGTGATCGTGCCCACCGAGGAGCGGATGGAGTTGTGGGAGGGGAACGAAGCGCGGCTGGTCGGAGCAACATTATCGTATGAGAAAGCCGCGGAGTTGACGCCCACGGAATAAGTGTTCTGGATGTTTCCGGCAAAATCTTGAGATCGAACGGTGAGGGTATAGTTATGGCCGGTTTGGAAAGGCAAGTTGGTCGCGGCCCAGACGCTCCAATTGGAGACGGAGGCGATGGCGACGTTAAAATATTGCGTTGCGGCCTGGAAATCTCTGTTGCCCGCTCTATAATACCCTCCCGTGTCGACATAGATCGCATATTCCACTTTCGAGATGCTGTTGGCGGTGAGCAGATTGTCAGAAGCGGTTCCGGAAAGGGTGCCGAGGGAATTATAAGACTGACCATTCACGGGCGACTGGATCTGAACGGTCGGCGTGGAGACGTCATAATAGAACTGCATATAGTTGGGGCTGGTGCCCTTGGGATCTTCGGTGTTGCCTGCGCGGTCGGCGGAACGGAAACGGAGGGCATAAGTTCTGCCGTCCACAAGATTGGAACTCATCATGGGAGAGGACCAGCCGCTGATTCCGTTGAACGTCATGGGATAATAAAGCTCGGAGGCGGAAGTGAATGAGGAAGCGTTCCACCAGAGGCTGGAGTTCACGTCGAGCATGGAATAGCTGGAGACATAAACGCGTCCGCCTTCCGTTTCATCGAGGGCCGTGCCGGCGATGCCGGGGACATTGGCGCTGTTGTAGAAAGCGTTGTTCGAGATGCTGGTGATCGCGCTGGTGGGCTGGCCGGTGTCATAGTTGAAGGAGACCGAGCTTTGGCCCACGCTGGGGTTGATCCCGAAATACGTCTGCACATTGCCTGCCAGGTCCCGCGCTTTGACATAGAGATAATAAGTCGCGTTGTGGTTCAGAAGCGATTCGTTCAGCGTATAACTCCAGGTGGCGCCGAAGGCCAGGCCGGCAGTGGAAACGGCGATGGCCGCGGAACCGCTCACCCAGGCGGAGCCGTTGAAATAAAGCGAAGAGGTGGACTGCTGGAGGAAGAGGTCCACTTTCTGGACGTTGTTGACGTTGCTGGCGACGCGTGTCCAGTCTTGCGCGGTTCCGGAAAGGGTTGCGGCGCTGCCGAGCGGTTTGAAAGTCAGGTTGAGCGGATTGGTCAATGTGGCTGTCGGCACATCCGTGTCAAAGGTGAAGATCGCCGAAGCGATGCCCCCGTTTCCAAGCCCGCTGTTTTCCTGGTTGCCGACATCATCGACGGCGAGAGAAGTGACATAGTATGAAACACCGCTCCTTAAAGCCGCATTGGTGAGGGTGGTGAAGGTCCAGGTGATGGGGTTCCCGGCGGAGAACGCCTGCACGGGGAGCCAGTTGGGGTTCACTTGAGCGACGCTGAACGCTCCTGCTCCGGAGAGCCATTGGCTGCTGGAAAGATCTTTGATCGCGACCGAGGAAAACCGGACCTGGCCTGTGCCGGCGTCCTGAGCGGTTCCGGAAATGCCGGGCAAGCCTGAGATCACGGATGATGAAGGCAGGGAAACGAAAGACGTCGGGAGGCTGGAATCGAACGTGAACGAGACGGAGGAATAGACCGTGGAATAATTGTTGGCCACATCTTTGGATCGGGCGATGAGGGTGTAGGACGATAAATCGGTGAAGAAGCTTCCAAAATTAACGGGAGCGGACGACCAGCTGGCCAGTCCTGCCGCCGTGAACCAGGACGATTCCGCGTTCACGGGAGTGACGTTGAAATCTCCGGGGCGCGTGTTGTCGGTCGGGTTCCAGAAGTTGCCGGCTTGAGCGCCGTTGTTGATGCGGATCCTCAGTTCCACTTTTGAGAGGCCCACCGCGTCGCTCGCTGTTCCCGAAAGCGTGGGCAGAGAAGCCAGTCGGTTGAAGTTTGCGGTCAGAGGCGGAGACTGGAGCGCGATCAGAGGCGGCGTGGGGTCCCACACGAACGTGAACGACGTCAGGTTCACCAGCGGCGAAGACGAGAAGTTCAAAGCATTGTCGCGGGCGCGCACGCGGATGTAATAAGTGTCCCCGGAAGTGAGGATGCTGCTCAAAGCGGTGGTTGTGCTCCAGTTGATTTCACTGCCTTCCGCAATTTCTGTCTGAGTGTCCACGGGGATCCAGAATGAAGCGGAGTCCAGAGCGTCTCCGCCCGCGCTGTCGAAGGCGGCGTTCGAAACGCTGAAGGCGGAACCGTCCCACCAGTTGCCGTTCGAAGTTCTCTGCACAGCGATCTTCACGTCGCGGATCCTGGATTCCGGGATGGCCGGATTGGGTCCGTTGGGGTCTTCCGCTGTTCCGTAGATCGAGTTCAGGGTGCGCACATAATAGGTGGACGGATTTTGCAGAACAGTGATGGGCACGCTGGAATCATAGGTGAAATAGCTGTTTCCTCCGGTCTGGAAGGTGGTGGGCGCGCTCAAATTTCCGGCCGTGTCTCTCACGCGGACTTCGATGGAATATTGCGCGTCCGTGTCCCAGTCGGGAGAGGGTTTCACGAGCGACCAGGACGCGGCCGGGACCGTGGAATTCCAGGTCTCGCTCGCGCTGATCCAGGAATGAGAGTTCTGGTCCCAGCGGCGGATCGTGAACCCGTTGTCTCGCGTGATTCGGACTTCGGCGGTGGCGGGAGAGGCCAGTGCGTCGACCGGAGCGTCTGTCGAAGTTCCGACAATGAAGTTCAGCGGGTTGACCGGGCTGTGATAAGCGCTGTCGGGCTTGTTGACATAAGGCGTGGGAGGCTGGGTGTCATAAAGGATGGTCCAGGTCATGCCCACTCCGTCAATGTTTTGCGAGACATCGCGGCCGCGGACATTCAGGGTGTATCGGTGCCCGCTGGTCAGGCCGCCGATGAGCGCGGCGGTGTTATAGCTGAACGTCGAGAAGCTGGGCGCGATCGAAGACGCGGTGGATCCGATGATCGGAACGTCGATCGATTGGACAGAGTTCACAAAGCTGGATCCGTTCCAATAAGTGGTTCCGCGGGTGATGTCGCGGATCTGAAGCTGGACCATCTGAACGCCGGAGAAATCGTCAGTGGCGGTTCCTGTGATGTTGGGGAGCGTGCTCGCGTTATAGGGGCCGGTCGCAGGCTGAGCGAGATAGGCGGTCGCGGACGAGCTGTCATAAGAGAAGGTGTTGGAGTTCACTCCGACGACGAAATCGGTTCCGCTCATCGCATTGCCGGCGTTGTCATAGGCCTTCGCGACGACTAAATAATATCTGCCGGACTGATAAGGCACCGCGGTGGTGTAATACCAGAACGTTGCGTTCGCGCTCAGGGTCGCCTGGACGGATCCGATCTCCTGAGGCAACGGAGAAACGAAAGACGTTCCGTTGAACCACGATGCGCCGGGCGTCAGATCTTTGATCTGGACATAAACGCGGTTGGTTCCGGCGAGATCATCGGAGACGGTTCCCGAGATGATGTTGAGCGGGTTGATCGGCGCGAACCCTGAACCGTTCACGGGTTTTTGCACGACGGTCACGGGAGCGACGTTGTCGACCGTGAACGAGATGGTGCTGAAAGCGTTTTCAATGTTGTCCGCGGTGTCTTCGCCGCGCACATTCACATAATAGGTCGTGCCGGAATCCCAGGTGCCCGGGACCTGCGTGTATTTCCACGTGACGGAAGTGACATAGACATTGTCAAATGAGGACGCGATCCAGGAGGACGCTTCCGTCTGCCATTGAGTGATCGGACCGTTCCAATATTGGTCGTCGCCGTCGTTGGGGAGAGACCCGATTTGTTTCTTGATGCGGATCTCGGACTTGCGGATGGCGCTGGTGGCGTCGGCGGATGTTCCGAAGATTCCGGACGGGTTGATGTAGGACTGGCCGTTGACGGGGAAAGTGGTGATGGAAACGGGCGGAGCAGAGTCTTTGGAGAAGCGGATGAAGTTGGTCCCGACGACCGTGGGCGTGGATTCCTCGTTGCGCAGTCCGTCAATCACATGCGAGCGCATGCGATAGGATTCGCCTGAAGCGAACGCCGCCTCGTCCACAGGATAGGCCCAGGAGATGGAGGCGGGGCTTGAAACATAAACTCCGATGTTGATCCATTTGAGCGCGTTGCCGACGGCGAATGAAGAAACGGAAACCGGGTCGAAGGCTTCGTCGTTGACGCCGCCGTCATAAGCGTCATCGGCAGGGGTGGATTTTTCTTTCCAGATCTGGATCTGGGCCCGGACGATGCCGCTCCGGAAAGGCGCGCTCGAAGTGTTGGGGAGATCATAGGCGGTCCCCGCGATCGTCTTCAGAATGTTGGTGGTGCTGTTGAACCCTTCGCCGCTGGCAGGCTTCGTGCTGATGCTGGACGGCGCGGTGAAGTCAAACTGGACGTCCGCGGTCTGGTTGGAGGAACGGTTGTCGAGCATGTCGCCTGCGCGGAAATGCAGGCGGTATGTTCTGCCGCTCACCCAGGAAACGCCGGAACTGTCATAGTTCCAGGGGAGGTTCGTTCCCTGTCCGGGCACGGAGAGTGTGACGGTGACGGTGGAATTGTTCACAAAATTGTTCCCGTCCCAATACGTTGAACCCTGAGTGAGGTCCTGGATCTGCAAAGTGACGGAGCTCATGCCGACGCGCGAAAGCGGAGAAATGGGGTTGTCCTGCGTGGTCCCATTGATGGAGTTCAAAGCCGTGAGGATGTTGCCTGTCGCGGGCGTGTTCATGACGACGGTGGGAGAGCTGACATCATAAACAAACGAGCTCACGATCACGCCGCTCTGCACATTGCCGACATTGTCGGTGGCGGACGATTTCACGACATAGGTGTGGCCGGAAATCAATTGAGCTCCGAGGCCCGTGGGCGTCATCAAATAAGTCCCTGAAGATCCGCCGCTGAAGACCGCGTCCATGAACGATGTTTCTTCGGTGATGTCGTTCCTGAAGATGCTGTCGGGGTTGGACCAGAAGGTGACGCCCGCGGTCAGGTCGCGGATGGAAATTTTCATCGCGGAAGAGCCGCCGTTCAAGCCGGCAGACAAGGGGCGGTCAGCGGGCAGGAAAGTGAAGTCGTCCGCGGTTCCTGAAATGGCAGTGAAGGCCTTGTAATAGGGCAGGTTGCTCACGCTGATGCCGGCAGAGGGAGGCGCGGTGATTCCGCTCCTGGGCGAAGTGTTGTCGAAAATAAACGTTGAACCATAGGTCTGGAAATCGGTCTGCAGGAGTCCCGAAATGTCGCGGGCTTCCGAAGTGATGAAATAAGACACGCCGCTCAGGAGTTTGGAATTGTTGATGAAGGTGGTCGTGCTGTAATACCAGCTGAACACGGGGCCTCCGGAAAGCGTGGTCCCGGAGTTGAACGCCGGATTTGCGGTCTGACTGCTGAGCGAGAACGTGAGCGCGCCTCCGTCCCACCAGTTCATGATGTCGCCGGTCGCGTCTGAGTTTCCGCCCAATCTCCGCACGGCCACTCTCACGCGGTCGATCGTGGACGTGTCAAAGGGATCCTGCGCGGTTCCCGTGATTCCGATCAGCGTGTTGATGGATCGGATCGTGCTGACATGCGAGGGGAGCCCGACATAAGACACGGGTTTCTGCGTGTCGAACGTGAAGGTGGAAGCGGCGAATCCCGTCTGCACGATGCCGCGGTCGAAGGCTTGGGCCTGGACCGCATATTGGAAATCGTTCAGGAACTGGCTGGCCCCTGTCGCCTGGGTGGTGCTCCAGACTGCGTATCCATTGGAAGTGTTCGCGTCGAACCAGGCTTGAGCATCGGTCAGGGAACTGTCGAAACTTTGAGCTCCTGCGCCGCTGTTGGACGCGTTCCACCACGCGGGGGTTCCGGAGAGCCGTTTGATCCTGATTTTGACGGACGAAATTTGTCCCGCGATCGCGGTGGTCGTGGAAGTTCCGAGGATAAACGGCAGAGACGATTCGCGCGAGACGTCCGGGTCCGTGATGATTGCGGTCGAAGTGCGGTTATCGAAGAGGAACGAAGACACCGCCGGCGTATTTTTATAGCTGACGGCGCCCGGAGGCAGCTGCGAGTTTGCGGTCGGGGCCACCAGGTCGGTCGCGTAAATTTTTACGGTGTAGGTCGTTTCTGAAGTTAAGAAGGCCGAAGTCAAAGAATTGGTGGACCAGGCGATATTCCCCGAAGTGCCTGTGAAATTCATGGGGATGGTCGCTCCCGAGACGGACCAGGACGATCCGGACCAATAGGCGCCGTCGGAATTTCTCGTGATCACGGCGTGCACGGACGCGAGGCCCGCCAGATCAGCGTTCGCTGTTCCGGTCAGCTGAGTGAGGCTGTTGATGGCGGCGGAGCTTGGGAACGTGACCGCCGAAGTGGGCGTGGTGGTGTCGATGGTGATTTGGATCTGCGCCATGCCGCCGACATTGGTTGTGGGGATGGCTTTGTCGCGGGCTCTCACCCGGATCGTGTAAAGTTTGTCGGAGAGCCAATTGACGCCGGAAATCTGCCAGACGGCGCTTGTGAGCTGAACGTCCGTGAACCCCGGGTTGGGAGGCGTGGGCGTGGAACCTGCGTTCGTCCAGGTTTCGGAATCGGTGACGGCGGCCTGCCACACGGAACCGGTCCAATAGAAGGATGTGCCGCCCGAAAGATAAGTGATCGACATGCTTGCCTGAGCGATGCCCGCCACGGAAACTCCTGCGGAGGGGACAGGGTCGACGGCGGTTCCGGACAGCACGCTGGCCGCGGAAAGCTTGGTGCCGTCCACCGGGGTTGTGATGCCGATGGCGGGGCCCGTCAAGTCCGCCGTGAAGGTGATTGAAGCCACGCTCACCTGGTTGGCGTTATAAACGTTGCCCGCTGAATCCGTGGCCCGCGTATAGACGGTGTATTGTCTTCCGTCCACGAGGCCGCCATTGGCGACAGAGGGGAGAGCGTGTCCGGTGGTCGGATAGGTCCAGGAGCTTTCGTCAACGGCCAGGGGCGCCGCTCCGCTATAAAGATTGGTGGTCAGCCAGTTTTCGGAGGTGCCTCCGAGAGGGAACGAGTTGGTGGTTTCGTCCCAATATCGGCATTCCGGGAACCCGCAGGATTTGATCGCCAGCTCCACTTTCTGAATTTGTCCTCGTCCGGCGGAAGTGCCGCTGTATCCGGCGTTGATCGTGTCTTTGACGGTTCCTGTGGCGATAAAGAACGAGCTCAAAGTGTCCAGGTGCCGGACGGAAGTGATTGTGGGGGTGGGATTGCTGACGTCATAAATTGATTCAATGGTCGTGAGGGAGCTTTCGACATTGCCGTTTGATCCGTTCGTGGAATCATAAGCATTGTCTTCGCCGCGGCTCACAATGCGGTATTTATATCCCGTGAAAACATTGGTCGGGAAATTGACGGTATAGGTCCAATTTTTGGTGTTCCCTGCTCCGACGAGATTCGCCGAGAGCCAGGTCTGAGTGACAACCCAGGTGGACCCGTTCCAATAATATCCGTCGGCGGCGGCGGGGTCGGGGGCTCCGGGCTGCTGATATCTCTGGAAAGTGATGTCCACGCGTTTGGGCAACGCCATGTTCACCTGGTCGCTCACGGTTCCTGCGATCATCCCGAGCTGGGTGGTGAACCCGGCGGCGGGGTTGGTTGAAATGGAGGTGGGCGCCGTGTTGTCAAAGATAAAGAGGGAAGACGATTGAGCGGAGTTCCCGATGGAGTTGCTGCCCTTGATGGTCACGGTGTAGGAAGCGCCCTGAATGAGCCAGGTCGTGGCTCCGGTGGGGAAGGCCGTGAAAGACCAGTTGCCGCACCCTCCGCCGTTGGCGCAGATCGTGTTGAAGGTGGAGACAGCGGCGCCATACCAGCCCCAGGACGATCCGGAGACGGACCACCGCGCATTGTCTGAAGCGCGGGTCAGCATGACTTCGGTGCGCACCGTCGTGGCGGAGTTGGCCGTGCCGTCAATGGTGCTGATGGAGGAATAAATGCGCTGGTCCACGGGGATGGTGATCCCCACCTCGGAAGCGGGAGCGGTGAACACGAAAGTGAACTGCGTGGTTCCACCCGCCTGCAGGTTTCCGGCTTTGTCGAGAGCGCGCGTGTAAAGCGTGTGAGACTGGTTCGTTTCCCAGATGGCTCCGTGAGTGGATTTATAAACCCAGATCCCGGAGTTTTCGTTATACGACGACGCGTAATTCCAGATCGGCGCGCTCACGGCATATTGTCCCGAAGCGCCGTCGTCCTGCCACCACTGCCCGGCCTGGGCTCCGGAATTTTTCTGGACTGCGATCTGCACGGTGCGGACGCCCACATTGCCGTAGCCCGAGTCGGTGGCGGTTCCGGAAATCGAAGTGAGGACTTGTTCCCAGGGCGTGACGTTGGGAACCGCGATGGTGGACGTGGGCGTTGAAGTGTCATAGGTCGAAACAGAGACCTGCCAGGTGTCCGTGTTTTTGGCGAGATCGTAAGCCGCGACGTGGATGCGGTAAAGCCGGTTATCCGTTCCGAAGCGGGTCCAGTTCGTGGTCGCTGTCGGAAGAGCCTGATAAGGGAGCATCCAGGTGGTGGTTCCGGAAAGTCCCACGGTCACGATGGCGGGTGTGGCCACAGCCGTGTTCGTCCAGGTTCCGGCGTTCACCACGAAGTTATACCACTTCTCCGCGGGAGCGCCCGGCGTCACGTCTTCGATGCGGACCTCCACTTTCTGGATGCCGGAAGCGCGGCCTCCGCCGAACGCGGCATTCACGGTGTTGTCTTCATAAACCGTTCCGGAAATGACCGCAAGAGAATCATTGAAGAAACGGTTGTCTCCGGATCCTGCGGGCCAGGTGACCACAGCGGTGGGGGTCTGCTTGTCCACGGTGAACGACGTTTGCGCGAGAGCCGTTTCGGCGTTTTGAGGCGTGGAATAATCGATGGCGAACGTTTCAAGCGTATAACGATATCCGTCGATGAAGCTCACGTCGGGGATGCCGAAAGAATAATTCCAGGCCGTGGGAGCTCCGGAGGGGGTGAAGCTGGTGATGGAGGTCAGATATTGGTCTTCGCCCGCGGTCAGATATCCCAGAGTGGTTCCTCCAGCTCCGGTGGACGTGCGGATTCTGAATTTGGTGGACTTGACGCCTGAAGAGCCTGAACCTGCCGTGTCGCTCGCGGTTCCGGAGAGAGCGTAGAGATAATTTTTTAAATAGACGGTCGTGCCTGAAGCGAGCGAAGTGACGCGCGAAGTCGGAGAGCTTCGGTCGATGACGAACTGCACGCCTTCCGTTGCGAAATTGGGAGCGACGGGCTGGTTGCCCGCGACATCGAATGCGCGGACGAAAACCTTGCGGACGGAATCGTTGTCCGCCTCCCAGTCCGGGACGTTCGTATACACCCAGCTTGAAGAATAAATGGTCGCGTCCAGCCAGTTCGGGCTGGAATCGTCTCCCGTCCAGTTTCCGGCGCCGTCCCAGAAGAGGATCGGCAAAGTTCTGCGGACCGCGACCTGAACTTTATAGATGCCGCCCGTGCCCGTGAAATCGTTCATGGTTCCGGAGAAGCTGGCCAGGCGGCGGAACGCCTGGAGTTCCTGGGGATAAGTGGTGGAGGAAACGGCGGCCACCGTGTCAAAAGTGAAAGTGGTTTTGGGAACGGAATTGAAGGCGAGAATATTGTTGCTGTTGTCGCGCGCTTCCACATGGAGTTTATAAACCGTGCTCGTGATGAAGACCGGCAGAGGCGAGGTCAACTGCCAGTTTTCAGAAGCGCTGTTGAAGGCGCCGTCGACGGCCTGGGCTGTGAGCATATAAGCGGTGGTGGCTGAGAAATCCGTTCCGTTGAAAAAGTTGTCTTCGAAGGGAGCGGAAGCGCCGGTGGAAATCGCGATCGAGACAGCCGCAAGGGTGCCGTCTGTGTCCGAGGAAGTTCCCGCGATCACGGGAACGCTGTTGACGAACTGGTTGCTCGATTTGGGAGCGTCAAATCCCGCGAGCGGAGTTCCGGAATCATAAGTGAAAGTGGTGTGGAGCGTTGTGTAAACGTTTCCGGCATAATCGGTGATCCGGGCCGCGACGCGGTATTGCGTGCCGGTCACGAGGGAGGAGGCCCACCCGTCGCTGGTTCCGTCCCAGGCCCAGGTGGTTCCGTTCCAGCTCGTGGTGCTCCGCCACACGGGAGTTGATGAAGAGAAGCCCACTCCGCTCCACCAGATTTTGCCTCCGGTGTTCACGGAGGAAGACGCGAGAGAGAGTTCGATCAGCTGCACGCGGCTCACCGGGTCAACGGCGGTTCCGCTCACGAGCTGGTTGAAAAGACCCATGCGCCCGCTGGCGATCGGCGACAGGATGGTGGCGGTGGGCGCGTTGGAATCAAAGATGAAAGTCGTGGGGCCGGCCATCAGTGAGGCGTTTCCGGCGGAGTCATAGGACCGGGCGAAAGCATAAAAAGTGGTGCCGCTGAAAATCATCCCTGTGGAGGTGAGCCCCGTGTAATGCCACGTCAGGGTTCCGGGGCCTGCGGTTGAGATGGAAATGAAGTTGGTGGTCCCGCTTGTCGTCCAGCCCTGACCGTTCCACCAGACGTTCTGCTGAGTTGAACTCGTGATGGCCACCTCAACTCTGCCGATCTGAGGCGATATTCCCGGACGGTCAATGGCGGTTCCCGTGAGGTCGACGGCGCTTGAGCCGTTATTATAGGAATTGGGGGTTGGAGAAACGATGTTGACCAGCGGCGTGGACCGGTCGACATAGAACGTGGTTCCGGTGGTCAGGAATTTTCTGGTGTTCAGAGCGATGCCGTTGTTTTGGTCGGAAATTTCAAGGGTGATGAAATAGCTGGTGTTGTCGGTCAGGGATCCGGTCGCCAGCTGGATGAAGGTCCACGTGGGAGCGTTCCAGTTTCCGCCGGTGATGTTGATGGGGTTGATCGTGCCCTGGTTGAAAGCCGAGATGCCGTCCCACCACAGCATGTCCGAGTTGCGCCGGACCGCGATCTTGAGAGGGGTGAAGATGTCCGACGGATAAAGCGGGTTGCCGGAAATATCGCTCGCGGTTCCGGAAATGGTTTCAATGCCCCGGATCAAAGCGCCGTCGGCCGGGAGCAGGACGGCATAGGTCGGCGACGAGGTGTCATAAACGAAGTTCGAACTTGAAATGCTGGTGTTGAGGGATTGGAGGTCCGTGTTGTCGGTGGCGATGGCGGAAATTTCGAAGCGGCGGTCATTGATGAGGGTCACGCTGCTGATGGCGAACGCGGAAGACGACGCGAAATGAGTGAGCGAGGTCACGTTCATATAGTCCGTGACGGCAAGGAATCCGCTCCCGTTCCAATAGGGCGAGCCTTCGCCGCCTTCAAAGAGTTTCTGAATGGCGACATCCACGCGTTTGATGCCGGTCAAATCCGTTGCGGTTCCGGAAATGGTGCCGATGTCGTTCAAGCGGGGATAGGTTGAGAAAGCGATCTGCTGGACGGAAGGTTCTGCGGGGTTCTGGAGAGCCAGCGTCGGGAACGCGCTGTCATAGGTGAAGGTGACGGAGTTGACGCCGACGGTGAAATCGGAGTTTGCGGCGTGCACGTTTCCGGCCACGTCATAGGCCCGCGCTTGCATGAAATATCTTCTGCCGCTCACCCAGGCGATGTTGGAGGAGAGCCAGGTGTTCCAGTCGCCGTTCACGTTCACCGCCGCTGTCCAGGACGCGGCCGCGAGACTGAAATTGTTGTTCACGCGGGAATACCATCCGGCAGTGTCGATCTGAATGGCATATTCCACGGTGGACTGGCTGGCGGCGAAATTGTCGGCGGCGGTCCCGGAGATATTGACGATCGAGGTGAGGGTGCCCCCGTTGCTTGGAGAGAGAATGCGCACGGTCGGCGTGGACACGTCGAAATAAAATGTCGTCGGGGTGTTCAGGGGCTCCGCGTTGCCCGCTCGGTCCACGGCGCGGGAACGGGTTTCATAGGTTCTGCCGCTCACAAGATAAGGCGCGATGGATCCGATGGCGGTCCAGACGTTGCCGCCGGTGTATCCCAAAGCGAAGAATTGTTCAGTCGCGGCCGAGAAGGTGGATCCGTTCCAATATCCGTTGGCGATGGAGGTGTCGCGGATGGAAGTGGAGGTCGCATACACTCTGCCGGCCTCTCCTTCGTCCATGGCGGTCCCGGTGATCAGAGGGAGGTTTCCGGCCCGGTAATAATTGAAATTGCCGACGGAAGTGATGGCGCTGGTCGGGAACCCCGTGTCATAGGTGAAGGTGATGGAGGAAACGCCGTAGACGAAATTGTTCTGGACATTGCCGGCCAGGTCGCGCGCGCGTCCCCAGACCGTATAGGTGCTGTTGTTGGCAAGATAAGTTTCAGGGATCGAGGCCGACCAGGTGGATCCGTATAAAACCCCGGCGGTGGAAACGGAAATCGGAGTTGCGGAAGCTGTCCACCCGCCCGCGGTCAGGAAGATGTCGGAAGTGGATTGCTTGACGAAGAGGTCAATTTGGTTGACGAAATTCGCGTTCGTGCTGGTCCTGACCCAATCGGCCGCTGTTCCGGAAACGGTCGCGGCCTGGCCGGAGCGGAGATAAAAGAGATGATTGGGGAGAGTGACCGAGGCGGTCGGGAAATCAAGGTCGAAGGTGAACGTGGAAGAGCGCACGGTGCCCTGGTTGCCCGCGCCGGAACCTTCTTCGTTAAGGACGTCATCGATCGCTTTGGTCGCGATGTAATAGGACGTGCCGCTCTGGAGTTTGGACGCGCTCAGGAGGGCATAAGTCCAGGACGCCGGATTGCCCGCGGTGAAGGGCTGCTGAACGGGAAGCCAGGTGACGGCGGCTTGAGAGAAGTTGGCGTTGTCATACCAAAGCCCCGTGCTTAAATTCTTGACGGCGATGGAACTGAACTGAACGGTGCCGAGTCCCGTGTCGCTGGCGGTTCCGGAAATGGATCCGCCGGGGATCCCCGTGATGACATAAGAGGACGGCACCACCACATAGGAAACCGGAAGAGACCGGTCCGAGATGAAGGTGCTGGTCGCATAAACTGAGGAATAATTTCCTGCGCTGTCTCTGGCGCGCACGATCACGCTGTAAGACGCGTTGTCCACGAAAAAGTTTTGGGCAAAGGTTCCGCTGGACCAATTGAGATAGCTGTTGCCGGTTGCGGCGCTGAACCACTCGCTCCCGTCGGGATCCTGGGTGAACAAAGGCGTGGCGAGAGTTCCCGGGATCCAATATTTCAGGAATTTATTGTTGGCGTCGATGTCGGGCGATTCCTGGCGGATCCTGATCTGCACCTGGTTCAAGGTCCCGTTGCCTCCGGCCGGCTGATCCTGCGCCGTTCCCGTGATCAGGGGAACATTGGTTTCTCTCGGGCCGTTCGGTTCGATGAACCCGGCGATCGGAGGAGTCACATCATAAACAAAACTCACGGAGTTGACTGAGACGGAATAGGCGGTTTGCTCATTTCCGGCTTTATCCGTCGCTTTGCTGGTGATGGTGTATCGTCTCCCGGACACCCAGGGGATGCTGGCGGACGAGTTGAAGGCCAGGTTCGAGGTCGTCGAAACGGTGGGATTGAAATATTGTGTTGTTCCTTCGAAATCGTTGTTGCTCATGCGGTAATATCCGCCGGTGTCCACATAAACGGCGTATTCCACTTTCTGCAAACTGTTCAGGCTGAAGAGGTTGTCCGCCGCGCTGATGGTGATGCTGGTGAGCTGGGTGAGATAAGTTCCGTCGACGGGAGCATTGATCTGCGTCGTGGGCGAGGAGATGTCGAAATAAAACGTGCTCGGGATGTTCAGGGGTTCAGCAATTCCGGCTTTATCCACGGCCCGCATGCGGGCTTCATAGGCCCGGCCTGTCACGAGAGAAACGACCGGCAGGGGGATGGCCCAGTTGCTTCCCGACTGATAAACCATCGGGAAGAATTGCTCCGTTGCCGCCGTGAAAGAAGATCCGTCCCAATATCCGTTTGCGGCGGAAGTGTCGCGGAAAGAATATGAAGAAACAGACACGCGTCCGGCTTCGGTTTCGTCCACCGCCGTTCCGCTCAGCGTCGGGACGCTGGCCGCGCGGTAGAAACTGAAATTCGTGAGGCTCGTGATCGCGCTCGTGGGGGAGCCGGCGTCATAGTTGAAGGTGATGGATGAGGCTCCATAGGTGAATTGCGTCTGCAGGTTTCCGGCCAGATCGCGGGCGCGGGACCAGATGATGTAGGTGCTGTTGTGGATCAAAAAGGATTCGGAAACTGCCGCGGACCAAGTGGATCCGAAGGGCATGCTGTTGGTGGAGGCGGACACGGGAGTGGCGCTGTTCACCCAACCGCTCCCTGTGAGGAAGATGCCGGAAGTGGACTGTTTCACAAAGACATCCATTTCGTTCACGAAGTTTGTGGCGCTGCTGGTCCTCACCCAGTCCGTTGCGGTTCCGACGATGGTTCCGGTCTGTCCGGGTCTGCGATAGGACAAGTGAGCGGGGTTGGTGAGAGTGGATGTGGGGAAATCCGTGTCGTAGGTGAAGGTGGAAGAGCGGACGGTTCCGTTGTTCCCGCTCCCGTTGCCTTCAATGTTGGCCACTTCGTCGATGGCGCGGCTCATCACATAATAGGACGCGCCGCTCCTCAGGGAGGAAGGAGGAATCGTCAACTGCCAGGACGCGGGCGCGCCTCCCACGAAACTGACGCCGCTGGCCTGAGTGAGCCAGTTCGGGGCCGCCTGATCCACGGAGAAGACCCCGGCCGCGTTCAGCCAGGTGGTGGCGTTTCCGGTCAGCTGTTTGACCGCGACGTTCACGTCGTTGACGAGGCCGGCGGAATCGGAGGCCGTCCCTGAAATCAAACTCCCGGGGAGACCCGAAATCACGCCCGAGGACGGCTGAGACACATAAGAAGACGGCAGGCCGTTGTCCATGGTGAAACTGACCGTCGTAAAGTTTGTGGAATAATTTCCGGCGTTGTCGCGCGAGCGGACGATGATGCTGTAAGACGAATTGTCCACCCAGAACCCGGCGAAAGACCCGGTGGACCAAAGCGAGGTCCCGTTTACGGAGAACCATTCCGATCCGTCATTGCCGTCCTTCGAAAAATCATTGTTGTTCTGGGGGGCGGAGCGGTCTGTTGCGGGGTTCCAATATTTTCCCGCAAGTCCTCCGCTGGACGGGGTGTTCAAACGGATCCTCATCTGCACCGACTGAAGCCCGCTTCCGCCCGTGTCTGCCGCGGAGCCCGTGGAGAAAGCCACGGACGATTGTCTCAGGAGATAGGACTGCGGATATCCGATCGCGACCGTGGGAGGCGTCGGATCGAAGAGGAAAGTATAGGTTGAAGTGTTGAGTTCGTTGCTGATGTTGTGCGCGCGGTCCATGACGCGGCTCCGGACCCAATAGGAGTTTCCGGAGGCGAATGAGGGAATCGATGAAGCGGGCAGGGACCAGGCGTTCTCGGAAGACTGCCCGACCACATATCCCAGCTGGACAGGATAGAACGATTCCGGCTGGTCGAAGGACCCTCCGCCCAGCCCGTCCCAATAAAGCCCTCCCACTTCTTGGATCGCGATTTCGACTCGTTCAAATCCGGAGTTTCTGGCCGCCACGCCCGCGACCTGTTCGTCCTGAACCGTTCCGCTGATGAACGTGACCGTCGAGATATAGGCCGCGTTGGGATAAAGCAGGGTCGAGGTCGGGCGCGCAGTGTCATAAAGGAAATCGATGCTCCCGGAAGTCGGATCGGAAGAAACGTTCAGCGCGCCGTCGAAGAGGCGGGCGCGGTAGAGATAGCGCTGGCCGCTCTGGAGAGGGATGGCCGTTGAGTTGACGAAGGTCGCGGACGTCGTGAAGCGCAGGAAATTGTTGACGCCGTTCCAGGAGGAAGCGACGACGGCGAAATTCGTTCCGTCAAAGAACAGCACCGCGGTGCTTTCGCGGAGCTCATATTCCGTTCTCGAAACGCCGCTGATGGAATCCTGCGCGGTTCCGGCGAGCGATGAGACGGATTTCGGGGCATAGTTGCCCGTGAAGGGAGAGACGCCCGCGCCGCCGTAATATCCGCCGTCCACGGGGTTTGTGCTCACGATCGTTTCGGCGACCAGATCGACGGTGAATGAAGAGACGGTGAGCACGGTCTGGGTGTTGCCGGAGACGTCGAACGCTTTGGGCGTGACCGCATAGGTCTGGTTGCCGGCCAGCATGGCGGGCGGGACCGTATAAGACCATGCGGTCTGAGTGTTCACGGTTGCCGTCGTATAGTAAGCCGTGTTGGTCCACGAAGAACCGGTCCAATAAAATGCCGGAACGGCCGCCGGAGTGGCAATCTGAATTTCCATTCTGAGGAGGCCCGAGAGGGTGGCGTCCGCCGTTCCCTGGATCTGGGTCAGGCCGTTGACGAACCCGCCTTTCGCCGGGACGGTGACGCTGGAGATCGGCGGGGTGTCGTCCACGATGAAGGTCCGCATCGTGTTGAAATTGCTCCGGTTGGACTGGCTGAAAAGCGTGTCCGAAGACATGGTGACGGCGTCCAAACCGCGCGCCTGAATGCGGAAGGTCTGATCGCCCTGGCTCTGCCAGGATGTGCCGCTTCCATCGGACAGCGGGAGCGGGACAAGCGACCAATTGCCTCCAGCGGCGGAACGTGAAATCGTTGAAACCGTCGTGGTCCAGGCCGTGCCGCTCCAATAAGTCGTCACGCCGCCTGAAAGATAAGACAGCTGAGCTTCAATGGCGCCCACAGCTCCGAACATTCCGGCGCCCATTGCGGGATTGTCCGCCGCGGTCCCGCCGATCCCGTTCGCGTTGATGCTGGCCGCGGTGAATTTCAATCCGTCGGAAGCGGGGTTTGAGTTGATCACGGTCGGAGAAGACACGTCATAAGTGAAAGTCCTTGAGGAAGCGGGGACCGCAAAGAAATTCTGGATGTTGCCGGCCGTGTCCACGGCCCAGGCGCGCACGGAATATCTCGTGCCGGAAGTGAAAGAGTTTCTCAAAACGGCGCTGTCATAATACCACACGGATCCCGCGATGGAGGTTGCGGTCTGCGTGCTGGCCGCCTGCGTTTCGTCGGCTAAAAATCCGCTTGAGCCGTCGAAGAAAAGTCCGCTGGTCAGGTTTTGGATCCTCAAATAAACCTGAGAAACGCCGGACGGCTGTTTGGACCCTGACCCGTCGGGATCTGCGTCCCCGACTGTCCCTGAAAGGACGCCGATGTCTTTGAAATAGACTCCGCTCGCAGGGTTGACGATCGTCGCGGTGGGTTTGGTGATGTCGAAACGGAAAGTGTTGTCGGAGATGGTCTGGTTTCCCGCGCGATCGGTGGCGAGGGTGCGGATGCGGTATTGTTCTCCGTCTTCCCAGAGCGAGTTGGACTTGATCACTCCAGTGTCCGTGTATATGGGGTCGGCCGCGCCGTTGCTGGTCAAAAGAGTTCCGGCGCCCAGCACTGCGGTGAAAGTGTTGGTCGTGATGTCGTATCCTTTCTGGTCGTCGCCCAGCCGGTCAATGCGGAACTGCACCGTCGTGAGCTGTCCGGGAGACGCGTCGCTCACATTGGCGCGGATGAGGAGCAGGGTGTTCGTGGAGGCCTGGGGAGGATCCAGCGTCGTCGCCGCAGGAACGGAAGAGTCCAAAACAAAAAATTTGGTCTCGAGGCCTGAGGTGAAATCGGACTCCGCCGAGGATCCGTTTAAAGCGCGCGATTCAACTTTATAGTTCCTGTTGCCGACGCCGTCGAAGAGCGTGCTCGGGAAGGGAACGGCGGTCAGGTCCGCGGTCCAGTTGCTCCCTGAAAGAGGGTTGTTGACTCCCAAATATCCGTTCGTTGAGAACAGGACATTCAAGGTGTTCGTTGAAATCCAGCTGCTTCCCGTCCAGACCTTGTCAGGGTTGGAATCGATTTCGGTGATGCGGATCTGGACCGTGGTCGCGTCCGAGGCGGTTCCGTAAATCTGAAGGAGGCGGTTCGTCGATGCCCCATAGTTGGGAGGGGAATGGTGCGGGGTTCCTGCCGCAGGGTTCTGGATGATGGACTCGATGTCCAAAGACGGCGTGGTGAAGTTGAAGGTGCTTTGATACATCTGACTGCGGTTGGTGGCCGTGTCGGTGGCCATCACATAGATGATGTATTGGTGCGCCGGGCTCGCCGACCAGGTGGGCGTGTCGGACCCGGTGATATACCAGTTCCATCGCCGGTATCCGGACTGATCATCGGCCTGGCTGATATTGGCGGGCGGGATCTGATAAAAGTGAGTGGTGAAATCGATCGGTTCCGCTTTGTATTTGCTCCCTTGTTCCGAGAAGGTCTTGGTGGTGTTGTTCCAGAAGGCCTGGTCCGTTTCCGACCAGATGGCGATGGAGGCGCTGGCAAGGGAGACGCCTTGGTTGGAGAATCCTTTGTATTCGTCGATGGTCCCTGAAATGGTTCCCAAACTGGTCTGGTTGGAGATGGAGCCCTGCCCCGGGGTTTGGATGGCCGCCACCGGAGCGGAAGTGTCGATGACGAAGAAGGCCACATTGTTTCCGCTGTTGCCGATGGTTTCCTTGTTTCCGCTCAGCGTGCCGATCAAATCGCTGTGCGTGTTGTCGACGGCCTGGGAGCGCAGTCTGTAATATTTTCCCGCGCCGCCCTCAAAGTTGGCGGGATTGAAAGTGTTGGCCCACGAGCTTGCGCCGTCAGTCAGAACGGAAATCGTGGATTGGAAAAGGGAGGAGGCGGAGAATCCGGACCCGTTCCACCAATAATCGTCCGTGCCCGGGTTCGTGAAAACGTCGTCGGTCCGAGACAGCATCAAGTCCCACAGGATTCCGTTTTGAGTGGAGTCGCCCGGGACGATGCGCACGCCTGCCGAGGATCCGTCGTTGTCATAGGCCGTTCCGGAGATCAAGGTCAGAGTCCGGGTGGTTTTGTTGTAATAGTTTCCCACCGCAGGCGGCTGAGTGATCCCAGACCGGGGCGCGATTTTGTCATAAATCAGGAGCCGATTCACCGTGGTGGTGGACTCCAAGTTGGCATAATTTGCGGAAGGTTTTTCCGCGAAGTCTTTGGACCAGGCATAGATTTTTATGGTTTCCGTCGATCTCCCGCCTGCGTCGATCAGGCTGAAGGCCAGGTTCGGGACCCCAAGGCTCCAGTTCTGCGGAATTGCCGGGCCCACGACGAACTGCTGGGAGTCCGGCGAGGGGCGGGAGGCCTGCCACTGAGACGCTCCGTCCCACCAAAAATTGTCGCTGGAACGCTGGATCTGATAAAAAGTTTGATACAACCCCACGGTGGTTCCGGTCGGCAGATCCTGAGCGGTCCCCGCGATCGTGATCCCGCTCACGACTCCTGCGGCGTTCACGGCGTAGCTGTTATTCGCGGGGCTGACGACGGCGGAAGAGGGAGAACTTTCATCGACTCGGAAGCGGATGTTGGCGGTCCCGGCTCCGCTCGTAGTCCCCGTGCTTCCGGCATAATCGATGGCATAAACTTTGAGGTTCAATTCTTGTTTGTTGATCGCGGCCGCGTTCCAGTCAACGCCCGTGTCCGACCATATCGTATAAATCCCGTTGGCCGTCATCTGGGTTTCGTTCCAGATCACATTGTCATTGGACCCTGTGCACCAGGCTCCTGCGGGATCCCCGCCGTTACAGCTCCCGTCCGTGCGCCCTTCGCGTTTCCAATATCTGCCGCTGGGCGTGGTGATCGCATATCTCACAAGATTGATGCCGGAATCGTTCACGGATCCGGACCCGTCGTTTGCGGTTCCGGAGATGGTGACCAGGGCGTTATGTCCATAAACATTCTGCCCGTTCGCGCTCAAGGCTGAAGTGGGCGAAGATATCTTGACCTGGGGCGCGGTGTTGTCCACGCGGAAAATAAATTTCGTGCTCACATTGCTGGCGAGAGGGTTGGAGGTTTCCGTGTTCGGGCCCGGGGTGATGAAGGATCCGTCATTGGCTCGCGAGAAAACGCGGTATTCATATCCTTCAACAAAATCAACCGCCGAGGTGCTGAGGGTCCAGGAATAAGTGCTTCGTCCAACCGGGATCTGGGTTCCCACGATAGAATCCTGGGCGTTCATCCAGAGGTTGCTGGCCGTGGTTATAAAGGAAGAAATGTCAGCGCCATAAAATTGTTTACCGTCTTCGCGCTTGATGGCGATCTGAGTATGGATGGACCCTGAGTTGAAATCCGAGGCTGTTCCGGCGATGGTGATTTGAGCGCCGGCCTGAATGTATTGCGTCTGCGAGATCTGGGAGTACCCCGCGACGGAGGTGACAGAGGACACGGGGACATCGGTGTCATAATACCAGGACACCCGGAAACTGGAATCGAGAGCGGCGGTCGAGACCTGGTTGTTGAGCGCGTCCATGGGCCGAATGACAGCTTCATATTTGTTTCCGCTCGTGTGGGTGATGGAGTTTAAAAGATAGGTCGGGGAAAGGACCGGAGCGGAACTATACGCCACCGTGCTCGCGTATATTTCGTTGTCGCCCGCAGGGACCGTCTGCCAGGAAGATCCGTTCCACATCCGAGTGCTTCCGCTGGCCTGGTATTCAAAGTATTTATATCGGACCAACTTGATGCCGGAACCGCTCCTCAAGGCGTTGGAATTTAAATCCAGGAGATCGCTTGCGGTGAAGCTCAAATTCGGGATCGCGTTCAATCTCACGTTATTCGGGCTGGGCTCGCTGATGCTGACCACTCTGGGAGAGGACACATCCACGGTGAAAGTGGTGACCACGACATTTTGGTCCAGGGTCGTGCCGCCGTCGGAACTGAGGGCGCGGTAATGGATGGCATATTGTTGTCCGTCGATCTGCAATGAGGGAGTGAAGGAATTGAGCGTTCCCGTGGAGAGGTGGTTGTTGGTCCCGCTAGCCGGCAAGCTGAAGGAGTTCCCCTGGGCCGCGCTCAAATCGAACCACTGCCTGCTTCCGGAATTCAGGAAGAGCCCGCCGTCGTTCCACCAATATCCGTCGGAAACTCGTTGAATGGCGTATTGGATCATGCTCACAACCACGCCCGGAGTGGAATCCGCCACGCCGTCGCCTGTCGTGTCCACGCCGGCCGTGCTCGTGAAGACCTGGATCTTTCCGTAATATCCGGAGGTGAAACCTTGCAGGATCGGGCTCATTACGGTTTGGGTGACGGAAAAAGTTCCCACGACGACGCTGGTCGAAATCTGGCTGTCCGGATTTGTGATCCTGATGCCGCGCCAACCGAGAGAAGCCGGGGGGCTTGAGGCGATGAACACGGTGACGGTGATGGAGCTTCCCGGAGAAGCCCATGTCACGGATGTCACAGAGACCCCGGTTCCGGCAGTGAATGTCATTGAAGAAATGGATGCCGCATTGTCCGGTTCATCAAACCATTTCATGAAGTTGCCGCCCCGGATCGTGATGGCCCGATAAGAGCCAAAACCTCCGGTGGGGATGGTGCTCCCGTTAATATAGAGAGAATTGATGAACGGCGTGGGAACCGTGTATGTGGAGAGGCGATATCCCGTCTGCTGGCCGTCCACATTCTGGACACGGATGTCGAAAGGCCCGGAAGTCCCGTTGGTCAGGAGCCGGATGCTGGCGGAAATTGAACTCACGCTTAAATAGGAAGTGGAGGTGATTTGAATGGTCGCTGTGGATGCGGCGTTGAAGAAAATTTGAGCGGTCGGTGCAAATTGCAGTTCGGGCCAAAATTGGAAGGTCTGGCTGCTCTGGTTGATCTGGACATGCGTGGTTCTGGAGTTGAGTGCCGCGACTCCTTTAGAAACTGTAATGATTCCCGGACCGCTTGAAACGATTGCTCCTGAAAGTTCTCCGTTGCGTCCGTCCGGGTTTACAAATTTTATGTTGAATCTTCCCGGCCCATAAGTAGCTCCTGTGTTTCCGATCGTGACCAAAACTTGGGCGCTTGTGGAATCAATCAGCGTCACAGAGGATTGCGTTGTTAAATATCCGACAGCCGCGCCTCCGGTCGTAATGGATATGTCAGCTCCGGAACCATAGTCATATGGCGGACCATTGGGATCGCCGAAGCCGGTGCCTTGAAGGAAGAGCGTGAAATTTTTTCTATCCATTGGAGCCTGCGCAGGCTGTCGTTTTGTGATGACCGGTTGAGGTTTGATGTAAATCGTGTCAAACCACAGTTCGTCGTTGGTGGCGAATTCGCTGTTGGCGGCAAAAACCACGCGCGGGGAAACAGGGTCCGTCTGGCTATAACTCACGCTGGGATGCCCCATGCCGATGGCGTCATTGGGCAAGTTGGTAGGATCTGCGATGAAGTTGCTTGAAACCTGCGCCCACATGGACCTGTCGTTGGAGTCTTCATCGCGGGTGGACACGAGGACGTTGTAATATTGGATTCCGTTTTTGTGAGCTGTGGCGAGGTAAACGATATAGATGTCTCCGCGTTTGGTGTCTTTCGGGCTGTCAGAAGCAGTGGGTTGATGCACGAAAAACAATGTCGGCTGGGTCCCGGACGAGATGAAAGTGTTGCCGGCCGCAGTTCCACTGGAGAATGAAAGCTGAATGGCGGTGTTCACCGCGCCGAAATTTGAGGCATGCTCTATTTTGCTCTTGAATTTAATGGTGGTGGTGGAAGCATTGATGACGTCCGCATAGGCCACTGCGGTATAACCTGAATATCTGTCATGGATCAGAGAATATCCCAGAGCCAACTGGGAGGCAGGAACATTGGCGGTCCCGAAGGAGTTATCCAAATCTATCTGGCCAGCAGTGTGGGGATAGGCATTGTTTCCGGTGGAGGAAGCGGTGAAGTTTGAAGTCAAGATCCAGTATGAAAGGTCTCCGTTCTGTTCGTCGTTGGCCATGACGATGACGTGGCCTGATCCCACGTCTTCCGGTAGGACTGTCACGCGGACGCTGTTGACCTGCGCAAGCGCGTTCGTGATGTCGGCGTCCAATCGGCGCACGATCAGATTTTTTATTCCGCCTGAACCGTTGTCCAAGTCATCAGGATCGCAATATCCCACCAGGATTTCGTGTTGAGTGCTGGCATTCGTCGCAGTGGAAGCCACAATCGCCATGACGAGTCGTCCTGTGGCGCTGATCGTGATGCTGGGAACGCCAAATCGCGTGGGAACCCGGTCCCCTGCAGTTCCGTTGTTGGCGGCATCGTTATAGCTTTGTAAACCACTCATGCCGTAAAGGGGGGCATCAAATGTAAGAGATCCGCCGCCGGCCAACGAGGCTTTTGTTAAAGCGACATATCCGTCTCCGTTGGTGACGATGAAGACGCGCTCACCTGTCTCGTCGTACCACATTCCGAACCCGCCTCCGGGAGATGTGGAAGAAAAGATGGAATCTGATCCAGGAGTCCAGGTTTCACCGTCCGAGGAATAGGCGTATTCCACGTCGCCGGTGGGGATGATGGTGTTGTTCCACCAGAAGGCCCAATATCCGTTTGTGGTTTGGATGACCTGCCGGTTCGATCCGCCGAAGACGAAGGCTGAACTGTCTCCGTCGCCCGAGTCTTTGAGCTGGATCGCGGGAGGCGCCCAAAGCTCGCCCGCCAAAGACAGCAAGATCCCCGCCCCGAGCAGGAGGGGGAGGGCAAACTTCGCTGTTTTATTCCGCCAGTTTTTATTCATTCGTTTTTTATCGTCGAGCTCATCGTACGCGCGCGCGCAAAAAATCTGTTTCTCAAATGTCAAAAATCGGGTCAAACGCGCAAGGCCGCTCTAGCGGCATTCATCCATTCATATAAACGACATTGTCAGGTTTCGGTGCGATCAATGCAGGGAACGGTCGTGAAAGTTCTCTGCGGCGCTGCGGCGGGATTAACAGCGGATGGGCAGGGAGAGGGATTGGTGGGGCGTTGAGATTCTCAATGAAAAAAGTTTTACGCCGACGCAAATCTGGAGGATAAGGATCCCGAACAGGGCTGAAATAAATTGGAGTTTGTCGATGACGCGTTTGAGGTTGAGGAGGGCCGTCATCTCCATCGCCTGGCGGAAAAGCCGGCGGGACTTGGAGAGGAAATGTTTGAGGGGTTTGGGAATTTTGTTCAGCATGTCTCTGGCGGCTGAAACGATCGGAAGGCTGCGGACGGTGAGGAGCTGGACCACGGTTTCAGCGAACAAGCTCCGGAACTCCGCCTGCCGGAGCGGGACATGCACGGGCTGGTTCTTCTCGTCTCTCACGTCCCACCCGCTGTCTTCAACGGCCTGCGCGAAAAAGTTCCCCATCGGGAACCGGCGGCCGCTCTCAAAATGGGGTGCTGAAGAGCTGTGAGGGCAACAGAGGAGGAACGTCATGAACCCGCCTGCCGCAAGAGTCTTGCGGAGGAGGTTTCCCCGATTGTTTCTTTTTTTTCTCTTCATGTTATCTATTCAGCACCACAAAATAAAAAAACTGGATTTTTGCAAAGGGTCGCTCGAAGCAACCCTGCAAAAAATCCAGTTGAAGAAATCGGATTTTTTTAGAAGTTTACTTTCGGCAACCTGGCGATCCGCCTGCGGCGGACCCATGGCTTTGCGGCCCCGGATTGCTCCGGGTGTGCTATTGTCGTGTATGGGTCAAAGATCAATTTGCAACAATGGAAATATAACCCCCGAACCCTTTTTTGTCAAGGGGGATTTTTGCGGGTATTTTGGCCCTATATTAGAGGGCCGCTAAAAGGGCTTTGGCTTTCTGGAGAGATTCTTCGTATTCGTTTTTGGGCGCGGAATCAGCGACAATTCCGGAACCGACTTGAAAGGATATCTGATGGTTTTGGATGAGCGCGGAGCGGATGAGGATGTTGAATTCTGCGTCCCCGTTTCCGCTGATCCATCCGGCGGAGCCATAAAACGGTCCGCGCGAAACGGGCTCAAGCCCGTCGAGTATTTCCATGCACCGGAGCTTGGGGCACCCCGTGATGGTCCCGCCCGGGAACAGGGCTTCGAGCGCCGCGAAAACATTTTCATTTTTTCTCATTTTCCCGACGACGTTTGAGACGATGTGCATGACGTGGGAATAGCGTTCCACCGCGAGCCTCCGGGACACTTTGACGCTCCCCGCCTCGCAGACTTTTCCGAGGTCGTTCCTCTCCAAATCCAGAAGCATGATGTGCTCCGCCCTCTCTTTTTCGCTCAGCAAAAGTTCGCCTTTGAGACGGAGGTCTGCCGACGCATTTTTTCCCCGAGGACGCGTGCCAGCGATGGGACGGGTCTCAAGAATGCTGCCGGATTTTTTCAGCAGCAGTTCCGGAGAACAGCTCGCGAGTTCTGATTCTTTTAGGCGGAAATAGCAGGCGTATGGAGAAGGGTTGATGGAGCGAAGGCGCGAGAAAAAATCAAGCGAATTGCCGTTGAAGGAACGCTCGATTCTCTGCGAATAATTCGCCTGATAAATGTCTCCGGAGGCGATCCATTCTTTGATCGCTTTCACCGCTTTGAGATAGCGGTTTTTGGTGTTTGATGTTTTTTCCAGACGGCGCAGCGGAGAGGGAGGCTGTCGCCGCGGCGACAGGGGGAGGGAGGGTTCCCCCATAACGCAGAGAGTTCGGCGGCTGGAAAAAACGTCAAGCTCCAAAAACCGCCCTAACAAACGCTTTCGAGAGCTTTCACTCTTCGCGAAGAAATGAAATTGATTTGTCCTGTGATCCAGACAGACGATGTCGCGATAAATGCCGAAATGGAGTAGGGGAAATTTTAATGGGTCGGGCGGCGATTGGGTTTTCCATCCGGGCTCAAATTGTCTCCCCGCGTCATAAGACAGGATCCCCACAGCTCCGCCTCGAAAGGGCGGACGGCCCGGGTCGGAACGGAATTTCGGGAGAGATCTGACTTCGTTTTGGAGCAAACGCCAGGCCCTGGAAAAGTCTGCCGGACGCTCAGCCCGGATTATTTTTTCAGGGGGGCTGAGAGGGAAATAGGAATAGCGGGCGCCATGCGCCTTGAAACTGTCGAGGAAAAATTCGCCGTCAAACGCGCCGAACTTTTCCCGCCATGCGCGGAAATAGGGGAAGAGGTCAAGCGTCAAGAGACCGGAACAAAATTCCCGTGATGATCTTGGGATAGAAATAGGTGGATTTCTGCGGCATGAGTTCGCCCGCAGTCACAATGCCTTCCAGCTCTTTGACGGTCGTGGGCGGGACCAGAATGGAAACGGTCTTGTGTTTTTTCGCGAGGGCAAGGGCCTCTTTCTCGTCGTGCGTATAGATGAAATCCTCTTTTTTCATCTCGGGGAGGAACAGGCTGTGGAGGTGAACCAAAACCAGAGACAGAAAGGCTTTGGGTTTCTGCCCAAGAAGTTTCTTGGCAGAGCCGGGAGATTTCAGGCGGATCGAAAAACTCTTTTTTCCGTCGGCGGCGATGAAATAAGGCGCCTTGGGAACCGCGGCATTCTTCACGGGTTTGATTTCAAAAATGTCCTTCTTTCCGAGGGCGCGGTCCCAAACTTCCATCAGGTTTCCGGACTTGAAAACGCGGTGCGTGGGGAACACCACGAGGCCTGGATCTTCCAGAGGGCAGATGAAAAAGAGCATCCGGGAGGAGGGGCCATTGTCGCCTTCCTTGCTTTTCATTTCGGAAAAATAATTCCAGGAGGTTTCATATCGGTGGTGCCCGTCCGCGATCAGGACCGGATTCTCCTGAGCGATTTTTTCGATGGCCTGGATATCGTCGGGGTTCGAGCAGTTCCAAAGGCGGTGCGCCACGCCTTCTCCGTCGGTGATGCGGCAGAGCGGCTTTTGCTTGGCGGTCTTCTCCATGATGCTTCGGATGCGCTTTTTCTTGTCGGAAAGGAGGCCGAAGATGGGGCTGGTGTTGATGCGCGCCGTGCGGATGAGGTTCAACCGGTCCGCTTTGGGCCCAGCGAGAGTGAGTTCGTGACGGAGGACTGTGCCCTTCCCCGGCTCTTCCACTTTGAGCTCGCAGAAAAATCCGCGCCTGGAATATTTTTTGCCCTTCACTTTGAAAATTTGTTCATAAACATAAAAAGAAGGGACGGCATCTTTGGCCACGGTCCCCGCCTCTCTCCAATCGGTCCAGACGGATTTGGCGTTCTCATATTTTTCGGAATCCGAACCCTGCGGGAGTTCCACGGCGATGGCGTTTTCCGCGTTTTTGCGCAAAAGTTTTTCCTGCTTTTCCCCGATCACATCATAAGGCGGGCACACGGCTTTGGCCAAACGGCCGTCGGGGAGGGCATATCTATAGGCTCGGAACGGGAATATTTTAGGCATTGAGTTTCTCCAGGGATTGATTGATATTTTTGGCGGACGCCTTCAAAATCGCGGGCGTGTGCGCGGCGGAAATAAAACAAGTTTCGAATTGGGAGGGCGGGAAATAGATGCCCGCGTCCAGCAGACTGCGGAAGAACCTGGCGTATGTTTCCGTGTTGGAAGTTTTCGCGGAGGCATAATCTCTGACGGGTTTGTCGGTGAAGAAAATCGTGAACATCGAGCCCAGCTGATGGATCTGAACGGGGCGTTTCAGCCACTTGGCATAGGCGCGGACCGTGTTGCAGAGTTTTTCAGTTTCCGCTTCCAATTTTTTGTATGGCTTCCTGGCCTTGAGTTCCTCCAGCGTCTTGATCCCGGCGGCCATGGCCAGAGGATTCCCGGAGAGAGTCCCGGCCTGATAAACCGGGCCCAGGGGAGCGAGCAGGTCCAGGATCTCTTTTCTGCCGCCGACAGCTCCGACCGGCAGGCCCCCGCCCACGATTTTTCCGAGGCAGGTGAGGTCTGGAGAAATTTTATAAAGCGTCTGCGCTCCGCCGAAATCCAGGCGGAACCCGCTGATCACCTCGTCAAAAATGAGGACGGCCCCGTGTTTTTTCGTGACCTCTCTCAGGGCTTCCAAAAACCCCGGCTCGGGAGGGACCAGCCCCATGTTGGCCGCGACAGGTTCCACAATGACCCCGGCGATGGCCGGACCGAAATCCTTGAAGAAATTTTGGAGAGCGGGAACATCGTTATAAGGCAGCACCAGGGTGTCTTCGGAAACGGATTTGGGAACTCCGGCGGAATCCGGCGTGCCGAGCGTCGCGGCGCCGGAACCGGCTTTCACGAGCATGGCGTCCGAATGGCCGTGATAACATCCTTCAAATTTCACGATCTTGTCGCGTTGGGTGAAGGCCCGCGCGAGCCGGATCGCCGTCATGGCGGCTTCCGTGCCCGAGGAGACGAAGCGGACTTTCTCGATCGAGGGGAACGCGTTTTTGACGAGGAGGCCCAGCTTGATCTCCAGTTCCGTCGGCGCGCCGAACGAAGTTCCTTTGGAGGCCTGCAGTTTAACGGCTGAAACCACTTTGGGATGCGCGTGCCCCAAAATCATGGGGCCCCAGGACCCGACGAAATCTGTATAGGAGTTTCCGTCCGCGTCTCGGATGACTGCGCCTTTGGCGCTCTCAATAAACAGGGGAGTTTCCCCAACGGCCTTGAAAGCCCGCACCGGCGAGTTCACGCCGCCGACGAGCGTTTCCTGGGCCTTCGCGAAAAGGGACTTGGATTCCGGATTTTTCATAAATGGAAGGAAAAGTATATCATTTTTGTATAATCACTCGATCATGACGATCAACACGGAAATGACGCCCCGCGCTCGGCGGATGATGGTGTATTGCGCCGTTGGGTTTCTGGCGTATCTCCTGATCCTGTTCATGGACATGATTCAAAACATTCACCTGAACCGCATCGACGAACAGCTCAAGGCCCTCGATAAACAGATGAACTATGAAGTTGAAATTGCCAGTCCTCCGGTGTCTGTTTCCGGGTTGACCGAAAATCCCGCCCGTTAGAATTTATCTTTTATAAAGAGACTTGATGAACTCGAGAGTGCGGATGCCCTCTTCGATGGGGACGATCGGTTTGCCGGCCAGAGAGTGAATGAAGGACGCCTTCACGAGGTCGGTTTCCAGGAAAGCCTTGAACGGATAGGCGTAATTCTTGCCTTCGATCCAGCGGGTGAACTCTCCCGTTTCCGGATTGTTGGCGCCTGAGACGGAAAACTCATAGTCCTTCTTGGATTTCGTGAGCGTGATCTTGAGGTTTTTCAGCTGGCGGTGATATCCCAGGGTGATCTTCACAGGCACAGTTCCGAACGCGAGGTCATATTCCACAAAATTGAGGAAGAGGTTGTCCCCTTCTTTTTTGACGTGCTTGAGGGTGAGCGGCTTATTGCGGAGTTCCGGCGGAACGAATCCCCAGATGTGGGGCCCCAGATCTTCCAGAATTTCCTGTTCGCCCACGCCCTGCATTTTCCGCCAAACTCTTGTGCCGTGGGTCGTGAAAACGATGTGCACGCCCGTCAGCCCCGTGAGGAGATCTCCGAATTTTTTCGATGTCGGCGCTTCAGGGTTGAGCGGCTTGTCTTTGAGCATTTCATAAAGGAGGGCATATTGCTGGTTGAGCCCGATCACGACATTTTTCTCTTTGGCCAGCTCCAAAATTTTGGGGAGAGATTCCATTTCGTGAATATGGCAGAGGGGCGGTTCGCATAAAATGTGTTTGACTTTGGTGTCCAGGAGAAGTTCCCGGAGATAAGGCACATGGGTGTCCAGAGGCGAACATATCACGACGAGCCCCGGATTTTCTTTCTCCACCATTTCCCGCCAGTTGGTGTATCCGTGAACATCCTTCATGATGCTTTTGTGATCTTTCCCGGAGAACGAAGGCATTCTGGAGAGGTCGTCCAGGAGGACTTCTGAGACGAGGTCGCGGTTCCGTTCCGTCGTGTTGGAATAAGAGATGACCCCGATGTCGGGGATGGTGATGTGTTCGCGGTTGGCTTCCGGAAAGTGTTTCACCTGGAGGGCCCACTTCACAAGGAAGATGCCGTAGGTGGAACCTGCGCCGATGATGCTTACATTCATCATGCAAAAATTATATCATATATCCGAAATATTCATGAAACTTCTAGAGATTCAGGCAAAGAAAATTTTATCCACCTTCTCCATCCCGGTGCCGCCCAACGGCGGTTCGATCAAAAACGCCGGAGACATCGGGAAAGCCCTCAAGAAAGCGGGCGCGGCTCCGTGGGTGCTTAAAGTCCAGGTGCAGACCGGAGGGCGCGGCAAAGCGGGCGGCATCAAGATTGCCAAAACTCCGGCTGAAGCCAAGGCGCTTGCCAAAGAAATGATCGGCATGAAGCTGGTCACGGCTCAGACGGGCCCGGCCGGAATCGTTGTCAAAGAACTGATGGTGGAGAAGCCCGTAAAGATTTCCAAAGAACTTTATCTGAGCGTTGTGCTGGACCGGAGAACCGGAGGCGCGGTCCTGATTGCGTCGTCCCAGGGCGGCATGGACATAGAACAGGTGGCTCATGAGTCTCCTGAAAAAATTGCCCGCATTCCCATTGGGCCTTCGGGGACTCTTGAATCGTTTCAGGCCAGAGAACTCCTTTTCATCCTTAATATATATGACGCGGATCCCAAGAAAAATAAAGCCCGAGCCGCTTTCTTTAAAAATGTCGTGAAAGCATTTTTCGCTTTGGACGCTCAGATGCTCGAGATCAATCCTTTGGCTCTCACGGCCAAGGGGGAACTGATCGCGTTGGACGCCAAGGTCACCATCGACGACAACGCGCTTTTCAGGCACCCCGAACTCGAAGAATTTGACGATGTGAAATCCCTCACCAAGTCGGAGCAGGCCGCGCGCAAAGCGGGGATTTCGTATATTTCTCTGGATGGAACCATCGGCTGTATGGTGAACGGTGCAGGCCTGGCCATGGCGACCATGGACATCTTGAAGCTTCATGGCGGATCCCCGGCCAATTTTTTGGATGTGGGCGGCAGCGCCAATGTCCAGCAGGTGACTTCCGCGTTTAAAATCATCATGGCCGACAAGCATGTGAAGGCGATTTTCATAAACATATTCGGCGGCATCATGAAGTGCGACGTCATCGCCCAGGGCGTGGTGGAAGCGGTCAAGCAGGTGAAATTGTCCATGCCTCTCATTGTCCGCCTCGAGGGAAACCGCAAGGCGGAAGGCGTCAAAATTTTAGAGACTTCAGGTTTAAACATCGCCAGCATCAGCGATTTCTCAGAGGCCGCCAAGAAGGCCGTGGAACTTTCAAGATGAGCATCCTTATAAACAAGAACATCAAACTCATTTGCCAGGGCATCACTGGCGGAGCGGGCTCTTTCCATGCCAGAGGGTGCCGGGATTATGGCACTCAAGTGGTGGGCGGCGTCACTCCGGGCAAAGGCGGAACATTTTTAGACCAGATTCCCATTTTTAATACTGTCCACGAAGCGGTTTCCAAAACCGGCGCGGACGCGACCATGATTTTTGTTCCGGCACCTTTCGCGGCGGACGCTGTTCTGGAAGCTTTGGCCGCCGGCATCCGAGTGATTGCCTGCATCACCGAAGGCATTCCCGTCAACGACATGATCCGGGTTAAAAACGCCGTCAAGCTCCACAACGCGGGGCTTCCGTCGGAAAAACGCACATGGCTGATCGGGCCCAACTGTCCCGGAGTCATCACTCCCGGAGAGAGCAAGATCGGGATCATGCCGGGATATATCCATTTGCCGGCCAAAGAAACCAAACGCAACAAGCGCGCTGGGATCATTTCCCGGTCCGGCACCCTCACTTATGAAGCCGTGTGGCAGTTGACCCAGCTCGGGATCGGGCAGACCACCGTGATCGGCATCGGCGGAGACCCTGTTCAGGGAACAGGATATATCGAACTTCTGGCAGAATTTGAGAAGGACCCCGAAACCGATGTCGTGATGATGATCGGAGAAATCGGCGGGACCGCGGAAGAAGACGCCGCGAAATATTTTAAAGAAAAGATGAAAAAGCCCGTCGTCGGGTTCATTGCGGGCCAAACCGCGCCTCCGGGGAAACGCATGGGCCACGCAGGCGCCATCATCGAAGGGAAATCCAGCGGCAGCGCCCAGGAAAAAATTTCTGTCTTAAAATCCCTCGGGATTGAAGTTGCTCCTTCGCCCGCCGACATCGGCGTCACCATCCAAAAAGTTCTGGGATTATAAATTTAGTTTAGGAGGTCCAACATGCCATTCGTCCGAGTCACCATGATGCCGCGCGATGAGCAAGTCAAAGAAGCCCTCGCCAAAGACATTGCGGAGGCGATCATGAAGCACTGCAAGGTCACGCCGGAACACACCTGGATCGTTTTCGAGGAGCCGCCCAAATCTTCCTGGTCGTTCGGCGGGAAGATGGCCCACAAATCTTGATCATCGGGGTTCCCAAAGAGATCAAGAACAGCGAGTGCCGCGTGGCCCTCACTCCCGGAGCCGCCGCCACTCTGGTGGCTTATGGCCACAAGGTTCTGGTGGAAGCGGGATCCGGAAACCTCGCGCGGTTCCCGGACGCTCAATATAAAAAGTCCGGCGCCGTCGTCGTAAAATCCGCCAAGGAAGTCTGGCAAAAGTCCGATCTCGTCGTTAAAGTGAAGGAACCCCAACCTTCGGAAACCAAATTTTTACATAAAGACAAACTTCTCCTCTGCTTTCTGCATCTTGCGGCTGAACCTGCCGTCACCCGCGCCCTCATGAAGTCCGGCACCATCGCTTTCGCCTGTGAAACCATCCGCGACAACAAGGGCCGTCTCCCCATTCTGGAGCCCATGTCTGAAATTGCCGGTCGCATGGCGGCCATCGTGGGAGCTTATTATCTTTCCACTCCGCGGGGTGGACGAGGTGTTCTGGTTTCGGGCCTTCCTGGAGTTTTGCCCGCGAGATATGTGGTTGTGGGCGGAGGTTCCGTCGGAGAAAATGCCGCGCGCATTGCGGCAGGCATGGAAGCGCAAGTGATTGTGGCGGACAAAGACGCGTCCCGTCTTCGGCTTCTCGACGAAATATTGCCGGAAAACGTTTCCACACTGGCCTCTTCTCCTTCAAGCCTCGAAGAAGCTTTTTCCCAGGCCGATGTCGTGATCGGGGCTGTCTTGGTTCCAGGCGCGAAGGCTCCAAAATTGATCACGAGAAAAATGATAAAAAAAATGAGGCCCGGTTCCGTCCTTGTGGATGTCTGCATTGATCAGGGCGGCATCTCGGAAACCAGCCGGCCCACCACTCATTCGAACCCGACCTATTTTGTCGACGGTGTTCTGCATTATTGCGTGACCAACATGCCCGGGGCATATGGCCGCACCGCCACATTGGCTTATGCGAATGCGATCTTGCCTTATGTCACCCGCCTCGCTCAGGGAAACCTCAAAGAAGCTTTGCGGCAAGACGCGGGGCTCGTCTCCGGGCTCAATGTCTGCAGAGGCAAGGTCACAAACCAAATCGTTGCGGATGCTTTGAAACTTCCTTTCCAATCCTGGACCCAGGCTTTGTGAATGCGATCCAGGTCAAGAACCTTTCCAAAACTTTCCAGGTTGCAATCAAAAAGCCCGGACTTTCGGGCGTGTTCCAGTCCCTCATAAAAAAAGAGCATAAAGATGTTCCGGCAGTCCAAGGGGTCTCGTTTGATATCGCCCGTGGAGAACTCGTCGGTTTTCTGGGTCCCAACGGCGCAGGCAAAACCACAACCCTAAAACTTCTTTCAGGCCTTCTTTATCCGACTTCCGGCGAAGCGTATGTGATGGGACATCTGCCCTGGAAACGGGAAAAAGAATTCCAGATGAATTTCTCCATGGTGATGGGCCAGCGCACCCAGCTCTGGTGGGACCTTCCCGCGCGGGAAACCTTCGTTCTTAACCAAAAAATTTTCGAAATCCCTGAAAAAGATTTTTTTGCCCGCCAAGACAGGATTGTGGACCTGCTCGACTTGGGGTCTCTCCTGGACACTCCGGTCAAAAAACTTTCTCTCGGCGAACGCATGAAAGCCGAACTCGCCTGTTCCATTCTCCATTATCCCAAAGTCCTTTTGCTGGACGAACCCACTCTCGGCCTGGACCTCGTGATGCAAAAGCGCCTCCGCCAGTTCATCCGCGAATATAACGCTGAGACGCAATCCACAATTCTGATCACTTCCCACAACATGGCGGATGTGGAAGAACTCTGCAAACGAGTCATCATCATCGACGATGGAAAAATTCTTTATGACGGTGATTTGTCAAAGATCGTGGAAAAATATGCCCCCGACAAGCTGGTGTCTCTTTCGTCATCCAAGACGCTGGACGCCAAAGACCTTCAAAAGTTTGGGCGCGTGACCGAAGTGAGCGGTCAAGACGCCAAGATTGAAATTCCCCGCAAACAGGTTTCTTCGGTCATGGCCAAACTTCTCTCTGAAATTCCCGTCATCGACCTCTCCATCGAAGAATTGTCGATCGAAGAAATCATCCGCCGCGTTTTCACAGACGCGTGAAGAAATACTGGGCGATTTTTTCTCTCTCCGTCCAGCAGGAACTGACATACCGCGCCTCTTTCCTCATGGAGCGCGCCCGCAGCATCACCATCATCATCGCTTTCTACGCTTTCTGGTCCGCCATATTCCAGGGCCGAAGCACTCTCCTCGGATACACCCAAAGCCAAATGTTCACCTATATCCTCGGGATGAACATTTTGCGCGCCCTCGTGTTTTCTGACAAGACCTGGGAACTGATTTATGAAATCAACACCGGAAAAATTTCGTCTTATTTGATCCGCCCCATCTCCTACATCGGATTTTGCCTGAGCCGTGACGCCGCAGACAAAGTGACGCAACTGATCTCGTCGATCCTGGAAATATGTTTCGCCGTTTGGCTTTTCAAAATTCCTCTTTATGCACCTGCCGGTCTTTCCACTCTCCTGCTTTTTGTTCTCGCCCTTTTCCTGGCCCTGATCCTCTATTTTCTTATGAGTTATGCCGTTGGGGCCCTCGCATTTTGGACGGCGGAATCCGCAGGTCCCAGATTTTGCTTTGAGCTTTTCCTGGAATTTTCTTCCGGCGCGTTTTTCCCTCTGGATGTCCTGCCCGCGGCCCTCAAACACGCCTTTGAAATTTTGCCGTTTTCGTCTCTGCTCTATTTTCCGATAAATATTTTCCTCGATCGCTTGAGCCCTGAGAATATCGTGAACGGACTCCTCATCCAAATTGTATGGATCGGATTTTTTGCGGCGCTCACCCGTTTTGTTTGGCTGAAGGGCCTCAGGGCCTATTGCGCGGACGGCGGATGATGAAAAAATACATCACGGTCTGGTGGAGATTGGCCCAAATGGCGTTCCTCATGCAGTTCGCCAACCGCTGGAGCTCTTTGGGCTGGCTCGGCGGAAAATTGGTCAGGCTCGTCTTCTTTATCGTCTTTATATCGGCGATCTTTAAACATGTGTCGTCCGTCGCAGGATACACCCTCGAACAGGTGGCCCTCTTTTTCCTGACCTTCAACCTCGTCGACATCATGGTGCAGATTTTCCTGCGCGGCATTTATATGATCGGCCGCGACGTCCGCGAAGGCGACCTCGATTTCTATCTCATCCAGCCCGTGAACCCGCTCTTCCGCATCTGTTCCAACCTGGTTGATTTCCTGGATTTCCTCACGCTTTTGCCGGTCCTGGGACTCGTCGTTTATATCTTCCCTCGAATCCTCGCTCAATTTACAGCAACCCAAATTCTTGCTCAGGGATTTGTTTATGTCCTTCTTTGTCTGAACGGCGTTGCGATCGCCTTCTCAATTCATGTGCTTGTGGCCGCCGTCACGGTTTGGACCCAGCAGATGGAAAACTCCATCTGGATGTATCGTGATCTTGTCACGCTTGGGAGGTTTCCCATCGACATTTATCCGCCGTTTTTGAGAATTCTCCTCACCTATGTCCTTCCCATTTCAGTTATGGTTTCGTATCCGTCGAAGGCGCTCCTCGGCCTCTTGTCGATGGAAAGAATTCTCCTCGCTTTCGCAATTTCAGGCGCCCTCCTGTTTGTATCAATCACAGTCTGGAAACAGGCCGTCAAGCATTATTCTTCCGTCTCCAGTTAAAAAGTTTGACACCCCGTGCCAAAGATGGTATGAAATAGCATATGCATGAAGTGACTCTGCCTTTTCCTGAAGAATCTCACAGAATTCCCTCCCATGTTCCGGTGTTCCCGCTGGAAGGCGTGGTCCTTTTGCCCGGCGAACCCATGCCGCTCCACATTTTTGAGGAAAGGTATAAACTCATGACAGAAGCGGCTCTCATGGAAGGGGGACTGATCGCGATCGCTCAGGTGACGCCGGGCCAGGCCCTGCCTTCGGCGATCTTTGGGCTTGGGAAAATCGTGATGGACGAAAAAACCATGGATGGGCGGTTCAACCTCATCTTGCTCGGCATGAAGCGCATCCGCGTGAAATCGTTCGTGCAGGAAAAACCTTTTTTGCGCGCCGAGATTGAAATTCTGGAAGATTCCTTTTCCCAGACATCCGTGAATGTCATCAACACGCTTTCGAAAGAAGTTTATGAGCTCGGCAAACAGCTGCTCTCCACAAAAAAGAAAGGCCCGAACGATGTGTCTTATCCGGACCTGGAAAATCTGCCTTATGATTTGCTGCCTCTCGGCATGCTCTGCGACTTGTTTTCTGCGGCTCTGGGCCTGCCTTCCCTCGAAAAACAGATGATTCTGGAAGAATCTGACGCGGTGGGCCGAGCGGAAAAACTCATCTTCACCATGCGCTTTGAACTGGAACGTCACCGCTCGGGAGCGAGCGCCTCAACCTCGCTTCAGTAAATTTTTTCTCCCCGCATCCTCCGCATCAGCCGCACATAACCCCAGATCGTCTTTGTGACTTTCATTTTGCTGTGTCCTTGCCGGAGGTCCCAACGGAGTTTCAGGGGAGATTCGCTGAACTTCGCACCCGTGGATTTCAGATTGAACAGAAATTCGCAGGCGCAGACGAAACTTTCTTCTTTATAAAATTGCCCGCCGGTTTTGGATGCGAGCGCCTTGAGCGTCTTCATTCGGATCATGCGGAAACTGGAAGTGTAGTCTTTGACATTTTCGACCCTGAAAAAACGGTCCAAAATCCATCCGCACCCTTTGCTTAAAACCGTCCTGAACGCCGACACGCCCGTCTGACTGCCGCCGTCCGTGAACCTGGAAGCGATCACGACGTCATAACCTTGCGAAAATTTTTCGATCATCGGAATGAGGGTTTCCGCGGGGTGAGTGTTGTCAGCGTCCATCACCACGGCCGCGTCATTGCTGTCTCTGGAGAGTTCGATCGCTCGGGTGAGTCCCGTTCGGAGAGCTTGTGGGAACCCTTTGTTTTTATCGTGGCGGATATATTCTGCGATGGGGTTTGCCTGGACCACGGCGGCTGTCTCGTCGGAAGATCCGTCATCCACGACAATCACTTTCAGCATGTGAGCGGGCCTGATTTTATCCGCGACGGCGGAGAGGGACGGGAGCAGGGGTTTGAGGTTCGCCGTCTCGTTGTAGGCCGGCAAAACCACAAACAGGTTCATATTGTTGAACGGCAGGGGCGATTCATGAATCGCCCCTACGAGAGAACAGGATTTTCCTTGTGCCAGGAAGTCTGGGACTGATAGAAGGCGGTCATCTGGAGGAGGCGCTCTTCATCGAAAGGCCGTCCCAGGATCTGGAACCCGATGGGGAGGGGCGACGCATGCGTCGCCCCTACGTTGGAAAACCCGCAGGGGACGGATATTCCGGGAATTCCGGCAAGGTTGCAGGAAATCGTATAGATGTCTGACAGATACATCTCGAGTGGATCAGACGATTTTTCTCCGACTTTGAAAGCGGTGGAAGGCGCGGTCGGCGTGATGATGGCGTCCACTTTTTTGAACGCATTCTCAAAATCTTGGCAGATGAGCGTGCGGACTTTCTGCGCTTTCAGATAATACGCGTCATAATATCCCGATGACAATGCATAGGTCCCCAGCATGATGCGCCGCTTCACTTCCGTCCCAAACCCTTCCGCGCGTGACTTTTCATAGAGCTCAAGAAGGTTCGCGGGATTTTTCGTGCGGTGGCCATATCGAACACCGTCGAAGCGCGCCAAATTCGCGCTGGCTTCAGAGGGGGCCAGGATATAATAAACCTCGATCGCATAATCCATGTGGGGCAAAGAGATGTCCGTGACCTTGGCTCCGGCGTCTTCATAAACTTTGACCGCGGCCATCACTTTTTCTTTGACGGTGGCGTCCAATCCCTTGGCAAAATATTCTTTGGGAACCCCAAGCGTCATTCCTTTAACGCCTTTGTTCAGGGACGCGGCATAATCGGGCACAGGTTGATCTGATGATGTGGAATCCATGGGGTCCAGCCCGGAAATGGTCTGCATCATGTTGGCCATGTCCAGGGCGTCGCGTGTGAAGGGCCCAATCTGGTCCAGCGAAGAAGCAAAAGCCACAAGCCCAAAACGCGACACGCGGCCATAGGTGGGTTTCAATCCCACAACTCCGCAAAAGCTTGCCGGTTGGCGGATGCTCCCGCCTGTGTCGGACCCTAAAGAAACAGGGGTAAATCTGGCCGCAACAGCCGCCGCGGACCCTCCGGAAGATCCGCCCGGAACTCTGGAGGTGTCATACGGATTCCTCGTCGTAAAAAAAGAGGAATTTTCTGTTGAAGAACCCATCGCGAATTCGTCCAGATTGGTTTTGCCGAGCAGGAGCGCGTCCTGGGCTTTCAGTTTTTGGGTGACGGTGGCGTCATAGGTGGCTTTGAAACCGGTCAAAATTTTGGAGGCGCAGGTGGTTTCCCAGCCTTCAACATGCATGTTGTCTTTGATGGCGATGGGCACGCCCGCAAGCCGTCCGACAGGCTGTTGGTTCTGAATTTTTGCGTCGACCGCGATTGCGGATTTCAGAAAATCGTCTTCGTGGATTTTCAGGAAAGCGAGGACTTTTGGGTTTTCCCTTTTGGTTTTATCCAAAAACGCCTTGGCCACTTCGGCGGCGGAAATTTCCTTGGATTTTATTTTGGCCGTGATCTCTGCGGCTGTCAGGTCGAGAACGCTCATCCGTCGATCACCTTGTTCACCTTGAAGAAATTTTCTTCTTTCTCAGGAGCATTGTCGAGGAGAGGTTCGGCAGGGCTCCAGCGGAAAGTCTTGTCTTCTCTCCAGACCGTCTTGGAGGCAAAAGGGTGAGCGGTCGGCTGAACCTTGGAAGTGTCAGGTTCGCTCAATTTCTCGATATAGCCCAGAATTTTTCCAAGCTGGTCCGTCAAATTCGTTTTGTCTTCTTCGCTCAACGAAAGCCGCGCCAGCCGCGCCACATGTTCAACGTCTTTTTTGGTGATCATGATTTTACCCCAGAAATTTTACAATAAATTGACTCATCCAGCCACGAGTCCCAGTTCCAGGAGGCCCTGTTTCCAGGGAAGACAGCGCACTTCATGCAGGATGCTGGGGTTGGGGTCGCGGCTCAGACAAAAGCATTCGCTGTTGGGAATGTCCTTGCTCAGATGGTGCAGGGCGCGCACGTCTTCCGGAGAGATGCGGTCTGTGGACTTGATTTCAATCAATGCGCGGGGACGGCCCGGCCGTTCAATGACCAAATCAATTTCTACTCCGGCTTGTGTCCGCAGATATGAGAATTGGAAATCGTTTCGGGCATAACTTGATAAGCGGAAAATTTCTGTGATCACGAAATGTTCAAACAAAATTCCGTAATCGAAAGTTCCCGGAGCGATGTTGACCGTCAGCCGGTTTTGCAGGGACCTCAAAATCCCCGTGTCAAAGAAATAAAATTTGGGGTTTCCGCGCTGTCGTTTTCGGACCGATTCATGAAAGGGTTGAAGCTGAATGCCCAGAAGCGTCTCTTCCAGAATCTGAAAATAGGTCTGGACTGTCACCGTGCTCACGCCGCAATCGCGGCCGATCTTCGCAAAGTTTATGATCTGTCCGCTGATCTGTGCGGCCACAGCCAGAAACCGGTGAAACGGCGCAAGGTTTCGAACCAGCTGTTCCTGTGAAATTTCTTCCTGCAGATAAGTGTGCGTGTATCCCCGCAGAAAATCGCGCTTGTCGGAATCGCTGGAAAGAGAAAATATTTTTGGCAGGGAGCCCCATTGAAGAACGTTTTCTATATCAAACCCAGCGCCAATTTCTGAATGGGTCAAGGGAAACAGATGATAGACAAACGCTCTTCCGGCCAGGAGATTTGCGGCCCCCCGCTTAAGCTTGCGCGCGGAGGACCCTGTGAGAGCGAATTTGAAACGTCCTCGTTCGATTTCGCGATGGACAACGTCCAGGAGGCCTGGAATTTTTTGAATTTCATCCAGAATGATCCACTCCACAGTGTCCGGCAATGCGCGCAGCCTTTCTTCGAGAGCTTGAGGGCGGAGTTGGAAGGTTTGCTGAATATCCGCATCCAACAAATCGAAGAATGCGGCCTTGGGTTCAGAAAATCGTTGATGTAACAATGTGCTTTTCCCTGTTCCTCTGGCGCCGAACAGAAAGAAGCTATTAGATGCAGTTAATTCAATATTTCTTATAATCATGGTTAATATATGTCGAGTAAATATATACCATAATTAATAGTTGTTGTCAATGCTCGCTTTCTTAGATCCTCTCCAATGGAGCATATTTTACGAGAAGCTTCTTCCATTGTCCAGAATCAAACACGACCACGACCTTGAGATCGTCGCCCGTGCCGCTCTGGTCTGTCACTTTGCCGATGCCGAATTCCTGGTGGCGCACTCGGTCTCCGACCTTAAAAAATTTGCCTTTTTGAAATGATTTGGGAGGCAAGCCGTCAGGCACGATGAATTCTTCGTGGATGGCTCGGGAAGTTCCGGCGATTTTTAAGCCTGCTTCGGTGATAAAACGGGAGGGAAGGTTCCAGTGCGTCTGGCCGAAAAGTTTACGGCTCGCGGCGGAGGTGAGGAAAAGCTGTTCTTTGGCGCGGGTCATCCCGACATAGGCCAGACGCCTCTCTTCTTCAAGTTCGTCCTGGCTGAACTGCGCTTCTCCAAGCGGAAAAAGACCTTCTTCCATGCCGGTCAGAAACACGCAGGAAAATTCCAGCCCCTTGGCGATGTGCACCGTCATGAGGGTGACCTTGTTGCGTTTGTCCTGTTTGTCGTCGGTGGTGGTGAGGAGCGAAACCTGCTCGAGATATGCGGTCGTGCTCTTGTCGTTGGGGGAACTCTCTTCAAATTCGGTGGTCGCGTTCAAAAGTTCCTGCACATTGTCCAGCCGAGCGGAGGCTTCAAGGTCCGTTTTGGCTTCCTCTTCAAGCAGTTTCAGGATCTTGGTTTTCTCCAAAATGTCCTGGGTCATCTGGGAAACGGTCAACAAATCTTTGTTGGCGATGCACCCCTGCAAAAGTTTCTTGAAAAGGATCATGCTTTCCCGCGCCTTGTTGCCGAGTCCGCCCAAAAAATCTTCGCGGCTTGCCGCTTCAAAAAGGGAAATGGATTCCAGAGCGGCCACTTTTTCGAGCGCTTCCAAAGTCACTTTCCCAAGACCTCTCGGCGGGCAGTTCACGGCCCGTTTGAAACTCAAATCATCTTTGGAGTTATTGATAAGGCGCAAATATGCCAAGATGTCTTTGACTTCGGCGCGTTCATAAAACCTCACGTTTCCGACGAGAACATAGGGGATCTGCGCGCTTCGGAGGGCGTCTTCCAGCACGCGGGACTGCGCATTTGTGCGGTAAAAAATGGAAAACTTGTCGAACCCCCAGCCGTTTTGCTCTTGCAGGTCCAAAATTTTCTCGCTCACCCATCGGGCTTCTTCCATTTCGCTTCCAAGCTGATCGGCCTGCACGGCTTCACCTGTTTCGCGCGCGGTCCAGAGTTTTTTGTCCTTGCGCTGTTCGTTGTTTTTGACGAGGCTCCAGGCGGCGGAAAGGATGGGCATGGTGCTGCGATAATTCTGCTCGAGCTTGATGGTTTTGACCGAAGCATAATCCTTCTCAAAGTCCAGGATGTTTCGGATGTCCGCTCCGCGCCAGGAATAAATGGACTGGTCGTCGTCGCCCACCACGCAGAGGTTTTGATATTTTGCGGCCAAAATTTTGGTCATCATGTATTGCGCGCGGTTCGTGTCCTGATACTCGTCCACCAATATGTGGTGAAACCGTTCCTGATATTTTTCCCGGAGTTCGGGATAGGCCTGCAGAAATTCCACGGACTTCATGATGAGGTCGCCGAAATCGAGCGCGAGGGAACGGTCCAGCTTTTTCTGATAAAGCGAATAAATTGAAGCCAGCATCTGCCTCTGAGGGTCGCCGCTTGCCAGAGACGCGATGGAAAAAGATTCGGCGTCCATGAGCTGGTCCTTTTCGCGCGAAATTCGGTTCACGATCATGCTGGGCTTGATCTTTTTTTCGTCCAAGCTCAGTTCCTGCAGGCATTCGCGGACAAGTTTTTTCTGGTCATCGTCGTCGTAAATTGTGAATCCTCTGTCCAAACCATAGCGATGGCCTTCGGTCCGGAGGAACTGAGCGCAGAAAGAGTGGAAAGTGGATATCCAAACATCGGCTCCCCGCTGTTCGGTGAGTTCCATCACGCGCTCTTTCATTTCTCCCGCGGCCTTGTTTGTGAAGGTGACAGCCAGGATGTTCCAGGGTTTCACGCCTTGCTGGAGGAGGTGCGCGATGCGATAAGTGATGACGCGGGTTTTGCCGGATCCGGCGCCGGCCAGGATCAAAAGGGGTCCGTCCCCGTAGGAGGCGGCGTCACGCTGATGAGGATTGAGGTCGTTTAGGGAAAAAATGGCCTTATTTGGGAATCCAGAAGGTGAATGTGGCGCCTTTTCCGGGCTGAGAGGTGACGGAAATCCTGCCGCCGTGGCGTTCCACGGTTTCGCGGGTGAAGGTGAGTCCCAGGCCCGTGCCGCCTTTGGTGGCGGAGAGCTGTTGGAACTTTTGGAATATTTTTTCGAGAGCGTCCGCTGGAATGCCTTCGCCGTTGTCTTTCACGGAAACGCGGACTTTGTCTTTTTCGTCTTCCACCAGGATCTCGATGCTTCCTTCCTGGGGCGTGTGCTTCATGGCGTTGTCGACGAGGTTGCTGATGGCGCGGTCAAGCAGGTTGCCGTCGGCGCTGACGATCAGCTGGGGCAAAGGCTGGCCGGACACATTGGGATAAATCTGGACGTCGGGTTTGCCGCTCTCCTGGGTGAACTTGACCGTGGCCTTGAGGTTGATTTTGATCAGCCAGGAAACGGCCTGAAGGGCGGTGAAAATCTGGCTGACCGCGTGGACAACGTCCCAGGGACCGCGGGTGATCATGAGCTGGCCCGCTTCGATTTTGGCCATGTCCAGAATGTTGCTCACGAGTTTCAGGAGCTTTTTCGTGGAGTGGTTCATGATCTCCATGTTGCGCTTCTGCGTGGGCGTGAGCGGCTCAATTTCGTCGCACAAAAACAGGTCCAGATACCCCTGAATCGAGGTGAGGGGGCTTTTCAAATCGTGGGTGATGGAATGGACGAAATCATCTTTCAGGTTTTCGAGCTCTTTTTCGCGGCTGATGTCCCGGAACACCAGAACTTTGCCCAAAATTTCGCCCTTGGCGGTGGTGACGACATTTCTGGCCACGCGCACGGAGAGGACTCGCTCATTTTGCGGGACAGACAATTCCTGAATGACATTTTCGACCGGAGATTCGAGAATATAGGAGAGTTTCGATTTCACTTCTGAGCTGGAAACATAATCCAAAAATTTCTTTTCATAAGGGAATTTTTTCTGAATTCCGAGGATCGTTTTGGCCGAATCGTTGATGATGGCGATGTTTCCCGCGAAATCCAGCATCACGATGCCCTCTTCGATCGAGAAAAGGATCGCCTGGAGGCGTGTCTTCATCTCCGACATCTGATTCTGCGAAATTTCAGGATATTCCATAAAATTTTTGATGTCCAAATCCTTCATGCATGCATTATACCATACTTATTCCACCATGCGTTTGAGCATGACGAGGGCCGTTTTGTTCTGGGGGTCGCGCTTGAGGACTTCTTCGAGCTGTTGGGAGGCGTCTTTGACTCTCCCGAGGGAATAATAAGCGATGCTGAGGTTCAGCCGAGCGTCGATTTTCTCCGGGTTTATGGTCACAGCTCTTTTCCACCATTCTATGGCTTCAGCGGGTTTGCGCATCGTATAGAAAATGTTCCCGATATTGTTGGGCGGCCCTTCCGCGGCGGGGTTCAGCTGGAACGCTTTCATATAGGCGTTGACGGATTTCTCGGCGTTTGCCGGATAAACCACTTTTTTGCCCTGAAAATCTTTTCCCTCGATGATTTTGGCGTATGCGAACCCGAGCTTGTCCCACACTTTCCACTCGCCGGGAAATTTTTTGGACATTTCCTCAAGGCCTTCGATGGATTGGGGGTATTTCTGCTCGAAAAAATCCGGCTGATTTTTAAGCTCGCGATTGGCTTGATATGGGCGCAGGAGTGAGGGAAGAAGTCCGAAATCGAACGGTTTATGGACCAGCCCCAAAACGCCGCTTGCGGCAACCGCGGCCAGAACCCAAAGCCCTTTTGCCAGAGTTCCAGGCCAGACAAACGAAATTTCCGTCGAGAAATAGGAGGCCGCAAATCCCATGGCCAGAAAGAGATAAGTTGACGAAATGATGAACCGCATGTCGACGGAGAAAAAGTTTTCGATCAAAAGGGCGAGAGCGCCTGATAAAATTCCGGCCAGGAGAGGGGAGGGCGCGGCCATTCCGGCATAAAATTTCAGGGCATAAACATAAAACAAAATCAGAAGAGACATGAAAACCGCGAACCCGGCCAGGCCCGTTTCGGCCAGGATCTGCAGGAACTCGTTGTGGGCGTCGTTCACGATGCGCTCGTTCTGGGGATAGGCCGCCTTGAGCTCGTCTGAGGCATAGGCCGGGAACTCAATGTGGAAAGTGCCGAACCCCGTGCCGGTCCAGGGATGAGCTTTCCACATCTTGAGCACGTCTTTCCAGATCAAGGTGTGGGTCTGGGAAGTTGCGGTCATGCGGGAAGCGCGAATTTTTTCACGGACGCCGGAAGAAAACAGGAGAAGCGCGGCCAGGACCGCGATCGCCGGAAAAATTTGAAATTTTCTTGTCCATAACTTTTTCGTTACGGTCCAGCCGGAAGGAAGTTCGAGGAGGACATAGAAAAAAATCAGAGCGAGGGGGAGAGCCAGAAACGCCGCGCGCGTGCCGGTATAAAAGAGCGCCCAGGCAGAAACGAAAAGCGCGAGAGCATAAAAAAGTCTTGCGGCAATTTTTTTTGATTCGAGGAATGCGCCCAGAACAACGGGGATGGAAAGGATGAGAAACGCCGCGAAGAAGATGGGGTTTCCGAAGGTCGCAAAAACGCGCTCCATCTGGGGCACCTGAATCTGTCCGATGCCGCCGGATTTTTGAAGGACGCCGTAAAGGGAAATGAGGAGCAGTCCCGCCGCCCAGCCGGAAACGGCCCAAACTTTCTTTTTCTCCGCCGCAATTCCCGACAAAGTCTGGACCGCAACAAAGAACGCTCCGACGGAAAAAATCATCCGCTGGAATTCGCTTGCCGCCGTGGCGGGGTTCGCAGAGGATTTATAAAAGAACAGGGCGAGAGCGGCATAAACGGCCAGGGGGATGTCGAGCGGAGTGCGGGCAAAAGAGAATTTTTTCTCCGCCGCGCGGGAGCAGGCCCAGAGGAGGCCTGTGAGGGTGAGTCCCGCGCCCAGCGAGATGAGTTTCAGGCGGTTCAGTTTCTCATCTGGGAAAAACGGGGTCAGGAAAAGCGTCAGGGCGAGGGCCAGCGAAGGAAACATTCCCTTATTCTACAACAAAAAAGAAAGCCGCCAAGGAGGCGGCTTTCTTCCTGTCACCTTTCGACGAAATTATCTGCGTTCGCGTCCGCCGCCCTGCATTCTTTCTCCGCGGTTGTCCATCCTTTCTCCTCTCTGCTGCATTTTCTCGCCGCGTTCCTGCATGCGTTCGCCGCGCTGCTCCATTCGTTCGCCCCGGTTCTCCATGCGGTCCGCGGCCTTTTCGTGCCCTTCTTTTTTCAATTCTTCAGCGCGCTGCTGCATCTGTTCCCCGCGCTGTTCCACTTCTTTCCCGCGGTTCTCAAGCTTTTCTCCCCTTTGCTCCAATTTTTCGCCGCGCTGTTCCATTCTCTCTCCGCGCTCTTCGCGGTTGCCCATATATTGCGATCCGCCTTCCCTTTTCTCTCCGCGCTGTTCCATCCGTTCCCCGCGGTTGCTCATGCGCTCGCCTTGGTTTTCCATCCTCTCACCACGGCGTTCCATTCTCTCTCCGGCCCGTTCATGGCCGTTTTCTTTCATTCTTTCAGATCGTTCCTGCATGCGCTCTCCGCGTTCTTCGCGTCTTTCTCCGCGGTTTTCCATGCGTTCGCCCTGGTTCTGCATCCTCTCGCCTTTCCCTTCCTCCGCGAATGTCATCGCCAAGGGAAGCGCTGTCAGCGCCGCAACCGTTACAATAATTTTGTTCATTAGTCCTCCTTAAGATAACTCAAAATTCTGTCAGGAAGGTTAACAGGAGATGCGGATTTTGTCAATTAGCGGTTTTTTTCTGTTTGCGGCGGTTTTCGATCTGCCACTGGATGTGGCTCTTGTGGTCTTTGAAAAACTTGTGGCGGCCCGTGCCGTCGGCGACGAAATATAAATAAGGCGTGTCGGCGGGATTGAGAGCGGCCTGGATGGATTTGAGACCGGGACTGCAGATGGGCGCGGGCGGGAGGCCGCGGTTGCGATAGGTGTTGAAAGGCGAAACGAATTTCAGGTCTTTATAAAGGAGCCGGTCTTTCCATTCTTTGCCCTGGCCCATGGCATATTGCACCGTGGGGTCCGCCTCCAGCATCATGCCTTTTTTCAGGCGGTTGTGATAAACGGAAGAAATGACCTCGCGCTCTTCGTCGACACGGGCTTCTCTCTCGATGATCGAGGCGAAGGCGAGGACCTGGGCTTCATTCATTTTCAGGGCTGCCGCGCGCTGAAGCAGCTCAGGCGTGAAAATTTTCCGGCCGGGGTCCAGGAACGCCTGGGTCACGGTCCCCGTGTCGGTTCCGGGCTCAAAAAAATAGGTGGAGGGAAAAAGTTTGCCCTCGAGTTTCAGGGTCATCGCGTTTTTCCAAAAAGCCTCGGCGTCAGAAATGATCCCTTCGGACGCAAGGCGCTCTGCGATCTGCCAGGCCGACCAGCCTTCGGGGATCACGACTTTTATTTTATGGGTTTCGCCGCGCGATATTTTTTTCAGGATCTGCCAATATCGGTTTTTCTCGAAGACATAGGGGCCGTAATGAAAATGCCGGCTCGCTCCGGAAATTTTGGCCAGGATCAAAAACGCCGCCGGAGACTGGATGATCCCCTCTCGCTCCAGCTGTTCTGCGGCCATTTTGGCCGAAACGCCCTTCCCGATCCGCGCCATGATTTTGTCGTGCGGTCCATAAAAAGCGTGACGGACCCTAAACAAAAATCCCAGAACGAGGATCCCCGCAGAAATCAATCCAAGCAGGAACAAGCGTTTCATCATAAGCTCGAAAGATAAGACTGCAGAATCAGGACGGCGGCCATGGAGTCCTTGGCTTCTTTCCGTTTCTTGCGAGACATTCCAAGGTCGCGGATGAGGATGTCTTCGGCTTCCCGCGTGGTGAAACTTTCGTCCTGGAGCGTGACGGGCACCGAGCAGAATTTCTCGATGTTCACGGCGAGTTTTTGGCACTCGAGCGCCTTGGGGCCGATGCTTCCGTCGAGACTTCTGGGGAGCCCAAGCACGATTCTCTGAACGCCTTTTTCCTGCGCGAGGGTTTTGAGCTTGTTCAGGAAATCATCTTTGGAGGCATGCGTGAGATAAGGCAGGGGCTGAACGGTGTATCCGAGCGGGTCGGTCAGGGCCAGACCCACGCGTTTGGAACCGAAATCAACGGCTAAAATCCGGACGATGGGCAATTTATTTTTTGGCGAAATTCTGAAAATGGGGTTCTGTCCGCAGTTGGGCCACCGTCTCAAAAACATAGCCCCGCCGCTTGAGGGTTCGGATCAGTTCCGGCAAAGTTTCGAGCGTGTTCTCGACGCCGGAATGCAGGAGCACGATCCCGTCTTTGTGCGCGCCGCCCAAAATCCTGGAACGGATCAGCGCGGAGGGCGGATTCGTGTGGTCCTGGGGGAAAATGGACCAAAGCACCATTTCGTAGCCCCGCGCTTTCGCCGCGGCCACGACCTGGGAATTATATTGCCCTCCGGGCGGACGGAAATATTTCATTTTTTTTCCGGTCGCCGCGCTCACGAGCGTTTCCGTTTTTTCGAGCTCTTCGGAAATTTCCTGGTCCGAAAGCGTTTTCATGTTCCGGTGGGAATAGGTGTGGTTGGCGAGCTCGTGGCCGTCCTGCGCGATTTTTTTAAGCAGATAAGGATAAAGCTCCGCCTGTTTTCCGACGACAAAGAAAGTGGCGCGCACATGGGCTTCCTTCAGGATCGACAAAAGCCTTTCGGTCTGGCCGGGATGAGGACCGTCATCAAATGTGAGGCAAAGGGGTTTGAGTTTGACGGCTGGGAGCGGAATGTCTGCTTTTTTTTCCGGGATCGGGGAGATTTCTTTCTTTAGGGTCGGGATCGGAACCGCCATGGCCTGGGGCCGGAGCTCCACTGCTTTCACGAGGCGTTCCGAAGTTTCCCTGGAATAGATCGCGGCCCGGCCGAACAACACAGCCAGGATGACCGCGGCGAAGATGTGATATCGTCTTATTTGAATGACCATTTTTTGAGTTCCGCGTATTGCGATCCCTGCAGGGAGAGGGTGGACTGGATGAGGCAGACGCTCTCCACGGTCATCGGCCCGAAAAATGCGTCGCGGTGCTTTTCAAGGACCTTGGGCAGTCCCGGCCGGGCTGTGTGGTTGAGGCGCGCAAGGGTGAGGTGCGGCGAAAAAGGTTTGTCTGCCGGAGCGAAACCGCCGGCGACGGTTTGCCGCTCAATGGCTTCGGCAATTTCTGACAACTTTCCGGACGGATCTTCGCTTCCGGCCCAGATCACGCGGGGATGATCCATCGATGGAAACGCGCCGATGCCTTTGAAGGAAATATCAAATTTGGTTTTTCCATCCGCCGCTTTGCCGAGGGAATCTTCCAGGGAAGAGAGCCTGGCCTCAGGGACTTCGCCGAAAAATTTGAGGGTTAAATGAAAATTTTGCTCTTCAACCCACTTGGTGTTGGGCGGGATTTCAGGGTTGCCCTTCATGCGTTCCGCCCAATGCGAGAGATTTTGGGAGACCTGGGGCGAAACCTTGACGGCGCAAAAGAGTCTCATGAATCATAGATAGCTGCAGACCTGGTCTCCCGCCTCGTGAGTGGAAACGGCAAGGTCGGGGGAATCTTTCTTGAAAATTTTTCCGCCGGCCACGGTCTTGCGGACCGCTTTGTCGATGGCGGAGGCGGCCTCAGTTTCGGAGAGGTGGTCCAGCATCATTTTGGCGGCCATGATCGCGGCGATGGGGTTGGCGAGGTTTCGTCCCGCGATGTCGGGCGCAGAACCATGAATGGGTTCAAAGAGGCCTCGGCAGACTTGTCCCTTCTTGGGGAGGTCCGGGCTCGGAAGATCATTGATGTTCGCGCTTGCGGCCAGGCCCAGTCCGCCGGAGATGATCGCGCCCAGGTCCGTCAGGATGTCTCCGAAAATATTGTTGGTCACCACCACATCGAACATTTCCGGGCGCCTCACAAAATCCATCGCGGCCGCGTCCACATAGGTCGCGTTCCGCTTGATCCTCGGATAGCTCTTGCCCATTTCTTCAAAGGCGCGGCGCCAGAGGCCGTGGGCGTGAGTGAGCACGTTCGCCTTGTCCACCATCGTGATCTGATTTTTATTTTTGCGCGCTTCGCAAACTTCGAAAGCATAATCCAAAATCCGGTCCACGCCTTTGCGCGTGTTGATGTCTTCCTGAATGGCCACTTCGTCGGGCGTGCCGCGCTTGAAAACGCCGCCCAGCCCGGTGTATACGCTTTCGCTGTTCTCTCTCACCACAATGAAGTTTATATCGGAAGAACCCTTGTTTTTCAAGGGGGTGAAAGCGCCTTCAAGCAGGACGCAGGGGCGGAGGTTGATATAGAGATCGAGTTCAAATCGGATTTTGAGGAGCACGTCGCGCTCAAGGATTCCGGGCGGCACTTTGGGGTCGCCGACCGCGCCGAGATAAACCGCGTCGGAAGCGATGATCGTCTCCATCTCTTTCTCGGTGAGGGTTTCTTTCGTTCGGAGCCAGCGGGCCGCGCCCACTTCGAGGTGTTCAAATTCGAGAGGCCGCTTGAGTTTCTTTGAGACTTTGTTTAAAACCTTGAGCCCTTCGCGGATGACTTCCGGACCGATGCCGTCGCCCGCGATGACGCTGATGCGGTGTGCCTGAATTTTAGCCATAGTGGAGATATTATACTTTTTTTATTTATGGAGGGCTACTTGATCCGCCAGCTGACCAGAGAGGGTTTTTCAGGGAGGCCGGGAGGGGGGAATGTGTCCAGGTTGGGGTCGAAACTGACGGTATAATTGGTGAATCCCGCGGCGGCTATTTGTTTGTTGCGGGTTCCGAAGAGCGAAAAAGTTTTGTTGGCGCACCCGGCGCAGTTTGTGTTCATGCCCGCCACCCCGGGACTGTCCACGAAATAGGTGCCGCTCACATAGAGGTCCTTGTTATTGACCTGCCAGGTGATGTTTTCAGAGGCGATGGCGCCGAACGAATCGTTCGGGTTTGCATTTGAAGTGGACCCGGCAGTCGCGTATTTCAGGTCTCCGTCAATCACGATGTTGCCTCCCGCTCCGCCGCTCACGCGGAGAGAAACGACGGTCACTTTTCCCCGCACGGTCCCGGAAGATGTGAGCGTGCAGTTCTTGCCGTAAATGATGAATCCCGAAGGCGGAATGACGAAGGTGTGGGTTCCCACGCGGACGGTTCCCGTGGAGCTTCCGGGCACATAATCAAACCTCAGGTTGGCGTTTGCGCTCACCGTGACATTGGCGTTGGCGTCATAAAAAGTGCGGTCCACGCTGGGCCAGGTCATTTGGGGGACGAAGGTGTTGTCTGAACCGTTCACGGCGATGGCTCCGGCTCGCGCCCCGGTCCGATATAAATTCCCGTTCACCGTGAGAGATCCTCCGCCGGCGGCCGTCAGGTTTCCGTTCACGAACACAGGCCCGCCCTGGACGACGGTGTTCGCGCCGTTCACGGTCCAGGTCCCGTTGATCCACACTTTCCCGACATAGGTCACATTGTTCGGAGTGGTGACGAAATTGCCGTTGCTCATGGTCCCGAAGGTGGTCATGTCGGAAATGAACTTGATCACGCCGCTGATGCGCTTTCGGTTCTGAGGCTGGTTCACGTCTTCGCCGTAGGCGCCTTCGGCGTCAAAGGCCAAGAAATGCTGGTTGGAATTGGGGCGGAGGGAAAGGGACGAAAACCCCTTGCCGTAAAGAGCGGGGTTCCGGGCGAGCAGAGCGGAATCATAATGGTTCTCCTGATAATTCTGAGAAAACTGCCTCAGAAGATCGGTCGCGACATTGTTGGCAAGCGCGGAGGCCGTGCGGGATTTTCGGGTCATCAGGGACGACCGCAATTCCAGGCTGGACCGCGAGAGAGCGAAATAGGCTCCCGTGAAAACGATCAGCATGACGGCGATGACCGCCGGAAGAGCCATGCCGTTTTCGTTTTTATATTTATGCATCACGGTCTCCTTTTGAGATAAAGCATCGGCGGCATGATTTCCGTGCTCATCGAGGCGTCCGGTTTTCCGTCCCGGTTGGCGTCAACGTCGATGGAAAGGGCGGCGGTCACGATGGCTTTCAGTTCCGCGGCATTGTCGATGCGTCCCGTTCCGTTTCCGCCGTTGGCCGGAGCGTCGATTTCCTGAACGCTCACGAGCCCGTCGTTGTTGGTGTCATAGGTCGTGGCTCCCGGGCTCAAAAATTCGTTTTCGCTCCCATAAAAATTGAACACGCCGGTGGAGATCACGTTCGGGATGAGGACCTGTTCATGTCCGCCCCAAGGCTCTCCATTTTTGGAATAATCGACGGTGACGGATTTGTTGGGCTGCCCTGCGCGCGTGGACAATCCTATCTTCCAGACCATGTCGATCTGGTTGTCCGCGTCGTCATCGTCGTCTTTCAGGTTGTATCCGATCTTCCATTGCGCCGTCGGCGGCTGGATCAGCGTTGCATCGTTGTCCATGTCCGGATCGTCGCTGTTGGGGAAACCGTCCCCGTCAAAATCAAGGCTCGCGGCATAATCCGGCGCGGTGTTCAGGTCCGAGATGAACCGCACTTCCGTGGAGGTCGCAACGGTGAAAGCGTTGGCGTTCAGCAGGAGCGTCTCGATGCGGTCCATCGCGCCCCGCAGTTCGGCATCGGACCTGATGCGGACATCGGTTTGATAGGTTGCGGCCGCCGCGGTTCGGAGCATGCGCCACATCACGAGCCCCAGGATCGCCGAGAGGCCCGCCGCGATCAGGACTTCAACCAGAGTAAACCCTCCGTCGTGGTTTTTCATGGCACCCAAAAATTCCACGCGTCCGTCGACGACACATTCCCGGCGGGACTCTCGCCCCAGTGGCTGACCGTGACGCGGACCGTGTGGTTGCCGGACGACAAGGCGCTCTGCGGCGTATAAGTGAGCGTCCCTCCGCTCTGCGCGGCGTTCGGCTGATAGGCTGAATAAAGATTTCCCGCCGCCGAGCTCACCACCACGGACCCGTCCAAAATCATAGAGATGCTGTTCATCATGATGCCGCTCTGGCGGTCATAAACGTCGCAGGAAATGGTGGGCATGTTCGTGCCCGCTCCGCCCATGGGGGATTCATTGACGATGTGCGGGTCGGAACCGTCGGTGAAATCTCCGATGTCCACCGTGAAGGTCCAGGTGGACCGCGCTTTATAGAAAGCGTTGTCGCCGCCTTCGAAGACGACGGTATAGGTTCCCGTGGAGAGAACGGGCGGAAGGCCTGTCGCGGAATCAACCCAGGTCATGTCGTTTGTGAGGGGATCATAATTATAGGAAAGCGTGTTCGAACTCAGCACCAGAGGAGAGTTGGCTCCGGCCAGGCGCAGGACGGAGAGGTTTACTCCTGAAACCTGCCGCCCCGCGATCAAAGGACGGTCCACATATTTCGCGCGGACCACCGGTTGGCGATTTTTCACCGTGGAAGTGGATAGTGCCGTCGTCAGGGTGAAAGTCGGCGGGTTCACGTCATAAACGAAGGTGGTCGCGTTCCAGGGGGAATAATAAACCGTTTTGATCGTCTGGCCATAAAGCGTGTTCATCCCTTCATTGAGAGCGGCCGTGACATTGGGGAGCGCGCAGTCAAAATCCCCGTTCGCGTCTGAAGCGCAGACGTCGAGGACCGGGTTCGTCGAAGTTTCCACAGTCCAGTTGATCGCGGCAGAAGGCGAAGTCTGTCCCGTGGCCCTCAGAGGCGATGCCGGATCGCCCCGAACCGCGCTCACTTCCGGGGGATAAACCGACGCGAGGTTCACGCTGAGCGACGCCGCCTGCGCCGCGTTCGATTGCTGATAAACCGCGCTGTTTTCCGCCGGAGTGCTCACCACGATCCTCAGGCTGGCCCCCGCGGCTTTTCCTTCCGCTCCCGTGAACTTTTCCCAGCTGACCAGCCGCACGTCCTGATAAACGACCTGCCCTCCCTTATATAGCCTGAATGTCCCTTCTTTCAGATGCGTGTTCGGCTGTTCCGTGATTTCGTTGCTGGTGAAATAGGTGTCGTTGAAATCCCCGTCGCCGTTCTGGTCGAAATATCTCAGGCTCGCGGAAGACGCGCCGCCGTCATAATCGTCGATGCGGTCATGGTTCAGGTCAATGAACGGCCGGAGGTCCGCTGTGGACCCATCGCTGTTGATGTCGCTCAGGTCCCGCGTCATGAAACGGATATCGAATGTGAATTTATCGAATTTATACGGCTGAAGCGAAGTCTGAACATCGTCGAACGCGGACAGATAAGGATAACTCGTGGTCTGATTGCTCACGGGCCCGAAATTTCCCGCGAGGCCATATTTGGGTTTGGAAGAATCCAGGTCAAAAACATAAGGATAAGGCACGGAATTGAGGCGGCTGAAAAATTTCTGCGCGATTTCGGAGGCCGCCGTTTCCTGGCGCGACCGCACGGCCGTTTTGGACATGAACCTCAGCACCGTCGAGAAAGTGACGGAAACGATTGCCAAAATCGTCATCGCCATCATGATTTCGATCAGCCCAAACCCTTTTTGCCGTTGATTTGCCACAGGACCCCCTTCTTTGCCTTCCCTTCAAGTATGGGTCCGGGACCCGAAAATAGCCAGAGCGTCTTTACATCCGTTTACACCGCTTTACATCTTTTTGCATCGCGTTCCGTCCAAGATATGGGCGCTGTGCTATAATTAAAAGATGTCGTCTTCCATCATCGGCGAGGTTCAATACAGGCCCATGGTTGCGGGGGACATTCCGGACCTGGTCGCGATCGAGAGTTCGTGGGAAGGGGCCCGCTGGACGAGAGAAATGTTCGAGCGCGAACTCCATCTGCCCATGTCTTTGAGCGTGGTGGCGGCCGTTGCGGGAACCCCCGTCGGGTTCGCGGTGCTTTGGACGGTTGCGGATCGGGCCCAGCTTCTGGAATTTGCGGTCGCCGAAACTCACCGCAGGAAGGGCGTCGGCCGGGGCTTGATCAGCCGGCTCCTGGAAATGTCGCGCGGCAAAGGGTGCGCCGTGATCGAGCTTGAACTGCGCGAAGACAATGATCCGGCGCGGAAGTTTTATGAAAAGCTGGGATTTGCCGTCACAGGACGGCGGAAAAAATTTTACGACATGGGGCAGGGCAAAATGCGAGACGCGATCCTGATGGAAAGGTCCATATGAAAAAACATTTATTTATCTTTGCCGCGCTTGCTTTCTCTTCTGCGCTCCTCCGCGCTTCCGAGCCGAGCTCGCAGGTTTATTCCCATTTTCTGAACGCGCTCGTCCTCGAGAGAAACGGGGAACTGGAACGCGCCCTCTCGGAATACAACAAGTCTCTCGAACTCGATCCCAGGGCCGGCACCATCCTGCGCCAGCGCGCCAACCTTCACCTCCGCATGGGCAACCCCGAGAAAGCGCTTTCCGACACCCAGAATTATGTCAAAGAGCATCCCAACGATCTCGAATCCCTGAAACTTCTCGCCAACATCTATATGATGAAAGGCCAGGCCGAAGGCGCGCGGCTCTCTCTGGAAAAAGTCATCGAGCTTGACCCCAAGGACGCGCAATCCATTCTGGACCTGGCGCTCCTCCTCATGCAGGACGATGCCGGAGCTTCCGTCAAAGTCCTCGAAAAGCTCATCAAGCTTCAGCCCCAATCCATCGAGGCGCATTATCACCTGGGCCTGGCGTATCAAAAACTCGGGCAGGCCGAAAAGTCCAAAGCCGCTTTCGAGAAAGTCATCGCCATTGATCCCTCTTCGCTTCCGTCGCTGTTCCTGCTCGGCCAGATGAGCGAGCGCGAAGGCAAAATGTCGGAGGCCGCCCAATATTATGAGTCCGCTCTCGACAAGATGCCCGACAACACTTCGCTCCGCATGCAGCTGCTCACGATTTATGCTTCCCGCACTGACCTTGCCGCCGTCGAGCGCCTCCTCGAATATTTCAAAGATGATTCCAACGCTCCCGTGGAAGCCAACCTCTGGCTGGGCGTGGCCGCCGAGAGCAAAAAAGACTGGGACGGCGCGCTCAAATATTATCTGAAAGCCCAGTCCCAGGCCGACACGCCCGAAATCCACATCCGCCTCGCCTCCATTTACAGCCACCTCGGCAACGTCAAAGAAACCCTCAAGTCTCTGAACATCCTGATCGAGAAAAATCCCGAGAACCCGCAATATCATTATTTCCTGGGCCTGGCGTATCTCGACCTCAAAAAGTCGTCCAAAGCCGTCTCGGAATTCGAGCGGGCGATCCGGATCAATCCCAAATTTTCTTCCGCCTATTTTCAGCTCGGGATCGCCTTTGACCAGCAGAACGACTGGGACAAAGCGGAGAAATCCCTCCGCCAGGCCGTCGCCGTCGATTCCGGCAACGCCTCGGCGTATAACTATATCGGCTATACTCTCGCGGACCGCGGCATCAACCTCTTCGAAGCCCGCCGCATGATCGAGCGCGCGCTTGAGCTGGAACACAACAATCCCGCGTTCATCGATTCTCTGGGCTGGCTGGACTATCGCGAAAAAAATTATAAACAGGCCCTGATGCATCTGAAATCCGCCGTTGAGCTCGCGAGCGACCCGATCATTTATGAGCATCTGGCCGACTGCCAGCGCGATTCCGGAAACCTCTCGGACGCATCTCTGTCTTATGCCAAATCGCTTGAGCTCGATCCCGACAACGCGAAGGTGAAGGACAAACTCCAGGCCCTGAACCGGTTCCTGGTCCCCACTTCGCCCGCCCGCAAATTGCTCAAGGCGTTCGAATATCGCCTGCGCCAGGCCACCAACATCTCCGGCCCGTTTTTTATCAAAGGCAATTTCGGACTCGCTTTCTCCCAGGGCATTTTTTATCTCCGGCGGGAAGATTCTGTTTTAGCGGTTTCTTCAGCGGACTCTAAAACCGATCTCCGCGTGGACCTGCTCAATTCCGTCATGACGCCCTCCGTGACGCTGAGATACAAATCTTTGCCGTCCGCGCTCAGCATTTTCCCTCCGGAATTTAAAAAAGAAGTTCCGCAGGAAACAGAAACCGCGCTGGAGACCGTCGCCGCGTTCCTGAACGGATCCATGCTCGCGTCTTTCGATTCTCAGGAAACAGCCGTCCAGGAAAAACGGGGAGAGTTCATCTTGACCAACGCCGGGCGGACTCTCACTCTCGACAAAAAACAGGAATCCGTCCGCGAGATTTCGACGCCTGCCTGCAGGATCGTGATCGACCGCTATAAAATCATGGGCGATGTCGCTTTGCCCGAAACTCTCAAATTCAGCTTCTCGGGCCGCAGTTTTGAAATTCGATTCACGGCCCTTTCTCTCGACAAAATCGAGAGCCGAATTTTCAGTGAAAATCCAGGCCCCCGCTAAAGTCAACCTTTATCTCGCGATCCTGGGGCGCCTCCCCAACGGATATCACGAGCTGGAGACTGTTTTCCACACCGTCAGTCTTTCCGACACCCTTGAGGTGGTTCCGGCGCCGAAAATATCCCTGAAAGTGACCGGTCCCCAGGTCCCCAAAAATTTCCCCATTCGCCGCGACAACATCGTCTGGCGCGCGGCCGCGGAATTTATAAAGGCGTTCGGCGTCAAAGGCGGCTTGAAAATTAGCCTCAGGAAAAATATTCCCGTTCAGGCGGGCCTGGGCGGCGGGTCCACGGACGCGGCGGCGGTCCTGACGGCGTGCTCAAAATTGTTCCTAAAAAAATGCGGAAACCGGGAAAAAGCCGTTTTGCATAAAATCGCCAAGGGGTTGGGGGCCGATGTCCCGTTTTTCCTTGAAGGCGGCTGTGCCGTTGCCGGGGGGATCGGGGAAAAACTCAAAAAGCTTCCTCCCGCCCGTTTCCATGCCGTCATCGTCAAGCCCAAAATCGGTCTTTCCACCCCGGAGGTCTATGGATGGTATGACCAAACCCTGGACGGGGGAAAACCGTTGACTCCGGCGCCTGAAATTCGTAAAATATTGTCTCCGTTAAGGTCCCGGAAACCCTCCGGTGCCTGGGCGGAATATCTATTTAATTCGTTTGAAGACGTTGTTTTCATGAGAGCGCCGGAAGTTGGGCGGATCAAGTCCGCCCTTATCGCACAGGGCTGCTATGCGGCCCTCCTTTCCGGATCAGGCTCCGCGCTTTTTGGGTTGGTCAAGTCCAAAGCTGAAGGGGAAAAAATATCCCGCAAGCTTCGTTCCCAAGGATTGAAGGCCTGGGCAGTCCAGGCCGTTTAGTTCGTCTCTCGTCGAGAGGAGGCAGCCATGGAAATCACGGAAGTTCGAGTCAGCGTCAGGAACGAAGAGCGTCTCAAGGCGTATGTCACGGTGACCTTTGACAATTGTTTCGTGGTCCGGCATGTGAGGGTGGTGAAGACTGAAAAAGGCCTGCTCGTCTCGATGCCGTCTCGGAAACTCCCGGACGGAACCCACAAAGACATCGCGCACCCGATTTCGCAGGAGTTCCGCAAGAAACTCGAGGACAAAATCCTTGCCGCCTACGAGGAGGAGCTGAAAAAATCTTCGGGGGTGGTGTAATGGTAACACAGGAGACTTTGGATCTCCCATTCATGGTTCGAGTCCATGCCCCCGAGCTTTATTCGTCATTTTGAATAATTTTTCCGTATTGGTTTTGGCCGCGGGCGAAGGCACGCGGATGAAGTCTCTGACCCCGAAAGTCCTGCACAAGGTTTCGGAGGTTCCGATCCTTATTCGGGTCCTGAAAACCGCGCAGGCGCTCCATCCCAAATCCGTGGGCGTCATCATCGGAAGCGGAGCGAAAGAAGTTCAGGCCGCGGTGGGCGACGCCAAAGGCCTGGAATGGATCTTTCAAAAAGAACGCAAAGGTTCGGGCCACGCGGTCAAGTCGGCCTCAGCCTGGATCAGGAAACACGCGGCGAAATCGTCGGACCTCATGATCCTCTGCGGCGACACCCCGCTCTTGAAAGCGGAAACGCTCCGGGCGTTCCGAGAGGCGCATCTGACGGCGGGAAATGCCGCCACCGTGCTTTCGGCCAAGATGGACAACCCTTTTGGATATGGAAGAATCGTCAAGGATGATCTCGGGCGCGTAAAAAAAATTGTCGAAGAAAAAGACGCTTCTTCAGCCGAAAAAAATATCCATGAAGTGAATTCGGGCGTTTATTGTTTCAGGGCCGAAAAGATTTTGGAAGCATTGCCGCGAATAAAGAACGAAAACGCGAAGAAGGAATATTATCTGACGGACGCGATAGAGATTTTGGATAAAGGCGGGGACCGTGTGGGCTCCGTGGTCATGAGACCCGGGTCCCTCGAAACCGTGGGCGTCAACTCGCGGGTGGAGCTGGCCGCGGCCGAAGCGCAGGTCCAGAAAGAAATTTCGGAGCGCCATATGTTGGAGGGCGTCACGATTTTGAATCCAGGATTCACCTTCATCGGCCCTGAAGTGAAGATCGGGAAAGACACGGTGATTTTGCCCGGCACGATGATTTCAGGAAAAACCGTCATCGGCGAAAACTGCAAGATCGGGCCCAACGCCTATATCGAAGACTCAACGATTGCGAACGGAGCGGAAATCCGGGCCTCATTTGTTTATGGGGCCACCATAGACGAAAGCGTGAAGATCGGGCCGTTCAGCCACATCCGCCAGGGCACGCATGTGAAGGCCGGGGCGCGTGTGGGCAATTTTTCGGAAGTGAAAAAGTCCGTCATCGGCAAGGGCTCCAAGGTTTCGCATTTGAGCTATATCGGCGACTGCGAAGTGGGGGACGAGGTCAATGTTGGGGCCGGAGTCATCACCTGCAACTATGACGGCGTGAACAAGCACAAGACGGTGATCGGCAAAAAAACTTTCGTCGGGTCCAACGTGAATTTGGTGGCGCCAGTCGTGGTCGGAGAAGAAAGCGTGATCGGAGCCGGGTCCACCATCACGGAAGACGTCGCGTCTCATTCGCTCGCTTTAGCCAGGCCCTATCAGATCGTGAAAAAAGATTGGGTAAAAAAGAAAAAGGGGAAAAATTAATGTCTACGATTGTGGTCGAAAAATCGCCCGCTAAACTCAAAAAACCCGCTCCTCAGCCGGACCCGGGCCTGAAAATTTTTTCGGGCAACTCCAACCTGCCTCTGGCCGAAGAGATCTGCTCGATTTTGAACCTGCCGCTCGGGAAAGCCCATGTGGGCCGATTCCCCGACGGTGAGTGCGAAGTGAAGATTGAAGAAAATGTCCGCGGGGCGGATTGTTTCGTGATCCAGCCGACCTCTTTTCCTGCCAACGACAATTTGATGGAACTCCTTTTGATTATGGACGCCTTGAAACGCGCCAGCGCCAACCGCATCACTCCCGTTTTGCCTTATTATGGATATTCCAGGCAGGACCGCAAAGCCGAGCCCCGCGTTCCCATTTCTGCCAAGCTCGTCGCAAACTTGATCGGCGCCGCCGGAGCCGACCGCGTGCTCACCATGGACCTTCATGCCGGACAAATTCAGGGATTTTTTGACATCCCCGTGGACCATCTTTATGCGAACCCCGTCATCATCGATTATTTCAAGAAGAAACCTTTCGTCGTCGACAAAGAGCCCCTCGTCGTCGTGTCTCCGGACGCGGGCGGCGTGGAAAGAGCGCGGGCATTCGCAAAACGCCTGGGCGCGGAACTTGCTGTTGTGAACAAGCGCCGCATTTCTCCCAATGAAGCCGCCGTCATGAGCATCATCGGCGACATCAAGGGCAAAAATGTCATCATCATCGATGACATCGTGGACACGGCCGGAACTCTCTGCAAAGCCATTGAAGCGCTCCACAAAGAAGGCGCCAAGAAAATTTATGCCAGCTGCGCTCACGCCATTTTGGCCGGGCCCGCCATCGAGCGCTTGAGCCATGTTCCCATCGAAGAGTTGGTCGTCACCAACTCCATCCCCGTAAACCAAGCCAAACCCAAATATCTCACCGTGCTTTCCGTCGGCCGTCTGCTTGCGGAAGCCATCAAGAGGATCCATTCCGGGTCTTCGGTGAGCGAACTTTTTGTATAAACACAATAAACAAAGGAAATAGGTAAACTCAAATGCAAACAGTAACCTTAGAAGCTCAAACCAGAGAATCCCTCACGCAGGGAAAAATCAACGATCTCCGCAGGTCCGGGGCCATCCCCGCCGTCCTTTATGGAGCGAGCTCGAAAAAAGGAGAGAAGAACGCTCTCCTCCACATCAATGAAAAGATTTTCATGAAGCTTCTTCAGAAAGAGGGCGCGAACGTGCTTTTGGAGCTCCACATGGGTTCCGACAAAACGAACGCCGTCATCAAGGAAGTTCAGCGCGATTATGTCACGCGGAAACTCATCCACGTCGATTTTCAGCGCGTGGACATGACCAAGAAACTCGAAGTGAGCGTGCCTCTGCACCTCGTCGGCGAAGCCCCGGGCGTCAAACTCCACGGCGGCATCCTGGAACACATCACCCGCGAAGTGCGCGTGAGCTGTTTGCCGAAAGACATCCCTCACCAGATCGACATTGACATTTCCAAACTGGACATCGGCCACGGCATCAATGTGGCGGACTTGCCCAAGCTGGACGGCGTGCAGATCTTGACCGACGCGCACCAGCTGGTTGCCAACGTGGTTGCTCCGACGGAACTTGAAGAAGTCGCCGCCACAACCGCGGTCGGCGCCGCAGAGCCCGAAGTGATCCTGAAGGGCAAGAAACCCGAAGAAGGCGAAGAAGGAGCCGCCGCCCCTGCCAAGGGAGCCGCACCCGCCAAGGGCGCAGCCCCTGCCGCTGGAGCCAAAGGCGCCGCTCCAGCCGCTCCGGCCAAGAAATAAGTTTTGGCTATCCGCTTCATCATCGGGCTCGGGAATCCCGGGGTGAAGTTTGAGGACACGCCTCACAACCTGGGGCGCGCGTTGGTGGAAGGCATCGCCAGAGCGCAAAAACTTTCCTGGAACGAGGAGGGCTCATTCTTGAAAACCAAGAGTGAACCCTCCTTCGTTATTTTAAAGACCTTCATGAACAATTCCGGCGCCGCTGTCCGTGACCTTCTCCAAAAATCGGGCTGTTCGTCAGAAGAAATCCTCGTCTGTTATGACGATTTCGATATTCCGGTTGGAAGCCTCCGCATCCGCAAGAAGGGAAGCGCCGGCACCCACAACGGCATGCGAAGCATCACCGAAATCCTCGCCACCGAAAATTTCCCCCGCCTAAGACTCGGCATCGGCCCCGCCTCCAAAAGCGAAGACCTTAAAGACTATGTTCTGCGTCCCATCTCCAAATCCCAGCAGAAAGAATATGAAGCCATGCTGGATCGCGCCTCGCAGGCGATAGAAACCATAACAAAAGAGGGGCTAGAAAAAGCGATGAATGGGTTTAATTCAAAGTAACGCGTTATGTCTAAAGATCAATATAAAGGCATTTGGCTGAGTCCCAGTGTTGCCGTTGAGAGATTTAATCAACTAGTGGAAAAATATGGGGTAGAGAATGCTGTTTCAGATGATCGTTTCAAACCTGAACGAGAAGCCTGGGTTATGGCAATGTTTCTGTTTGGTTTAAGGAAAATAACAAGACAAGAATTTTGGTTGGAGTTGGAAACAGTAGATTCTACACCAGACGCTTATGGTTACTATCTCGAGGAAGTAGACGGAAAAAACTATCGAAGAATTATGTCAGTAGAAATAACTGAATTTGAAGAACATTCAGAAGATATTTTTAGTGTAATAAAAAATAAAATTAATAGGGCATACCCAACACATTATATATTGCTAGTTTATGCACGAAAAGCCGGAGTTATTAAACCGTCAGAAGTTTTTGAAAAGATTCAAAAAACAACAATACCTTTTGCGGAGATATGGATATTAAGTGCGGTTGATTCAGAAGATAAGTTTCAAATAACCAAAATTTTTCCCGATTTTGACCAGACAAATTTTAGTCTTAAAAGTTCTCTAGAAAATAACAAAAGCCAAGGACCTTTTGCAAAATCTGATGGGCGTAGTTCTCAGCCAGGCAAAAGAAATTTAGGAACAATTTTTTTTCCATTACCATAGAAATTTACGCCGCGATCGCCTTCACGCGTTGCCAATCTTTGGAATCGTGGTGAGCGTGCCAGAGATCGTAGTTCTGCTGGAGGCCGAGCCAAAGCCCGGGGCTCGTCTTGAAAGCTTGGGAAAGGCGCAAGGCCATGTCGGAGGTCACAGCCCCTCTGCAGTTGATGATTTTGGAGAGCGTTTTGCGGGACACCCCTAATTTTTTGGCCATATCCGAAACGGAGAGCTTGAGGGGTTTCATATAATCCCATTTGATAATCTCTCCCGGATGCGTTGGGGGTCTTTTTCTTTCTAATAGCGGCTTAATCATGTCAGTGATAGTCCAGATAGTCAATCATATATGAATCTCCGTTCTCAAATCTAAAAGTTATTCTCCAATTCCCAGAAACTCTTACAGACCATAGCCCTTCCATGTCTCCTTTTAGCAGATGCAGGTCATAGTTGGGTGCATTCAAATCCTGTGCGCTGTCGGCATTTTCCAGCCGTTCCAGAATATTTGCTAATTTCTTTGCATGCTTGGACTGAACGCCTCGGAGAGACCCTTCATTGAAGAACTCCTCCAGCCCCTTGTGCCTGAAACTCTTTATCATAGAGTGTAACCCATAAGGTTACAGTTGTCAAGGGCGATTTTTAACTCCGTTTTCATGTCTAAATTATATGGAATCGCTGAAAACGGAAGAGCGGCGAATTATGTCAACCTGTGTAGGAATTAGTAAACTAAGTAAGGAGGTTCGGTTTTGAATAAGAAATTGAAAATTTTTCTGGCAATCACAGTCGCGGCGGCGTGTGGGGTTTTTATATATGCGGTTGCGATTGAGCCTTTTTTGATCGAAGTCACCCATCACTCTGTTTCAGCACCTATACATACACCCCTTAAAATAGCTCACCTCACAGACCTCCACACGAAGGGGATTGGGCGGAGGGAGGAAAAACTCCTATCAATACTTGACGTCGAAAAGCCGGATATCATCGTGGTCACAGGGGATACGAACTCTGGCGGGGCAAACTATGGCGATTGCAGGAAACTGCTGTCGCGGTTTAAGGCCCCGTTTGGGGTATTTCTCGTGAGGGGAAACTGGGAAAATTGGTTTCCTCTTGAAGGTTCTGAAGAGCACGAATTCTATAGGTCTCTCGGAGTTACATTCCTGCTGAACGAGAATACAAGGGTTAATGATGAAGTGAGTATTGTTGGATTGGACGAGATGGTTTGGGGCCAATCAAGACCTGAAGCGGCTTTTAAAGGAATAGATCCGAAATCATATACCATCGCCCTGTTTCATTCCCCTGCAGAATACGATGAAGTCTCCGCTCGATGCAATCTTGCCTTCACAGGGCATTCTCACGGAGGTCAAATTTGCCTGCCTTTTATCGGTTCTGTCTGGCTTCCCAGAGGATGCGGAAGTTATGTTAAAGGATGGTATTCAAAGGGAGATTCTAAAATGTACGTCAGTCGGGGGTTGGGAACCTCTATTTTGCCGATGAGGTTATTATCTCGTCCAGAAGTTGCGTTTTTCTACATCACGCCGCGTGCTTTAAAAGCGTCTCGTTGATGATCGTCTGATATCCCATTCCGCGCTTTTTGGCAAGGGCTCGGGCCCATTTGAGGGCTCTGGGGTGGATGCGGATGTGAATGTCCTGATATTTCAGGAGAGGGCCTTTGGGCGGACGGCCGCGGAAAGGGCGCTTGATGCCAAAAGTGTTTTCGATCGCTTTCTTGAAAAAACGGAGCTCTTTAGGAGTTGCCCGCCGCGCTTTTGAAAAATCAAACTCTTTTATTTTGCTCATAAATCCTCCTCTCTCTTTGGGTGGCAAATCTCGCGCTGATAATTCTCACTGCCCGTTCCGGCTGTCGAATCGTGAACACAACAACCACTATGCCGAACCCGGAGTCTCCAATCAGCCAATGCCTGCGTTCTTGATCAGAATGTTTCCTGTCTTCCAAGATGCAATAATAAGGATCGTCGAAAGCGCAGGCCGCTGACTCAAAACTAATGCCGTGCTTGATGGCGTTGAGTTCCGCCTTGTCATCATCCCATTCAAAATTTTCCATTTATAGTGTACACTGAAAATACGAGGGTGTCAAGTCCCCTCAAGCTCCTTTGGGATAGGATATCCATAATAGAGGCGAAGGGTTAGAGGGGAATTATGTCTATCTGTGTAGGAATGCGAGGGTTTGTCTCCATCTTCGGCGAAAGCCCAGCGCCCTCCTTGCCGCAAGGCCCGCTTGCGGTCACATTCGCAAAAAGATAAAATAATACTCGTTCCAATCAAATCATGCATTCAATCTCTAAAGTGAACCGTCCTTCAAGATGACGGAGACCGTTGTTGTTTCTGTCGCGGTCAAGGACCAGAAAAACTTCGCCAGGCGAAAAGAAGTCCAGCATTTGCTGGGCTCCGTCGAGAAGCAGTCGATCGCCTGCTTGGGAGTTGCCGCCGTTTTTAAACTTCAAGGCAAATTTCTTCCGTCCGAAATTGAAACGATCGTCCGCGAGCTCCTCTGCGATCCCGTCGTTGAGGTTTATGCGGTCAACGATTTGCCTGTCGAGCACGGGATCTATTATGCCGATGTCTGGCCGAAACCCGGCGTCGCAGATCCTGTCGGGGGAAGCGTGCTCAAAGCCATCCGCGATTTAAAAATTTCCACCGTCTTGGAAGCTTCTTCCGGAACCCGATATGTGTTTTCCACGATGAACGACCTTCAGAACGGGACCGGCGCGCGGGCCATTGAACAGTTCGCCTCTCGCGCTCTCCTCAACCCCCTCATCCAGGAATGCAAGGTTTCCCAACTATGAGCGCGACCCAAAAATATACCCAGGCCGAACAGGTTCCCCTCCTCAATTTAAACGACGAACAGCTGGTTTATTGTTCCAAAGAGCGCCTTTTGTCGATGTCCCTCGACGAAATGAAGTCCGCGCAGAAATATTTTCAGGAAGCGGGACGCGAACCCACCGATATCGAACTGGAAATGATCGCCCAGACCTGGTCGGAACATTGCAAACATAAAACGTTCAAGGGCATCATCGATTATACGGAACGCCTGCACAATCAGGTCAGCCATAAAATTTATGACGATCTCCTCAAACAAACCGTCGTTAAAGCCACCAAAGACCTGAACAAGAAATTCTGTCTCTCGGTTTTCGAAGACAATGCCGGCATCATCGATTTTGACAAAGACAACGGCGTCGCGTTCAAGGTGGAGACGCACAACCATCCCTCAGCCCTTGAGCCTTATGGCGGAGCGGGCACCGGCATCGGCGGCGTGATCCGGGACATCCTGGGCGTGGGTCTCGGCGCAAAACCCATTTTGAATACGGACGTTTTTTGCGTGGGGGAACCGGGCCAGGAACTGCCTCAAGACTCCGGCATGCTGAGACCCGAAAGAATTTTGTCAGGCATCATTGCGGGCGTTCGGGATTATGGCAACCGGATGGGAATTCCGACGGTGAATGGGGCTGTGCTTTTTCATAAAGGATATGTCGCCAATCCTCTGGTGTTTGCGGGGACCGCTGGGATCATTCCAAAGAATAAGATTCAGAAAAAAGTATCTCCGGGAGAACTCATCGTGGCTCTCGGCGGGCGCACGGGACGGGACGGCATTCATGGCGCGACTTTTTCGTCTCTGGCCCTCGAGAAAGGAATATCTGCCAGTGTTGTGCAGATCGGGAACGCCATCGTGGAAAAGAAAACGGCGGACGCAATGCTGCGGGCGCGCGACAAAAATCTTTACAGTTTTGTGACAGACTGCGGCGCGGGCGGATTTTCCAGCGCCGTTGGAGAAATGGCTTCCGGATGCGGAGCAAAAGTATATTTGGAAAAAGTGCCTCTCAAATATTCGGGACTCCTTCCTTGGGAAGTCTGGCTTTCCGAATCGCAAGAAAGAATGGTTTTGTCGGTGCCGCAGAAAAATCTGGCCGCGTTGCAGGAAATTTGCGACATTGAGGATGTGGAATGTTCCGTGATCGGCGAGTTCACGGACAGCGGCCGCCTGCAGGTGTATAGCAAAAATGAACTCATCTGTGATCTGGACCTGGATTTCTTGCACGACGGACTTCCCAGAGTCCGCAAGACCGCGCAATGGAACGAGCCTGCCGTCGTAGATTCTGACGTTAAAATTCCGGACTCATCTCTTCCCAAAATACTCAAACAGCTTTTGAGCCATCCCAACATCGGGTCCAAGAAATGGGTGATCCGCCAATACGATCACGAAGTTCAGGGCGGTGGCGTGATCAAACCTTTCGTCGGTGAAAATCAGCAGGGTCCCAGCGACGCGGCGGTTTATCGCCCGATTTTGAGTTCCTGGAAAGGAGTCGTGGTTTCCAACGGCATCAACCCGTGGCTGGGCGAAGCGGATCCTTATTGGATGGCCGCCAACGTCATCGAAGAATCGCTTCGGAACCTCGCCGCCGTCGGAGGCAATGTGGAACACGCCGCGATCCTGGACAACTTCTGCTGGGGCAACATTCACGACGAAGAAATTTTGGGTTCCCTCGTCCGCTGTTCGCAGGCATGTTATGATTTTGCGGTCGCCTTTGGGACTCCTTTCATCTCCGGAAAAGACAGCCTCAACAACACCTGGCGCGAAAATTCCGGAAAAATTTATTCCATCCCCGGCACGCTCCTCATCTCAGCCATCGGCGTGATCAATGACGCCCGCAAGTGCATCACGATGGATTTGAAAAAGCCGGGAAACCTGATCGCTTTGCTCGGGACCACGAAAGATGAATTGGGCGGTTCTCATTTTAATCATGTCTCGGGCAAATCCGGCGGCCATGTCCCCAGGGTGGACGCTCCAACCTCTTTGAAGTGCATGAAACAAATTTATAAAGCCGCGCAGAAAGGATTGATCCGTTCCTGCCACGATTTGTCAGAAGGCGGCCTGGCTGTGGGGCTCGCAGAAATGGCCATGGCGGGCAATTTGGGCGCTTCTGTTAAAGTTTCTGAAACCCTCGCTCCTGCCGTTGAGCTTTTCAGTGAATCTTCCGGGCGATGGCTGATCGAATTTGAGCCGTCAAAACTCTCTCAAATAAAGAAAGCCTTTGCAGGTTCTCCCTTTCAGGTGATCGGCAAAGTTCAAAAGAATCCGACGGTGGACATCAAAGCGAAGAAAAATTTAATCTCCATGAAAGTGTCCGACATCAAAAAATCCTGGAATTCATTCTCGGAGAAACAATGACCAAAGCCCTCGTCGTCAGAACTGCCGGAACCAACTGCGACAATGAGACGATGCACGCCTTGAAAATTGCGGGCGCGTCTCCTCACCTTCGCCATCTCCGCGAGATTCTCAAAACTCCCGATGAGCTTTTCAATTATAAAATCCTCGTCATCCCCGGCGGATTTTCTTATGGCGATGATGTCGCGGCGGGAAAAATTCTGGCCAATGAACTCCGCTTTAAATTAAACCAGCAGTTGGGAAAATTTGTGGCGCAAAAGCGCCTCGTGATCGGCATCTGCAACGGATTCCAGGTCCTGGTGAAAACCGGACTGCTCCCGGGAGACGACGCCATCAGTTTTGTCCAGGATTCCACCCTCACTCAAAACGATTCCGGACGCTTTCAGTGCGAATGGGTGCAGGTTAAAAGAGAAAAATCCCGCGCAACCTGGCTCTCGAAACTTCCTTCGGATTTTCATCTGCCCATCGCTCACGGCGAAGGAAAGTTCGTCGCGAAAGACGCCAAGCTTTTAAGAAAGATCGAAGATAACGGTCAGGTGATTTTCAGCTATAACCCGGTCAACCCAAATGGGTCCAGCCACGCGATTGCGGGCATCTGCAACGCGTCGGGGAATGTTGTCGGCCTCATGCCTCACCCGGAGCGATATGTCACATCTTTTCAGCACCCGGCCTGGACGCGGATGAAGGAAAACAAGGCGACCCCGGGATTTCTGTTTTGGCAAGGAGCCGTGAAATATGCTGGAAACCTATAACACCTATCACCCGGATTTGAAAGAAGAGTGCGGCGTCTGCGGCGTTTTCGCCCACAGAGATTCCGCCCATCTCGTTTATCTTGGGCTCACTTCGCTCCAGCACCGAGGTCAAGAATCTGCCGGCATCGTGTCGATCAACGGCCGCATGAATCGTCACACAGGCATGGGGCTGGTGTTCGATGTGTTCAAGAAAGAACATTTCCAGAACCTCCGCGGGCACACTTCCATCGGGCATGTCCGATATTCCACTCACGGAAGCTCCATCATCAAAAATGCCCAGCCCCTTCTGGTCTCCACGCCTTATGGACAGGTGGCTGTGGGACACAACGGAAATTTCACCAACGCGGACAGCGTCAAAAAACAGCTGGAACTGGGCGGCGCGATTTATCAAACCACTTCTGACACAGAAATCATTCTTCATCTCATTGCGCGTTCCAAGAAAAAAAATCTTCCTGAAGCCATCAGCCACGCGCTTAAAAAAGTGGAAGGGGCCTATTCCCTTCTTTTCGCTTCCGACCGCGACTCACAAAACAAGCCCGGAAGCATGATGATCGCAGTCCGCGACCCTCACGGGTTCAGGCCGTTGGTGTTGGGCCGTCTGGGTTCCTCCTGGGTGGTCGCATCCGAAACCTGCGCGTTCGATTTGATCGGAGCCAAGACAGTGCGTGAAATCGAGCCCGGCGAAATGATCGTGATCGAAAATAACCAAAATTTTAAGAGTTACAGGATCGCTGAAAAACTTCCCAAAACTTCCCTCTGCATATTCGAATTTATTTATTTTGCCCGCCCGGACTCCAAAATTTTCGGCAAAAGCGTTTATGAAGTCCGCCGTGAGATGGGCCGCCAGCTTGCCCGAGAATCTCCACCTCCCAAAGGCATCGATTGCGTGATCGCGGTGCCGGACTCTTCTGTGGTGGCCGCGCTTGGATATGCCGAGCAGGCTCACCTGCCGTTTGAAATCGGGTTTATCCGGAGCCATTATGTGGGCCGCACATTCATTGAACCGTCCAAGCCCATGAGGGATTTCCGCGCCCGCATCAAATATAATCCGATCCGCGAAAACCTGAAAGGCAAAAAAGTTGTTTTGATCGATGACAGCATCGTCCGCGGGACCACATCTAAAAAATTGATCCGCATGCTCCGAGACGCCGGCATCCAAGAAATTCATATGCGAATTTCTTCGCCGCCTATCGTGGGTTCTTGCTTTTATGGCATTGACACGCCCACCAAGGAAGAGCTGATCGCGTCTTCACATTCCGTCAAAGACATCCAGAAGTTCATTGGGGTGGACTCTCTCGAATATCTGACGATTCCAGGCATGCTCAAATCTGCCAAGGGTGACGCCGCAGGATATTGCGTAAGCTGTTTCTCTGGGAAATATCCGACAAAAATATATCAGGAAAAATCGGCGAAAAAATAAAATGAAGCAGATCGAAGACGGCGCCGGTTTCAAAAAAATCCTGGACGACCTCGTTCAGGATTTCTACAAAGAGAACGAAGCGGTTTGCAAACAGGGCAAATCTGCCCTCAGCGTGGTCGGGATCCAGACGCGCGGCGTTCATGTCGCGGCCAGGATCGCGGACATCCTCAAGAAAACATATCATACGACCTGTTCCGTGGGCTCTCTGGACATCACGCTTTATCGCGACGATGTGAGCGAGATCGGAAGCCAACCCCTCGTGAAAGAAACGAACATCCCTTTTGAGATCGAAGGAAAAACCATTTTGCTGGTCGACGATGTGCTTTATACCGGGCGCACCATCCGAGCGGCGCTGGACGCTCTTCTGGAATTGGGCCGTCCCAAACTGATCCGCCTCGCGGTCGCCGTTGAGAGAGAGGGCCGGGAACTTCCGATCCAGGCGGATTATGCGGGGATCACCGTCAAGGTCAAGGCAGGGGAAAAAGTTCAGCTCAAAGTCCGGGAAGTCGACGGAAAGGACGGGATCTGGATCGTTAAATGAACCTGAAAAAGAAAGACCTCCTTGACTTGCAATCTCTATCGAAAGAAGAGATCGAACTCATCATTGAGACCGCGCGCCCTTTCAAAAAGCTTTTCACCCAATCCATAAAGAGAGTCCCCACGCTCCGCGGCAAAACGGTGGCTCTCCTTTTTTATGAGCCTTCCACGCGCACCAGAATTTCTTTTGAAGTGGCGGCCAAGCGTTTGAGCGCGGACACGGTGGATCTGGCGGTGAGCACCAGCTCGGTGCAGAAGGGCGAAAGCCTCATCGACACGGGAAAAACCCTTGAGGCCATGAAAGTGGATTTCATCGTGATCCGCCACCAGGAGAGCGGAGCGGCGGAAATGTTGTCGGACAAGCTCAAGGTCCACATCGTGAACGCCGGAGACGGAACTCACGAGCACCCGACCCAGGGACTTCTGGATCTGTTCACGCTCAAAGAAAAGAGGGGCGACATCAAGGGGATGAACGTCGTGATCCTGGGCGACATCGCTCATTCCAGAGTGGCCCGCTCAAATCTGTGGGCTCTCACCAAACTTGGAGCCAAAGTCACTCTTTGCGGACCGGAAGCCCTTGTTCCTCAGGAGCTGGGGAAAATGTTCGGCAAACAGGTGCGCATTGAGCATGACATCGCCAAAGCCGTCCGGAGCGCGGACGCGATCAATGTTCTCCGCATCCAAAAAGAACGCATGATGGACGGACTGATCCCATCTTTTCCCTCTTATACGGAACAGTTCGGACTCACTTCAAAAATATTAAAGCTTGCGAAAAAAGATTGCCTCGTTCTTCATCCCGGGCCCATGAACCGCGGCATTGAAATTTCATCGGATGTGGCGGACGGATCCCATTCGGTTATTTTGGAGCAAGTCACCAACGGGATCGCGGTTCGAATGGCGGTCCTTTATCTTTTGGCGGGCTCCAAAGTATAGAATGGATTTTTTAATCGCAGGCGGCAGAGTCCTGGACCCGTCCTCTCGGCGCGACGGAATATTTGACCTCCTCGTCAAAAACGGCAAGATCGCCTCTATAGAAAAAAACATTTCCGCGCCCAAAAACACGGCAAAAATTTCAGCCAGGGGATGCTGGGTGATGCCGGGACTCATTGACGCTCACGTGCACTTGAGGGAACCGGGCGGAGAAGAATCGGAAACGATCGCTTCAGGAACCCAGGCCGCCGCTGCAGGCGGGGTGACTTCTGTCTTGGCCATGGCCAACACCAAGCCCCCCATTGATTCTCCCCAGCAGGTCCGCTTTGTTTTGCGCCGCGCCAAAGAAACCGCCATCGTGAGAGTTTATCCTGTGGGCGCCGTCACCAAAAATCTGGAAGGGAAAGAGCTCGCCGACATTGCAGGCATGGTGAAAGCCGGATGCGCGGCCATTTCCGATGACGGCCGGGAAGTGATGGACACGCGGCTTTATCGCAGAGCCCTTGAACTGGCGAAAGCGCATCGCGTTCCCCTGATTGACCATTGTGAAGACGAAAATTTGTCCATGGGCGGCGTCATGAATGAGAGTTCTCTCTCCGCCAAGCTGGGCCTCAGGGGCATTCCTCCCGAATCCGAGTCCGTGATGGTGGCTCGCGCGATTTTTTTGTCCCGTCTCACAGGCGCCCGCGTTCATCTGGCTCACATGTCCACGAAAGATTCCGTGGATTTGATCCGGAACGCCAAAAAAAATGGAGTGCCCGTCTCCGCTGAAACTTGTCCTCATTATCTCACGCTCACGGAAGATGCCGTGCAGAGATATAAAACCAGCGCCAAGATGAAACCGCCGCTCCGGAGCCATAAAGACCAGAACGCTTTGCTTGAAGGCCTCTCGGACGGAACTCTCGACACCATCGCCACCGACCACGCGCCCCATGACCCCCGGAGCAAAGAGCGGGAATTTTCTCAGGCGCCGTTTGGGATCATCGGTCTCGAAACCAGTTTCGCGCTCGTTCATCAGGCGCTGATTGAAACCAAAGTCCTGACCCCGATGGAAGCGGTCCGGAAAATGTCGTTCAACCCGGCAGAAAATTTCGGGCTCCCCGGCGGATCAATATCCAAAGGCGCGGTTGCCGACCTGGCCATTTTTGATCCCGGGATTTCCTGGACCGCGGATCACTTCATTTCCAAAAGTTTCAACTCTCCTTTCACGGGGCGGCATTTCAAAGGAAAGATCATCATGACGATCGTCGGCGGAAGCATCGTCTATCAGTTCGGATCTTCCAGGACCCAATGAAAATTTATCCATCTCTCATCCGTCCGCTTCTTTTCAACCTGGAGCCGGAACGGGCGCACCGAACCGTTTTTGAGTTTTTTAAATTCCTTCAGCATGTTCCGTCTCTTCAGCATGTTCTTTCCAGCCGGTATTGTTTTGACGATCCCTCTCTTGAGATGGAACTTTTCGGGTGCCGCTTCAGAAATCCCGTCGGCGTTGCGGCGGGTTTCGACAAGAGCTGTGAAATTTATGACGTCCTCCCCTGTTTCGGATTCGGATATGTCGAGTGCGGAACCGTGACAGCCAAAGACCAGAGCGGAAACCCGGGACCCCGGATGTTCCGGCTTGAAAACGATCAGGCCCTCATCAACCGCATGGGATTTAATAATCACGGCGCATTGTGGGTTGAAGAGCGCCTCAAAGCATCTCCGGCGCCGGAAGTCCCGCTCGGAATCAATATCGGCAAAAGCAAGGTCACGGAGCTCGAAAAAGCCGCGGAAGATTATCTTTTTACTCTTGAGAAACTGTTCCCCTTCGCGAATTATTTCGTCATCAACGTGAGCTCGCCGAACACCCCGGGCCTCCGAGACCTCGGGAAAAATCTGAATCCCCTTCTGGATGCGCTCCAGAAAAAAAATCTTGAGATGGCGGGAAAACTCCGCACCCGGCCCAAACCGATTTTCGTTAAACTCTCGCCCGATATGCTCCCGGAAGAACTGGAGGATGCGGTGCAGAGCTGTCTCAGGAACCAGGTGACCGGCATCATCGCCACCAACACCACGGTTTCCCGCGAAGGGGTGGATTTGGGTTCGCCTCTCGAGGGCGGGCTGAGCGGCAAACCGCTGAGGGACAAATCGACTGCGGTCTTGAAAGAAGTCCATAAACTGTCCAAAGGTCAGCTCATCCTGATCGGAGTGGGGGGCATTTTTTCAGCTCAGGATGCCTACGATAAAATTTTGGCGGGCGCTTCGCTCGTGCAGGTCTATACGGGCTGGGTTTACGGCGGGCCCTCCACGGTCACAAGAATAAATGAAGGATTGTCCGATCTTTTGAAAAAGGACGGCTTCAAAAATATCAGAGAGGCGGTGGGAAAAGGTGCGTGAACGAGGGCTGATTCTGGCGTTGGATGTTGAACCGGGCGTTGCGCGCAAGACGATTCATGCGCTGAAAGACCATATCGAAATCTTCAAGATCGGCAACCGGCTTTTCACGGCGTTCGGACCGCAAGTGGTCAAGTGGGTGCATGACGCCGGCCGCAAAGTCTTTTTGGACTTAAAATTTCACGACATTCCCGTCACGGTGGCGGAAGCTTGCCGGAACGCCGCCCGGATGAAGGTCTGGGGGCTCACTATTCACACCTCGGGCGGATTTGCTATGATGAGAGAGGCCCAGGCGGCGGCGGCAGATGAGTCGCGGAAACTGGGCGTCAGGAAACCCCTGATTTTTGGGGTGACCGTTCTCACAAGTTTATCCAAATCGGATCTCAAAGAGGCGGGAGTGAACGCTTCCCCTCAGGCGCAAGTCAAGCGTCTTGCTCTTCTGGCCCAAAAGGCCGGACTGGACGCTCTTGTCGCGTCAGGTCAGGAAATTGAGATGCTGCGCGCAACGGTCGGGCAAAAAATGGTCCTCGGAATTCCCGGAATCAGGCCCGCGGACGCGAACAAGAAAGACGATCAAAAACGGGTGATGACGCCTGAAAAAGCCATGAAACTCGGCGCGAATTATGTCATCGTGGGACGGCCGATTTTAGAAGCCAAAAACAAAGCGGAAACCATTCATCAAATCATGAGGGCAATCAAATGATGGCAGAACACGAAATCAAAAACTTATTTAAAGTAAAACAGGCGCTCCTGGAAGGTCATTTTCAGCTGACTTCCGGCCGCCATTCGAGCGCTTATATCCAGTGCGCTCTCGTCTTGCAATATCCTGACGTCGCCGAAAAACTCGGCGAAGAACTGGTCGCCCGCGTGCGTGAAGAAAATGCGGGAGTTCCTGTCCGCGTAAACGCCGTTTGCGCGCCTGCCATCGGCGGGATTATCCTGGGTCACGTCGTGGCCAGGGCTTTTGGAGCGCGCGCGATATTCGCCGAAAGAGATTCCGGCGACGGCCTCTTGAAACTCCGCCGCGGGTTTGAAATCAAGCCCGGGGAAACTGTTTTGGCCGTTGAGGATGTGATCACCACCGGAGGGTCTCTCAAGGAAATCGTTCAGATGGTGCAATCGTCCGGCGGACGGCTGATGGGGGTGGCTTCCGTTGCTGAAAGAAGTGCCACTCCCGTGGACTTTGGAACGACCAAGACGGTTTTGCTTAAACTTCCGTTAAAAGATTATTTGCCGCAGGATTGCCCTCTCTGCAAGGAAGGCACTCCCGCGATCAAGCCCGGAAGCAGAGTCAAATAAAATGAGCGGATTAACCTATGCGCAAGCCGGCGTTTCCATTGATGCCGGAAACGAGTTGGTCCGTCGGATCAAGAAACTGGTCGCGGCCTCGAAGAAACCCAACAAAGCCATCGGCGGATTTTCGGGCCTCTATCCCCTTCCCAAACCCTTAAACAATTTCCTGCTTTCCGGATGCTGTGACGGCGTCGGCACCAAACTCAAAATTGCCGAGATCCTGAACAAGCACGACACCATCGGCATCGATCTGGTGGCGATGAATGTCAACGACCTCATCTGCGTCGGGGCCAAACCCCTTTTCTTTTTGGATTATTTTGCCTGCGGAAAATTGGATGTTGAAGTCGCAGAAGACGTGATCCGCGGCATCGTGCGTGGCTGTGAAGAATCGGACTGCGTTTTGTTGGGCGGAGAAACCGCTGAGATGCCCGGGTTTTATAAGCCTGGCGAATATGATCTGGCCGGTTTCGCACTGGGACTCGTTGGACAAAAACAGGTCGTCGACGGCAAAAAAATAAAGGCTGGAGATGTCGTGATCGGGATCCCTTCGAGCGGGTTCCATTCCAATGGATATTCGCTGGTCCGCAAAGTTTTTTCTGAAGATGAAATCCGCCAGTATGGCAAGGAGCTTTTGGCTCCGACCCGCCTTTATGTGAGGCCCGTCGTCAAACTCCTGGAATCGAAAGATAAAAAAGTTCAGGGAGCGGTCAAAGCCATTGCGCACATCACGGGCGGCGGATGGTTTGAAAATCCTCCCAGAGTTTTCCCGAAAGGGTTTCAGGCGAACCTCCGTCTCGGGAGCTGGCAGATTCACGATATTTTTACGAAACTTCAGAAAAAAGGTAATGTCGCTCACAACGAAATGTTCCGCACTTTTAACATGGGCATCGGGCTTATGCTTGTCGTTGATAAAAATAAGGCGGATGCCGTGAAAAAGCATTTCAAAGACGCCGTGATTCTGGGCGAGATGGCAAAAGGCTCCGAAGGCGTGGTGTTGAAATGATCCCGCGTTACAGCCGTCCCGAAATGACCGCCATCTGGGCGGAAGAAAACCGTTTCCAGGTTATGCTCCAGGTTGAAATTCTGGCGATGGAATCGATGGTGAAGCAAGGGAAGGTTCCCAAAGCCGATCTCGAAGAAGTGAAGAAAAAGGCCGCGATCAATGTGGATGAGATCAACGAGATCGAGAAAGTCGTGAAACACGATATCATCGCGTTTCTCTCCCAGATTGAAAGAAAAGTCGGGAAAGCCGCGCGCCACCTCCACATGGGCATGACCTCTTCGGACGTTCTGGACACGGCGCTTGCAGTTCAGATGGTGCAGTCTGCGGAGCTGATCGAAAAGGATCTTAAAAATTTAAAGAAAGCTCTCGCGGAACTCGCCAAAAAACATAAAACCACGATCATGGCAGGCCGCACTCACGGCGTTCACGCTGAACCCACCACTTTCGGGCTGAAAGTCGCAGGATGGTTCGCGGAAATTGAGAGAGACGAAGAGCGGATGAAAGAGGCGAGGAAAATTGTCGCGTTCGGCAAGATCTCGGGAGCGGTGGGGACCTATGCTCATTTGGATCCGAATCTTGAAAAATTTGTTTTGGGGAAATTGAATCTGCAGGTGGAACCGGTCTCCACACAGATCGTTCCGCGGGACCGCCACGCGCAGTTTCTTTCCACCATCGCCTTGATCGGCGGAACCCTGGAGCGCATTGCTCTCGAAATCCGGCACCTTCAAAGGACAGAAGTTCTCGAAGCCGAAGAACCCTTCTCGGAAGGTCAGCGCGGTTCTTCCGCCATGCCTCACAAGAGAAATCCCGTTGGTTGCGAAAATATCTGCGGACTCTCGCGTTTGCTCCGCTCCAATTCCATGGCCGCTTTGGAGAACATGGCTCTGTGGCACGAGCGCGACATCTCCCACTCTTCCGTCGAACGCGTGATCCTGCCGGACTCTTTGATTTTACTGGATTATATGGTTCAGCGCATGACCGGGATTATTTCCGGCTTGCAGGTTTATCCTGAAAAGATGAGGGCCAACCTCGACAAAACTTTCCTCATTTTGGCGTCCCAAAGGCTGATGCTTCAGATCCTGCAGAAGTCAAAAGGGAAGTATTCCCGGGAAGATGCTTATAAGCTTGTTCAGGGCAACGCTCAGAAAGCCTGGACGGAAGGCAACGATTTCAAAAAGCTCATTCTTGAGAGCAAAGACATCCGCGCCGTCCTGAGCGAAAAAGAAATCCTGGACAGTTTCGACCCCGCCTATTTCGTCCGCCACAGAGACCTCGTTTTTAAACGATTGGGGCTCTAATCCTGATGTTCAGCGGGCGTGGCCTTGCTCACGCCAACTCCATAGTCATAGACTAACTCTCCGCCGCAGCGGGCCGCGGCAAAGAGCAGCCCAACAGAGGCCAGCCAAACCAGAGCGAACAGAGATTTCCATCCAAACGCCATGTCGGGGAACCGTTTCCTGAAAATGATCCGCACGACGGACAATGCCGTGAAAATTCCTGCAGTCCATAACCCAAGTTCTTCGTGCTCTTCAATTTCTTCCATCGCAGTTGCCAGGTGAGGAACGGTTTTTTCGGCCAGCAGTCCCGCGCCCGCAGCCGCAATGGCCGCGATCGTTCCCAGCCAGAGGAGCCAGGAAATCGTAAATCCGATTGACGGAAATTTTTCGGCTTTGCCCGTCAGCTGGAACAGCTGGAGCGCCAGGCCCAGCGTCAGGAGCGCGATGGGGAAGTGGACCACCATCGGGTGAAGCAGAAATAATTTATCCATTTGTTGTCTCCTCCTTTAATTTCCCAAATTTTTGTTTCCACAATATGTAGATCGGCGGATACACCAGCAGTTCCAGAATGAAACTCGACAAGAGTCCGCCCGCCATGGGAGCGGCCACGCGCTTCATCATGTCCGCCCCCGCTCCGTCAGACCATAGGATCGGAACCAGGCCGATCGCCGCCGCGCACACCGTCATCATTTTGGGGCGGATGCGCTTGACCGCGCCGTGGACGATGGCTTCCCGCAGGTCTCCGACATTTTTCATTCTATCTTTTTGCAAGGCATCATTGAAAGATAAGTCCAAAAATAAAAGCATGAAAACCCCTGTCTCGGCGTCCAGCCCCATGAGAGCGATCATGCCGACCCAAACCGCGATCGAGGTGTTGTATCCCAGGGCATAGAGGAACCATACGGCGCCGATCAAAGAAAAGGGGACAGCAAGCATGACGATTCCGGCTTTGAAGGCAGACTTCGTGTTCATGTAGAGAAGCATGAATATGATGAAAATGGTGACGGGGATCACGATCTTGAGGCGTTCACGGACTCTCATCATGTTTTCGTATTGGCCGCTCCAGAGAATTGAATATCCCGTCGGAAGCGTGAGTTTTTCCTGCACGAGTTTTTTGGCTTCGTTCACATAGCCGCCGATGTCGCGGTCAGCCACATCCACATAAACATATCCTGACAACATTCCGTTTTCGTCTCGGATCATGGAGGGGCCCTGAACGAGGGCGATGTCGGCCAGCTGTTCAAGAGGAATTTGCGCGCCTCCCATCGTTGGAACCAGAACGCGGCGCAGTTTGGGGATGTTGTCTCTCATTTCGCGCGCATAACGGACATTGACGGTATAGCGTTCTCTCCCTTCCACGGTCGTCGTGACCGGCTCGCCGCCGATGGCGGACATCACGATCATCTCGGCGTCTTTCACGCTCAAGCCGTATCTTGCCAGTTGATCTCGCCGCAAATTAAAGTCAAGGAAATATCCACCGGCAGTTCTCTCTGCAAAAACGCTTCGGGTTCCCGGAACATCTTTCACGATCATTTCGATGTGGGAGCCGATGCGTTCGATTTCGTTGAGATCTGACCCGAATATCTTTATGCCGACGGGCGTGCGGATTCCGGTTGAGAGCATGTCGATCCTGTTTTTGATCGGCATGGTCCAGGCATTCACGACGCCAGGGAATTTCATTTTGGAGTCCATCTCTCGAATGAGGTCGTCTTTCGTGTGAATGCTTTTTCTCCATTGGCTTTGGGGTTTGAGGAGGACTGTCGTTTCCATCATCGAGAAGGGCGCGGGATCCGTCGAGGTTTCGGCTCGCCCCGCTTTTCCGAACACGCGCTCCACTTCCGGAAAACTTTTAAGAATCTGATCCTGGGTTTGCAGGAGTTTCTGCGCTTCCGTCACGGAAATGCCCGGCAATGTCGTGGGCATATATAGGATGGACCCTTCATAAAGAGGCGGCATGAACTCGGAACCGAGCTTGAGATAAACCGGAATGGTCGTGATGACGAGGATGAGCGCTGTCGCGATGGTGGCTTTGGGATATTTCAGCACGAACCTGCAAGCGGGCTCATAAACACGGAAAAGAATTTTGCTTATGGGATGTTTCTCCTCGGGATAATATTTTCCGACGGTGACGGAGTTGATGATCCAGGAGAGCCAGGCAGGCCTGTAATGCACAAAATCCATGCGGGTGAACATCATTCTCATGGCTGGGTCCAGAGTGACGGCCAGGATCGCGGCAATGGCCATGGCGAAATTTTTGGCATAGGCCAGGGGCTTGAAGAGACGGCCCTCCTGGTCCACGAGCGTGAAAACGGGCAGGAACGCGACCGCAATCACCAGGAGTGAAAAAAACACGGACGGCCCCACTTCCTTGAGAGCGTTCAAGCGCACTTCATGAAAGTCTCCCACTCTGCCATGCTCATCCCAAAGCTGAAGTTTTTTATAGGCGTTTTCAACCTCCACGATCGCGCCGTCCACGAGGACCCCGATGGATATGGCGATGCCGGCCAGAGACATGATGTTGGAGGTGAGCCCCATAAAATACATGGGGATGAATGAGAGCAGGACCGCGACCGGGATTGTCACGATGGGGATCACGGCAGAAGGGATGTGCCAGAGGAATATCAATATGACCAAACTCACGATGATCAATTCCTCGACCAGAGTATGTTTAAGAGTATTGATGGATCTGTGAATCAGGTTTGATCGGTCATAGGTGGTGATGAGCTCCACGCCTTTGGGCAGAGACGATTTGATCTGTTCAATTTTTTCTTTGACCCGGTCGATGACATTCAGAGCGTTTTCTCCATGACGCATGATCACGATGCCGCCCACAGTGTCGCCTTCGCCGTCCAGATCCGCGACGCCCCGCCTCATCTCCGGCCCGATCGCGACATGGCCGAGATGCTTGATCAAAATGGGCGTGCCTTTTCTGTCAGCGCTCACGACGATGTTTTCGATGTCCTCCACGCTTCTCGCATATCCCCGGCCTCGGATCATATATTCCGCTCCGCTGAACTCCACGAGCCTGCCTCCGACATCGTTGTTGCCGTCACGGACAGCGTCCACAACTTTCGTCAGGGGGATGTTGTATGCCACAAGCGCGTTGGGATTTAAATTCACCTGATACTGTTTCTGAAATCCTCCGATGCTGGCCACTTCTGACACGCCCGGGACACTCTGGAGCGCATATCTGAGATTCCAGTCCTGGAACGATCTCAAATCCGCAAGGCTGTTTTGGCCTGATTTATCGACGAGAGCGTATTGATAAACCCAGCCCACTCCTGTGGCGTCCGGGCCCAGTTCTGTTTTTACGCCTTCAGGAAGTTTGGGCAAAATTTTGGAAAGATATTCCATCGTCCGGCTCCTGGCCCAATAAATGTCGGTTCCGTCCTGGAAAATGACATACACATATGAAAAACCAAAATCAGAAAATCCACGGATGGCTTTCACTTTGGGGGCGCCCAAGAGAGCCGTGATGATGGGATAGGTCACCTGGTCTTCCAGAATGTCGGGGGAACGGTCCCACCTGGAATAGATGATGACCTGGGTGTCGGAGAGATCCGGAATGGCGTCCAGGGGAACGTGTTTCAAGGCATAGACCGCATAAACCATCGCGCAAGCAGTCAGGATGATGACGAGGAATTTGTTTTTTGCCGACCAATCAATAATTTTTTCTATCATAAAATTAATGCTGATGCCCTGATCCGGAAATGGCCGCCTTGAGTCTTGATTCTGAGTCGATCAGAAAATTAGCGGAAGTGACGATTTTTTCACCTTCAGATAATCCGCTCACGATTTCATAAAATCCTTCCGCCTCCTGTCCCGTGACCACTTCTCTCGGACTATAGCTTCCGGGGGATGTGACAACAAAAACGAGTTTGCGTTCGCCCGTGTCCATCACGGCTTCTTCCGGCACAGCCAGTTTTTTCCCGAGGGGAACAACGATTTTGGCGTCCACATACATGTCTGGCTTAAGCAATCCTTCCTTATTGGGCACCTGAGCTCTCACGCGCAATGACCGGCTCTCGGGATTTAAATTCGCATCAACGGATTTTATGGTTCCGCTGAAAACTTTTCCCGGCACGGCGGACGCGGTCACTTCCATCACTTGCCCCGGCTTCACGAGGCCGGATTCGAACTCATAAATTTGCGCGTAGATCCAAACCAATCCGCCTCGCTCTCCCAGGATCAAGTTCGTTTGATTGCCCTGCCCCTTTTTAAGGTCTTCCATTTGCTCTCGGGAAAATCCGAGCTGACGGAGTTTGAGGGAGGAGGACCGGACCATGGAGTTCGCCCGCTCAATGTCTTCCGGCAAGGGACTGTCATTGATTTTTACTCTCGCATCCAGCGCGCCCTGATATTCCGCAATGGCGTTATAAAGTTCCGTGTCATAGGCGACGCGGGCTGAAGCGCGAAGGACTTTTTTAAGCTCCATCATTTCCGCGGACCCGGTCTTTACGCCGATGAGCTGCTGACGTTCCGTCGTAATTTTAACTTCTCCAGGCAGTGCCGTCTGCGAAGATTGAGAATGTTCTTCAGCATCCGCCAGAACAAGAGTCATCCCGCAGATGGGACAACTGCCCGGTTTGTCGGAAGTATATGTGGGGTGCATCGGGCAGTGGTATATCACTCTTTTCTGCTCCTGAGTCTGATGATCCGCGTGGTCCGATTTCTTGCAGGCATAAAATGTCGCCGCGCCGGCCAAAAGAACAATCGATAAAAATATTTTTTTCATTTTATCACCTCTGTTAACGGCTTGCCCAGAACCTGCTCGAGCTCCGCGATCATTTTTGTATAGTCCGCCAGGTGCTGATAATGTTCCAGCTGAAACTGCACGAGATTCCTCTGCACATCAATCAGGTCCAGAAAACTTGCGCGGTCCGATTGATAGGCCGTCTGTGTTATCTTGAGCGCATTTTCCGTCTGGGGAATCACGCTGGTCCGATAAAGCTTGATCAGCCGTTCAGCGGCTTTCACTTTCACAAGCAGATCCTTCACCGTCCAAAGAGTCATGTTTCTCATGGTTTGATATTCTGCCAAACCCATTTCGGCTTCGTATTTTGCTTCGTTTGACTGCGCAATATTTTTTCCGAACCATAACGGAATCTTGGCCGCCACCATAAACTCATTGGAGCCGTCCATGTCCGGGTTGTCGGCCGAGCGCCGTTTGAGCTGGACCATGAAGTCCGGCAAATAATCATATCGTGCGTATGTGAGAGCGGCTTTGGAGTGGTGAACATGGTGAGACATTCCCTGGAGTTCCGGACGGTTTTCGACGGCGATTTGGGAAAACTTTTTATAATCCCAATCGATATCCATGATTTTGGGCTCCTCCGGCGCGCCAAGTTCCTGTTCCGGATCCTGGTTCAGAAGGATGTTGAGCATGGCCTGAGAAGTTTCTTTTTCCTGCTCAAGGGTCAGGATCATGTTGAGCGATTTTGAAAGTTCAACCTGGGCTTTGAGCACGTCCACCTGCCCCGCTTTTCCGACGACATATTTGGATTCGGCCACCTTGGCGAAACGCCGCATGAGGTCCGCGTTCTGGTTATAAATCTCGATCGATTTGTGGGCGAGAAAAAGCATGGCATAGGCCGATTTCACCTGCGCTGTGATCTGGTTCACTTTCGCTTGCCCTGATTCCCGGCTCATGAAAGCTTCTCTGCGCGCGATGTTGCCCTTGAGAGTCAGTTTCCCGGGAAAAGGGATGTCCTGTGAAACGCCGATGACCCGCTCGCGGTTGGAATACATCGTCTCATAAGAAAAAGTGGTGCGGTCCCATCCGGACTCGGATCCGACTCTGGCTTCCATCGAGCGCCATTTTTTTTCGGCGGCTATAATTTCGGGATTATTGTTTCGAGCGATCGCCAAAACATCGTTCAGGAGCAGAGTTTTGGGAACAGGTTCAGACGGCCAGAGATTCTGGACGGTAAAGATCATAAATATGATTGATAGAAATGACATGGGACCTCCATATAAACATAACCAAAGGCGCAAATGCGCGCCAGCCGGATTATCGGTTGCGAGTCAGTTTATTGAGGAGGAGCGCGTGAAGTGTGGAGGGACTTTGTGCCATCGGGCGGACTGGCATTGGCTTGGAGCGATGCATCCTGGCGGGACAATGATGAATTTGCGATCTTGGATTCGCTGTTGGATTTATACAAAGGGATTGTTGAATGAGAGTCTGATTGCGGAACAATTTTGGCATCGGTTCCCGCCTTGGCCTGGTCACAGCAAAGGGTGTTGCCGGACTTGGTGTGTTTCGCCTGATCGGATTTTTTAGATTGTGAGCAACAGTCGTGAGATCCCTTTGCGGAGGATTTCATGCCCATTGGGCAACTCTTGAGGGCCGAAAATGTCAGCCCCAGAACCAATAAAAGTGAGACGAATTTGCTTGTTTTCATGGGGGAGCCTGTTTAGAATATACCCCCAAAAACGGGGTTTGTCAATCGCCTTCCATCTCGTTGGCGGACTCAAGGTCCATGCCATAGAGCTGAGAGTCTTTATACTTGCGGAACTTGTCATAGACCCAGTGATAGGCCTTGCGGACGACGGGGCGGTCAGGCATGCGGATCAGGAGATCCACGAGGCCGGATTTATAAAGGATGGGGTATGCCGCGGCCACCGCAAACCATTTTTGCAGAAATTCTCTTTCTTTCTTGTTTTCGAGTTTCAGGATGGAAGCCTCAAAAAACTTTTTGCCTATGTTGTCGGCGCTCTTTTCTTCGAGCAGGCCTTTCTCTTTGGCGACACGCGTGAGTTCCAGGCCGGGATAAGGCTGAAAGAGCGAGCACCAGGCATAAAGAGGATCGCAGAGGATGTTCATCTCGAGCGTCTCAAAATCGTTGCGGAGAGTGCTTGTGGGGAGGCCGAGGATGTTTTGCATCATGATCTTGATGCCGTTGTTGTTGAGGGCTTTGCTGGCGTTCACGATCGTTTCTTTGGACATGTCCCGCTCAATCATGAGGCGCAATTTGTCGTCGGCGGTTTCGAGCGCCATGTGCACGGAATAACATCCGGCTTTCTTCAAGAGCTGGGCGCTTTTTTCATCGACTAGATTTGGGCGCACATGACAATGGAAGGGAAGACCCACGGCTTTGGAATATTTTTCCGCGAATTCAGCCAGCCACTGCTTGTCCATAATGAAAATATCGTCTTGGAAATAAACGAATTTCCCGCCCCACTTGTCGATGACGTCTTTCACTTCTTCAACGACTTTATCCACGCTCCGCCAGCGCACCCATTTGCCTTTGCCCTTGTAGATGTCAACGACGGCGTTGTTGAAACAATAGGTGCAGCGATAAGCACAGCCGCGGGCGGCGATAAAGTGGCGGATGGGCTGGCGTTTCCAGATGGGGTGCTCGAAAACGATGTCGCGGTCCGGGAAGGGCAAGCCGTCCAGGTCTTCGTTCAGGTTGCGCATCTCATTCTTATAAATTTTGCCGTCTTTGCGGACCCAGATGTTGGGGATGTGGGTGGTGTCTCCGCCGGATTGCTGGGCATTGGCCCATTCTTTGATGGCGTCTTCCGCTTCGCCCTGCACGACGACGTCCAGTTCGGGATATTCCTCAATGACTTCCGGCGCGAATGTGGGGTGAGAGCCGCCCATCATGCTCAGGACGGGCCGGATTTGTTTGAAGCGGTGAACGATCTCCATGAAATCGATATGTGACCCCGTCATGACGGAGCAGGCGACCACGTCCGGTTTATATTCCTTATAAACCTGGTCGAGATCTTTTTCGCCGCCGATGATCCCGATCTTGGTTTGGTGTCCGGCCTTCTTCAAAACAGCGGACAGATACATGAGGCCCAGAGGTTCAACGGGGTGGTTCCAATAGAGGAAGAGGAATTTCATATCCGAAGATTCTACCTTATAGCCATTTCCTTGTAAACCTTCTCGAAAAGCGTGGCGACATAAGCCCAGGTGTATCTGGAGATGCATTTTTCGCGGCCGGCGCGGCCGAGGGACTGGCGGAGGGCGGGGTCTTTCAGGAGGCGGATGACGGCGTCGGCGAACTTTTGCGGTTCATCGGCCACGAGGATGTCCTTGCCGTCTGCAATATTGATGCCGTCGCAGGCGATGGAGCTGGCGACCACGGCGCGTTCCATGGCCCAGGCTTCCAAAATCTTGTTTTTCATCCCGGAACCGCTCCGCATGGGGCAGATGTTGACGGTGGCTTTGGCCATATAGGCCTGAATGTCCGGGACGAGGCCTGTCACGACGGTGTTGTTGCCGTTCAAGGCCAGAATTTCGGGCGGCGGGTTTTTGCCGACGACATAAAATTTAAGTTTGGGAAATTCTTTTTGGATGAGCGGCATGATCTCGCGGTAAAAATAGAGCACGGAGTCCGAGTTGGGGATGAAATTCATGACGCCTCGGAATATGACGGAGGGAAAATCGTCCGTCGTGTCCCGGGGTTTGAAGCGGTCGGGGTCCACGCCGCCCGGGATCACGGGAATCTGGGCATTCGGCAAAAATTTCAGGATCCATTGACGGTCCACTTCTGAGACGACGACCGTTTTCGTGAATTTGGGGATCATGGTTTTTTCAAAATATTTGGCTTTGCGCGACTGGGCATAAAGATAAAATTTTTTGAGCCAGTGGGGCTCCTGGCCGGCGTTTCTGCGGAACTGCATGGAGACGGAATCGTGGGGAAAAAAGAGGCCCGGCGTGTTTCCGAGACAATCCCAATATCCCGAGATGTTGATCGAGGTGAAATGGACCAAATCAAATTTTTCTTTTTGCAGGAGTTCCCGCATTTTGTTTGCGAAAGAATCGTTCATGAACTGCACGACGCAAAAAGGGGCGCATTCGAAAAAAATATTGCGGACTCGTCGGAAAATCGACCTTGGGATATCGTGTTTTATGATATGAAGTCCCTTGACGATGGGCCGCATGTGCTCGATTTGTGCGGCTTCTGAATCAGATTCCACGAGGCTGAGGAGCGAGACGTCGTGGCGGAGACTCATTTCCTTGATGAGCGCATAACACGTCGATCTCATGCCGTCGTCCGGAGGATAGGGGGAAGTGTGAGTGAGGAAGAGGATTTTCATTTTATGGGTCAGGTCCGCTGACCCCAAGTATACTCAAATTTGCTAAAATTGGGAACACTATGAACTGGATTGCGGAAGAGCAGAAAGCGGTTTTTCAGACCTATTATAGACAGCCTCTCGTGCTGGTCAAGGGCAAGGGGAGTTTTGTGTGGGACGAGAAGGGGAAAAAATATCTCGATTTTTTCTCGGGCCTCGCCGTGGACAATTTCGGCCATTGCGACGCGGCGATTGCGAAAGCAGTTTCCGACCAGATGCGACGAATCGTCCACACCTCAAATCTTTATTATACGATCCCGCAAATTCAGCTCGCCCAGAGACTGATTAAAAATGCGTTCCCGGGCAAAGTTTTTTATTCCAATTCCGGCGCGGAAGCCAACGAATGCGCCTTGAAGCTCACGAGGCGGTGGGCGCGCAAACATAATTTAGGGAATGAAATCATTTCCTTTGAAAGCTCGTTTCATGGGCGGACGATGGGCGCGATCAGTCTGACGGGGCAACCCAAATATCAGAAAGGCTTTGAGCCTCTCGTCGAGAAAATGCTTTATGCGAAATTCAATGATCTGGAGTCTGTCGGGTCACTGGTGACGGAAAAAACCTGCGCGATTTTTGTGGAGCCGGTGCAGGGCGAAGGCGGAGTGATCCCGGCCACGAAAGAATTTCTGCAGGGACTCAGGGACATCTGCGATCAGGAAAACATTCTTCTTGTCTTCGATGAGGTTCAGACGGCGATGGGACGAACGGGCAATGTTTTTGCTTATCAGCATTATGGGGTGAAACCCGACGTCATGTGCCTCGCGAAAGCTTTGGGCGGGGGACTTCCCATCGGAGCCACGATCGCGAGGACGGGAGTCGCGGAAATTTTTGAGAAGGGCGATCATGCGGCGACTTTCGGAGGAAACGCGGTTGTTTGCAGGGCCGCGCTTGAGGTGATGAAGAAACTGACTCCGGCATTTTTGAAATCTGTCCGGCAGAAGGGCGAGTTTCTTAAAAAAGAACTGATGAGGCTCAAATCAAAATATCCTTTCATAACCGAGGTTCGGGGATTGGGGCTGATGGTTGGATTGGTTCTGGAAAGGCCGGGGAAAGTTTATGTGGAAATGGCGAGAGAAAACGGGCTTTTGATCAACTGCACGCAGGAAAAAGTCCTGAGATTCCTGCCGCCGTTGACAATCTCGACGGATGAACTTAAAAAAGGGATCGCGGTTTTGGATAAAGTTCTGGGACAAAGATATGAGTAAAATTTCAGACATTGCAAAACGGGCAAAGGCGGCAAGCCGCAAAATGGCGCTCTTGACCGATGACGCGAGGAAAAACGCTCTCAAGAAGGCGGCGTTCGCCCTGAGACAGAGCGATCAGGCGATTATCGCGGCCAACAAGAAAGACGTTGCATCGGCCCGCAAGAAAAAATATGCTCCCGCCCTCATTGATCGGCTCACCCTCAACGAGAAGCGGGTCGACGACATGGCGCGCGCGCTTGAGGAAATCGCCGAACAAAAAGATCCTGTGGGCGAAGTGGTGGAGCAATGGACCACGAAAGACGGAATCCTCATAAAAAAAGTCCGCGTTCCCCTGGGCGTGGTGGGCATGATTTATGAGTCCCGCCCGAATGTCACGGCGGAGTCCGCGGCCCTCTGTTTCAAGGCGGCGAACGCGGTCATCCTTCGCGGCGGCAGTGAAGCGATCCAGAGCAACACAATCCTGGCCAAAATTTTCAGCGAAGCTGTCGCGGAGTCCGGCGCTCCCAAAGATGCCGTCCTCCTGATCACGGACACGGACCGGAAAAACATTTATGAGCTTGCCCGGCAGGACGGCCTCGTGGACCTGATCATCGCCCGCGGTTCCGAAGAGATGGTCCGGGACATCAAGAAACAGGGCACGGTTCCTGTGCTCGGTCACGGAAAGGGCGTCTGCCATGTTTATGTGGACCGCTCGGCTCATCCCAGGATGGCCGAGGACATCGCTTTCAATTCCAAAGTTCAGCGTCCCGGCGTCTGCAACGCGATGGAGACGCTCATCGTCCACAAAGCCATCGCCGAGGAACTTTTGCCCGTGCTCGGCCAAAGATATAAAAACGCCGGCGTGGAGCTCCGCGCAGATGACGGGGCAAGAAAATATATTCCCTCCGCGAAGAGAGCCTCCGAAAAAGACTGGCCGATGGAATATCTGGACCTGATCCTCTCAGTCAAAGTCGTGGATTCCGTGGACCAGGCGATTGATCACATCAATAAATATGGTTCCGGGCACACGGACGTGATCGTTTCGCAGGACGCGTCCTCGGTGGAACGGTTCGTTCAGGGCGTGGATTCGGCGGCGGTTTTCCACAACGTTTCGACGCGGATGCATGACGGCGGCGTTTTCGGCCTTGGCGCGGAGATCGGCATTTCAACCAACAAGCTTCACGCGCGCGGCACCATGGGAGCGCGGGACCTCACGACCACCAAATATGTCGCCGAGGGCTCCGGGCAGATCCGTAAATAATTGAAAAAAATCGGAATCTTCGGAGGAAGTTTTGATCCGGTCCACCTGGGCCATGTTGCTCTCGCAGAAAAAATCCGCCGCGCGCACACATTGGATTTTGTTTATTTTGTTCCGGTCAAACGTTCCCCATTCAAGAAAAATTCTCCCATCGCGTCCGACAGAGACCGTCTCAAAATGCTTCGTCTGGCCCTTGGCGATAAACCTAAATTCAAAATCTCCTCATTCGAGCTTGGCCGCCCCGCGCCTTCGTATACGATATATACCGTCCGGCATTTTCGCAAAAAATTCCCCCGCGCTCAGTTGTTTTTGCTGATGGGCCGTGACGCCGTCCGGCGCATCAAAAAATGGAAAAACTGGCGGGAGATCTTGAAATTGTGCGGCCTCGTTTCATTGGGCAGGATCGGCGGAATCTCGTCCACGAAAATCCGTAAAAGCATATCCCAAGGATCAAAATCCAAAGTCCTTGACCCAAAGGTTTCCAAATTTATTTTAAGCAGAAAATTATACGCGTTATGAGCAAACTGCCGACGGAAAAGAGCGTGCTGGAATATCTCAGAAAATATCTCACGAAAGAGCGTCTCGGGCACACGATGGCGGTGGCTTATCTTGCGGAGAAACTGGCGCAAAAGCACGGGCTCAATCCCGCTCATGCCCGCCTCGCGGGACTGCTCCACGATTCCGCAAAATGCTGGAGCGGCCGAGAACTCATAAAATACGCCAAAAAAAAGAAAATCAAGGCCCCTGATTTTGATCTTCTTTGCCGGCACAGGCCCAAACTCCTTCACGCTTATGTCGGTTCCCATATCGCGCAGAGAGAATTTAAAATAAAAAATAAGCCCATTGTTTCGGCGATTGCCAAACACACCTTTGGGAGCGTCCACATGAGCCCGTTCGAAAAATGTCTTTATCTGGCGGACCTCGCCTCGCCGGACAGAAAATTTTCCGAAGCCAAGGGTTTGAGAAGTCTCGCCATGAAAGATTTGCATGAAGCGTTTCTGGAAGGCCTGAAAATAAAACTTTATTACACCGTGATCAAAGGTCAATGGATCCATCCCGAAAGCGTGCGCGTTTGGAACCGCTGGGTTTCGTCATGAAACGGAAACTGTTTCCCGTCCTGCTCGGTTTTTTCGTGGTTGCGGGGAGTTTTGCCTCGGTCTGGTTTTCGTGGAAAAGCAGGCTGGCCCAGTCGCTTCAAAACGGCGAAGCGCTTTATGGACTCGTGATCGGAACCGACTGGGTCGACAACGCGCGCCATTCAGACACGATCATTTTCGCCCGCTACACCCCGGTTTCCCGCCGTCTGGACTTGCTCTCCATCCCGCGCGACACGAAGGTGGATATCCCTGGTCTCCGCGTCCGGCGGATCAACGAGGTTTATGCCTATTCCTATAAAGCCAGCAAGCGGAACCCGCGCGAAGCGACCGAATTTTTGTGGGGCGCTGTTTCCAATCTCCTCTATCCTGCAACGGAAACGGCGAAACCCCCTCTTCATTTCTACGCGCAAATAGATTATGATGGTTTCAAAAAGATCATTGACCTTCTGGGCGGCGTGGATGTGACGGTGGACGAACCCATGGATTATGACGACAACTGGGGCAAGCTCCACATCCATTTCGACACGGGCACGCATCACCTGAACGGGCAGAAGTCGCTCGAATATGTCCGGTTCCGCGGATCCACAGGGGACTATGGCCGGGTTTCAAGACAGCAGGATTTCCTCCTCAAAATGGTGAGCCGGTTCACGAGCCCTCGGAGCATCCTACGGCTTCCGAAAATGATTATGGTGTCTCTGAAATCAGTCCAAACGAACCTCACCGGCTATGAGCGCCTCCTGGCCCTTTATGAATTGCGGGACATCACGAAGGACCGGATCCGGCTGATCCAGCTGCCGGGGAAAGCTCAGCAGGGATTTTGGATTCCTGATCCGGAAGATGTGCAGGTGACGGCGAATTTTATGGCGGGCAAAATCAGCGGGGCGGAGATGAAATCCTCGACTGAAACCGCAGCGGTTCCGGAAACGGAGCAGGAGACCGTTTTGGATTTGTCCAAAGTGACGGTGGAAGTTTGGAACGCTTCCAGCCAGAAAGGTTTGGCGCTGGTCGTCACAAAAGCGCTCCGGCACGCGGGGTTTGACGTGGTGAAATGGGGAAACTATTCGTCCCGTCAACAGCGGACGATGGTCCGCGATCATCGCGGCGATCCCAGGGCGGCAAGCGGAGTGGCTTCGGCGCTCAAGTCCCGGCACACGGAAGTTTTCACGCGCCTTGAGACGAATCCGTTGGTGGACATTGAAGTGATTCTGGGCGAAGATTATCCTCATGAGAAATAATTTTTTGATTTTATTGCGGGCAAAAGGAGTCTGACATGTGCGGAATTGTGGGATATGTGGGGTCCAGGGCGGCGAGCGAAGTTTTGATGGACGGTTTGAGGAGGCTGGAATATCGCGGATATGATTCCAGCGGCATTGCGGTGCTGAACGCGGGCGACATCGAACTGCGCCGCGCGGTGGGCAAAATTTCCAACCTTGAGACGGTTCTCAAGAAAAACGCGGCGGAGGGGTTTGTGGGGCTCGGACACACCCGCTGGGCTACGCACGGAGTTCCGTCCGAGCAGAACGCGCATCCGCACATGGACTGCACGAAGAAGATCGTCGTCGTCCACAACGGGATCATCGAAAACTACATGGTGTTAAGGTCGGATCTCACAAAGAAAGGCCACAGTTTCGCCTCTCAGACCGACACGGAAGTGATCCCGCACATCATTGAGGAAGAATGGAAGAAGGCAAAAAATAAAACAGAAAAAGAATTTTTTAACGCCGTGGTGCGTTCGCTCAAAAGGCTGGAAGGCGCCTATGCCCTCTCGATCCTCTGTTCAGATTGTCCGGATATGGTTGTGGCGGCGAGGAGAGATTGTCCGCTGGTGGTGGGCATCGGCGAGAAGGAAAATTTCATCGCTTCCGACATCCCCGCGCTCCTGCCCTATACGCGCAAAACCATATTTCTCGATCAGGGCGAAATCGCGGTCTTAAAGAAAAACAGCGTGGAATGTTTCACGGAAGACGGCAAAAGCGTGAAGAAAACCGTCACGACCGTCACCTGGGATCCCCTTCAGGCGGAAAAGTCGGGCTATAAACATTTCATGCTCAAAGAAATCATGGAACAGCCCAACGCCATTGAAGACACGATCCGAGGCCGCGTCTATTCCAAAGGCGGCGAATTTGAAAAAGAGCTTGGGCTCTCAGCGTCCACTCTGAAATCGCTGAAACGAATCACGCTCGTCGCCTGCGGGACATCATATCATGCCGCGCTGATCGGACGGTTTTGGCTGGAAAGCCTCGCGAAAGTGAGCTGTCAGGTGGAGATCGCTTCCGAGTTCCGATACCGCACCTCCTTCCTCGATAAAAATGACCTCGCAATTTTTATATCCCAGTCCGGAGAAACCGCGGACACTCTGGCCGCGCTCCGCCTGGCCAAAAAATCCGGCGCCAAGACCCTTGCGATCTGCAATGTTTTGGGGTCCACCATCACGAATGCGGCAGACTCGACATTTTATACCCACTGCGGCCCGGAAATCGGCGTGGCCTCCACGAAAGCGTTCACCGGCCAGTTGACCGCGCTTCTCCTGCTCGCCGTTCATCTTGCCGGCGTCCGGGGCGCCGTCCCCAAAAAAGAACTTGAGAACATTCAGAAAGACCTCGTCAAAATCCCGAGCTGGGTCCGTGAAAGTCTGGAATCCTCATCCCGGATTGAAGCCATCGCTAAAAATCTTTATAAAAAATTCCATTTCCTTTATCTCGGACGCAATCTGAATTATCCGCTTGCCCTCGAAGGAGCGCTCAAGCTCAAGGAAATTTCGTATATCCATGCCGAAGGATATCCCGCGGGAGAAATGAAGCACGGCCCCATCGCGCTCATCGACGAAAACATGCCGATCGTGGCCATCGCGACCCAATCGCTCGTTTATGAAAAAGTGCTTTCGAACATTCAGGAAGCCAAGGCGCGGGGCGGTTTCGTGATCGCGATCGCTTCCAAAGGCGACGCGAAAATCACCCAGGTGGCCAACGAAACCATTTATGTTCCCAGCGTTCCTGAAACCTATGCTCCTCTCATCAACGCCATCCCGCTTCAGTTTCTGGCCTATCACATTGCCGTCCTGCGCGGCTGTGACGTGGATCAGCCCAGGAATCTGGCCAAATCCGTGACCGTCGAATAAATTGAACCTTTATCAGGAATTTCGGAAACACGACCTCCTGAACCCAATCCCGCCCGGAAATATCCTTGTCGCCGTTTCGGGCGGAGCGGACTCCGTGTGCCTTCTTCACCTGATCAAGCGTATCCATAAGGAAAAGAAATGGGTTCCGATCGCCGTTCACGTTCAGCACCACTTGAGAGGGAAATCTTCTCTCAAAGATCAGGCGTTCGTGAAATCTCTCGCCGAAAAATGGGGGTTCAAGTTTCATCTGAGCGAGATCCGTCCTCCCAAGGGAAAGTCCACGGAGGAAAAGTCCCGCATGCTCCGATATCATCAGTTTGGTGAGGCGGCAAAAAAATATCAATCCAAATTTGTCCTGACGGCGCACAACGCCAATGACCAGGCGGAAACTTTTTTGATGAACCTCCTCCGCGGAAGCGGAGCGGACGGGCTTTGCGGCATGCCGGTTTTCAGGCCCCTGAGCGGCATCACCCAGGATCCGACGCATGATAAAATTGAGGTTACGAGACCTTTGCTGGGATTCAGCCGCCGGGACATTGAATCTTATCTCAAATCCCAACATCTAACCTATTGTAAAGACATCACCAATCAGGACCTCAAGTATCGCCGGAACTGGGTGAGGCTGAAAGTCTTGCCGCTTCTGTCAGAAGTTCAGCCGAAAGTTGTTGAGAGGATCAGCGAGCTGTGCGCCATCCTCCGCGGCCAGAAAAATTATATGGATTCCCAGGCGCTGTCGATGGAAAAAAACGTTGTCAGATGGGGCGGGACCCCCGCCGGAGAACAGCTTGATGTGGCCCGGTTTTTCGAGTATAATGGATGGTTGAGGCAGTACTTTCTCCACCGTCTCCGGCCAAAAAGTTCGTATCGGGAAATAGGCGAGATTGTCGCTTTCCTTAACAAAAGAAAGAACGTTCAGACCATTCCGTTGCCTCGTTAGGAGAACCATAAATTGAAAAACCGCATTGCCAGGCAGGCCCTCGTTTGGGTGATGGTCGTCATCACCCTCCTTCTTCTCGTCCGCTCTTTCGGCACCATGAACATCGAGCCGCAGATCGATTATTCCGATTTTAAAGCGCGTTTGCGCGACGGCAAAATCACGGAAGTTTCCGTGCGTCAGGACCTCATTCGCGGCAAAGTCAAACTTCAGGACAACAAGGAAGGATATTTCAAGACCATCCCCCTGCCTGATCCCAAACTGATCGAGGAGCTTGAAGCCAACAAAGTGAAGTTCAGCGGAGAAAACGAACATCCCTGGTGGCCGATGGTGCTCCAGAGCCTGATTTATGTCGGCATGTTTTATCTGGTCGTATGGTTATTTTTTGTCCGGCCCATGCAGGGCGGGGGAAAACAGGCCTTGTCGTTCGGGCGTTCCAAGGCGAAACTTCAGACCGGCAAAAAGATGAAGGTGACTTTCGCCGACGTTGCCGGATGCGATGAAGTGAAGGAAGAGCTCAAAGAGATTATTGAATTTCTGAAAGACCCGGCCAAGTTTCAAAGGCTGGGCGGAAAAATTCCCAAGGGCGTTTTGCTTTATGGCGCTCCCGGAACTGGAAAAACTTTGCTCGCCAAGGCGGTCGCGGGCGAAGCGAATGTTCCTTTCTTTTCGTCCTCCGGAAGCGAATTCGTCGAGATGTTTGTGGGCGTCGGAGCCAGCCGCGTGCGCGATTTGTTTGAACAGGGACGCAAGAACGCGCCCTGCTTGTTGTTCGTCGATGAAATCGACGCGGTCGGCCGTCACCGTTTCGCGGGACTCGGCGGAGGACACGACGAGCGCGAGCAGACTTTGAACCAGCTCCTCGTTGAAATGGATGGATTTGACACCAAAGAAGGCGTGATCATGATCGCCGCCACCAACCGGCCGGACGTCTTGGACCCTGCGCTCCTGCGCCCGGGAAGATTTGACCGCCAAGTGGTGATTCCTTCTCCCGATCTGAACGGCCGCGAAGCCATCCTCAAAGTTCACGCGAAAACCGTGAAACTCGGGGAAGACGTGAACCTCTCCATCATTGCGAGAAGAACTCCCGGTTTCGTCGGGGCCGATCTGGCCAGTCTCGTGAACGAAGCGGCGCTCCTGGCTTCGCGCAAGAATAAAAATGCCGTGGAGATGGAAGACATGGAAGAGGCCATTGAGCGCGTGATCGCAGGCCCTGAAAGAAAGTCTCATGTGATTTCTGAACTCGAGAAAAAAGTCGTGGCCTATCATGAATCCGGACACGCTTTGGTTGCGAAACTCATTCCCGGAACGGATCCCGTGCACAAAGTGAGCATCATTCCCCGAGGCCCGGCATTGGGATATACGCTTCAACTGCCTCTGGAAGACCGATATCTGGTGCGCAAAGAAGAAATTTTGAGCCGGATCACGGTCCTGCTCGGAGGCCGCACGGCGGAAGAGCTCATGTTCAAGGAGTCCACTTCCGGAGCCCAGGACGATTTTCAGAAAGCGACCGCCATGGCGCAGAGGATGGTCACGGAGTTCGGCATGAGCGAAGCCTTGGGAACCATCGCGTTCCGCAAGAAAGAGTCCGAAGTGTTTCTGGGCCGCGACATGATGACTCAGCAGAGGGAATATTCGGAAAAAACGGCTGAGCTGATTGATTCCGAAGTGAAACGGATCATTGTGGAATGCGGGACCCGCGCGAAGAAACTTCTGCAGGACAATTTTGAGAATCTCTCCAAGATGGCCGAAAAACTCATTGAAAAAGAAGTCCTTGAAGCCGAAGACGTGGATGCGATTTTGGGCATCGTCACGCCCAAGGTTGAGAACACGGTCAAAGAAGCCCCGAAAGTTCAAACCTCTGATCCCAGGCCTCTCATCAATCCCGGCGGCCCCATCCCTCAGCCGGCGACTTAATTTTTTCAGGATGGCTGAGCGCTTCTCCCCATCCTCTGTTCAAATCGTCGGGATCCTCAATGTCACGCCGGACTCATTTTATGACGGCGGGACACACCTGGGCCTGAAACAAGCGATCCATCACGCTGAAACCCTCATCCGGGAAGGCGCGGACTGGATCGATATCGGCGGAGAATCCACCCGGCCTGGATCCTCCGGCGTTTCTGCGGAAGAAGAGCTGAAACGCGTTCTGCCGCTCATCCGCGCTCTCACTAAAAAATTTCCAAAAATTCCTCTCTCCATCGACACCCGAAAATCCGCCGTCGCCGAGGCCGCTCTCGATTCCGGGGCCCAAATGGTGAATGATGTTTCCTCACTCACGCATGATCCTGGAATGATTGAGGTCGTCCTTAAACACCGGCCTTTTGTCACACTGATGCACATGAAGGGCAATCCGTCGACCATGCAGTCCCTTGCGAAATATAAAAACGCGGTGAATGAGATAAAATCGTATCTGGCGTCGCGCGCGCGCATGCTTATAAAAAAGGGATTTCCTAAAAATAAAATTATCGTTGATCCCGGCATCGGATTTGGAAAAACCCTTACCCATAATCTTGAAATTCTGTACAATGTGCGTAAGTTCGCTCAGGCGGGATTTCCGGTCATGATCGGGGCCTCAAGGAAGTCATTCATCGGGCGCATCCTCGGGAACGAAAAAAATCCGCTGGACCCGAAGGATCGGCTTGAAGGCAGTCTGGCCTGCGCGTTGTGGGCGGCCGAACAGGGCGCGGGTTATCTGCGGGTGCATGATGTCGGAGCCACGCGCCGCGCGCTTAAGATTTTTGGGGCAATAAAGAGCAAAGGCGATTAATTGGAAACACTAAAAAATTTCTGGATGCACGGTTTGAGGCATGGGTGCGACATCGTGCTGGTCGCCTTCATTTTTTATCGTCTGATGCTGATCGTGCGCGGCACGCGGTCCGTTCAGATCCTGCAAGGCATTTTGTTCCTTGCGGTCGCGACATTTATATTCACGGAAATTATTCCGCTTCCCATGACGCGCTGGATTCTTCACAATTTCTGGATGGCGGGCATCGTGATCATGGCGGTCATTTTTCAGCCGGAAATCAGATCTGCCCTGGCCCAGCTTGGGAGCCAGCAGTTTTCGCGGTGGATCATCCCGGGAAGTTTTGAGTTTGTCGACGAAGTCGTGGCGGCGCTCAAGGAATGTTCGGACAAGCGCATCGGCGCTTTGATCGTGCTTGAACAGGAAACGGGACTCAAGAATTATATTGAAACGGGGACGAGGATCAACGGAGAAATTTCGAGCGAGCTGATCCTTTCTCTCCTTCACCCGCGTTCGCCGCTTCACGACGGCGCCCTCATCATTTCCGGGTCTCAGCTTGCCGCGGCAGGGTGCCTTTTGCCCATCACCGACGATCCTCACTTTGCGAAAATCCTCGGCACCCGCCACCGCGCGGCCGTGGGCCTGTCCGAAATTTCTGACGCCACGATCCTGATTGTTTCCGAGGAGACGGGTCATTTGTCCATCGCCCGGAACGGCCGGCTGGAACGCCAAATTGATTTCGCCAACCTTTTGGATGAACTTCATGACATGTATCGGTCCCAGCAGGAAAGGACACTCCTGCAGAAGCCCGGGAACAAAACTGAGGGGAATGCAGGATGAACGAATTCATCGCCTCCATCCTTTCCAAATTCGCGGTCAACTGGAAGCTCAAACTCCTTGCGTTCGCTTTCTCCATCCTCCTCTGGGTCTATCTCAGGCACCACCAACCGTGACATGGTGATTGATAAACTTTTCGGCACAGACGGGATCCGGGCAGTCGCAGGGGCAGAGCCTCTCACGGCAGAGACGATAGAAAAAATCGCTGAGTGCGCGGGTCTCACGCTTAAATCCAAACATCAGGACTCCAAAAAAGTTTTGATCGGGCAGGACACCCGTGAATCCTGCGGATGGATTTTGAAGTCCCTCGTCCGAGGGCTCGCCAAGGCCGGACTCGAAGTGTATTCGACCGGGGTCATTCCCACGTCCGCCATCTCTGCAATTTTGAGAAAAGATAAATTTCTTGCCGGCGTGGTGATTTCCGCGTCTCACAACCCGTCCGAATTTAACGGCATAAAATTTTTCTCGTCTGACGGAAAAAAAATTCCGGATGATTGGGAACGCGAAATTGAGGCCATGGCCGGGGGAAGTCATGCCTCGGCCGCACAGTCCAACAAGGTTGAGATTCGGCCCTTTCCCCAAGGCGCGGAGGAATATTTTGAATTTCTCAGACGTTCGCTTCCGGCGGGAAAACCTCTTCAGGGGTTGAAATGGATTTTGGATTGCGCCAACGGTTCTGCATCGGATTTTGCCCCTAAAATATTCCAGGAACTTGGGGCGGACGTATATTCGATGCATCACGCGCCTGACGGAAAAAACATCAATTTGAATTGCGGGGCGCTCCATCCTCAGACGCTTCAGCAGCAGGTGCTTAAACTTGCGGCGGACGGCGGGTGCGCTTTTGACGGGGACGCGGACCGGGTGCAGTTTGTGGACGAAAAAGGCCATGTGATGGACGGCGACGTCCTGATCGCGATGTCCGCGAAGCACCTCAAGGAACAGGGGGAACTTAAAAATGACACGGTGGTGGCGACCGTCATGGCGAACCTGGGGTTTCACAAGGAAATGGAAAAGGCCGGAATCCGCGTGATGACGGTGCCGGTGGGAGACAGGGCGGTGTCGGACGCGATCCTCTCAACGGGCGCGGTCCTCGGGGGAGAACAATCGGGACACATCATTTTCGGGAATTATTTGCCCACGGGCGACGGGATCCTCACGGCGCTCCAGATTTTAAAAATTATTATTCATTCAAAACGAAAGCTCTCCTCCTATACCGAAATGCTTCCCAAATATCCCCAGCTTCTGCTTAATCTTAAAGTCAAAAAAAAGATTCCTATCGAAAAATGTTCCGTTCTCGGTCCGGCCATTCTGGACGCCGAGGTTCAGCTCAGGAATCAGGGACGGGTCCTCGTGAGATATTCCGGCACGGAACCTCTCCTCCGCATCATGATTGAAGCGGACACTCTGCCGAAAGTTGAGCAGATGGCGGAATTTTTGTCTCAGGCCGCGCGCAAAGACCTCGAAGTTCTTTAAACGCATGGTGAAACTCGGCGTCAACATTGATCATGTCGCGACGGTGCGGCAGGCTCGGCTCGGAAGTTTCCCGGACCCGCTTCAGGCGGCGCTTGCGGTCCAGAGCGCGGGCGCCCAGGGGATCACGGTTCACCTCCGCGAAGACCGCCGCCACATTCAGGATCACGATGTCCTTTCCATCCGCAAGAAAATAAAAATCCCATTGAACCTCGAAATGGCCGCAACGCCCGCGATGATACGGTTCGCTTTGAGGGCGCGTCCGCAGGAGGTGTGTCTGGTTCCGGAAAAGCGGCAGGAACTGACGACGGAAGGGGGGCTGGACATTGTTTCGAGAGTTCCTGATTTAAGAAAAAAAATTAGTGCCTTGAAGAAATCGGGAATCCGTGTTAGTCTCTTTGTGGATCCTGATTTGAAACAGATACGCGGCTCTCATGACGCGGGAGCAGATTGTGTTGAACTTCACACGGGACGATATGCGGAAGTTTTTGGTTCAAGGCATCAGGCCTCAGAGCTCAGGAAGCTCGAGGCCGCGGGCCGGGAAGCCGTGCGGCTTGGTCTGGCGCTGAATGCCGGACACGGTCTGGATTATGTCAATGTCCGCCCTGTGGCCGGGATGGACGGCATGCACACGCTCAACATCGGGTTTTCCATTGTCGCCCGGGCTCTCTTTGTCGGCCTTGATCAGGCCGTCCGCGAAATGAAAGCTTTGATCAAATAAGGAGAAAGCATGGAATTCATAGACATCCTGAAAGCGGCGGTGGACCGCGGGTCTTCGGACATTCATGTCGTGATCGGAAAACCTCCCATGGTCCGTTATGGCGGGTCTATCCTGCCCCTCATTGAATTCCCCGTGATCTCCGCGGAAGAAGCCAAGCGCCTGATTTATTCCATCCTTTATGATGATCAGAAACAGCGATTTGAAGAAAATCTGGAGCTGGACTGTTCGTTCGAAGTCAAAGAGCTTTCGCGGTTCAGGATCAATGTTTTCATGCAGAAAAACGGGGTGGAAGCGGTCCTCCGGGTGATTTCCGGGAGGATTCCGGAACCCTCGGCCCTCCGGCTTCAGTCTGCGATCACAGATTTCACGGACATTCCGCGCGGGTTGGTGCTGGTGACCGGGCCCACGGGTTCCGGGAAAACGACGACCCTGGCCTGCCTCATCCAGATGATCAACGAAAAATATAACAGCAACATCATCACGATTGAAGATCCCATCGAATTTGTCTATGAGCCGGTCAACTCCATCATCCGGCAGAGGGAAGTGGGGCAATCGACCCATTCGTTTTCCAACGCGCTCCGGAGCGCCCTCCGCGAAGATCCCGATGTCATTCTCGTCGGAGAAATGCGCGATCTGGAAACGATACAGCTGGCGGTCACCGCGGCGGAAACGGGACACCTTTGCTTCGGAACTCTCCACACGACAGACGCCGCGTCCACCATCGACAGGATGATCGACGTGTTTCCCTCCGCCCAGCAGGAACAGATCCGAGTTCAGCTTTCCACGGTTTTGAAAGGCGTTGTCTCCCAAACGCTCCTGCCGCGCTGTGATGAAGAAGGGAGAATCGCGGCCCGCGAGGTTATGGTGGTGACTCCGGCCATCGCGAACCTCATCCGCGAAAAAAAATCTCACATGATCCGGAACGCCATTGAGACCGGAGGAAAAGCAGGCATGATCACGCTGGACAAGGCGCTTGTGGAATTGGTCAATTCCGGCATGGTTTCCGTCGACACCGCGTGCGCCAAGGCGACCGATCCCAACTTTGTCCGTTCCGGCGGCAGCGTCAAATCCGGGGTCTGAGCCCGCAAAAAAATAATGCTGCTCGACGAATGCCTTAAAAAAATTGTGGAGCTGGGCGCATCGGATCTGCATTTGAAGTCCGGACGGCCTCCCATGATGCGGCTCCGCGGCGACATTGTCCCGATGGAAGGCCAGGAACCTCTTGTCTCGGAAGAAGTTCAGCGCCAAATTTATTCCGTCACGAATTCTGTCCAGCAAAAACACCTTGAAGAGCAGAAAGAACTCGATTTTTCTTTCAACATCAAAGGGCTGGCCCGTTTCCGAGGCAATGTTTTTTATCAGCGGGGCAGTCTCTCCGCCGTTTTCCGCGTGATCCCCACAAAAGCGCCGTCCGTGGAGGATTTGGGGCTTCCTTCTGTCCTGAAAGAGCTGGTTTCAAGGCCCCAGGGATTATTCCTCGTGACGGGGCCCACGGGGTCCGGTAAGAGCACGACTCTGGCCTCTCTCGTTCAGTTCGTAAACGAAAATTTTTCAAAGCATATCATCACGATTGAAGATCCCATCGAATTTGCCTATGCGGACGCCAAGTGCATTGTCAATCAAAGAGAAATTGGGACGGACACCTCTGATTTCGTGCAGGCCCTTCGGCGCGCTCTTCGTCAGGATCCGGATGTGATTCTGATGGGGGAGCTTCGCGACCGTGAAACCATCGCCACGGCCATCACCGCCGCGGAAACGGGCCATCTCGTGATGGGAACCATTCACACGAACGACGCCAAGCAGACGATCGACCGCATCGTGGACACTTTTCCTGGCGACTCCCAGAACCAGATCCGGCTTCAAGTCGCGGCGGCGCTGATCGCGATCGTTTCCCAGCGCCTCATCAAGCGCAAGGACGGGAAAGGACGCGTGGCCGCGGCGGAGATCATGATCAACAGCCCCATGATCAAAAAGCTCATCGAAGACAACAAAGCCGGTCAAATATCCAAAGTCATTGAAGAGTCCGCGACGTATTATAAAATGCAGACTTTTAATCAGGCACTTTTCGGGCTCGTGAAAGACGACAAGATAACCGTGGATGAGGCGCTCCGAATTTCTGAAAACCCGAACGACCTTAAAATCAAGTTTCAAACTCAGGGGATTTCCATCGCTCAGGCCGCCCAGGTTCCCCCGGGATTGGCCGCGGGTAAATAATCCTCCTTCCTTTCCCTCTCCGCCTTTGGTAAAATGATGGACACACTTGAGTTTCTCAACCAACCAATTTAAGAATTTCGCAATAGCCGCGGCTCGAAGCGCTGACGCCAAGATGGGCTCGGACATTGCCATCCTGGACCTCCGGAAAGCGCAGGGGAGCATGTCGGACTATCTCCTCCTCATGAGCGCGAATTCCCAGGTTCATCTCAAAACTTTGCGCGACGCCATTGAAGCGTCTCTGGAACAGCTGGGGCTCTCGCCCCTCCATCGCGACGGAACCCGCGACAGCCAGTGGGTGGCGGTGGACTTCGGCGGCCTGGTCGTTCACATCTTCGTTGAGGAAGCGCGGGAATTTTATTCTCTGGAGCGTCTCTGGCTCGAAGCAAAACCGGTTGAATGGGACACCTCAAAACCCAAGAGCAAACCGGTCAAATCCAAAACAAAAACCTCAAAATTCAAAAAACGAAAGTAATCCCATGATACGATCCACGGTTTCACGGATAATCTCCGAAGCCCTGAATGCAGTTTATGTTCAGGCGGCGGGAGCCGTTTTTTCCGTGGATGAGCCGGCGACAGGCATTGACGCGGACATGGCGTCGAACGCGCCTCTGGCGATCGCGAAAAATGTCGGGCAATCTCCCCAATCTATCGCTGAAAAACTGATCCCGGACATTCAGTCCCGCGGCGCAGGCGTCCTCAAATCCGTGCAGGCCTCAAAGAACGGATTCCTGAACTTCGTCCTCGAGGATGCTTATGTCCGAAGTCTCGCGACGGACATCTGCCTGAAGAGCGGCCGCCTTTCTCCCGAGCCGACCTCCGCAACGAAGAAGAAAGTCCTGCTGGAATTTGTTTCCGCCAACCCCACAGGGCCGCTTCACATCGGCCACGGGCGCGGCGCGTCTTTGGGGGATTCTCTGGCGCGCATTTATCGTCAATGCGGTTATCCCATTCAAACGGAATATTACATCAACGACATCGGCGTGCAGATGCAGATCCTGGCTCAGTCGGTGGAGCTCCGGCATAAGGAAATCAATGGGGAAACGATTGAGTTCCCGGAGAAAGGATATCAGGGACAATATATCCGCGACATCGCTCAGGAAATGATCAAACAGGGCCGGACGGATTTTCAGAAGTTTCCGAGGGAATATATTCAGGAAATGATCCGCAAGGATTTGGAAGGGTTCGGGGTGTCTCTGGAAAACTGGTTTTCCGAAGCGTCGCTGTTCGAGCAGGGCAAGGTGGAAAAGTCACTGGCGATCCTGCGGGAAAAAAACATGCTCAAGGAGATGGACGGCGCTCTTTGGTTTTCAGCCCAGGGTTCCGACGAGGAAATGGACAAGGACCGGGTCCTGAAAAAATCCGACGGGCGCTACACCTATTTCGCCTCCGATATCGCTTATCACAAAGACAAGATGGACCGGGGATTTGATCTCTGCATCGACATTTGGGGCCACGATCACCATGGTTATGTTCCGAGAGTGGAAGCCTCGCTTGCGGCTCTGGGGATTGCCAAAGATCGGCTTAAAATTCTTCTTTATCAGCTGGTGTCCTTGAAGCGCGGGGGACAAAAAGTGGTCATGTCCACCCGGTCCGGCCAGTTCATCACGCTTCAGGAAGTGGTGGACGAAGTGGGCCGTGACGCGGCGCGTTTTTTCTTTGCTCTCCGGAGCCCCAATTCTCAGCTGGAGTTCGATGTGGACCTCGCCAAAAAGCAGTCCAACGAAAACCCGGTTTTTTATGTGCAATATGTTCATGCGAGAATCTGCTCCATTTTCCGTGAAGGCGAAGCGCGCGGGATAAAATATGTTGTTCCCGACCTTTTAAAAATGACGCGGCCGCTTGAGAAGGCGGAGCGGGACCTGATTAAAAAGCTGGGATTATTTACAGATGTTCTGGAGGGATGCCTGGCGATTTCGTCCCCGCACCTTCTGGCGACTTATCTCATGGAAGTGGCCACGCGATTTCACAAATTTTATGATGCTTGCCGCGTGCTGGACGCGGACGAATCTGTCCGCAACGAACGCTTAAAAATTCTTGAGTCCACAAAAATCGTTGTGAAGCTCGGCCTTTCACTCCTGGGCGTCAGCGCGCCGGAGAAGATGTAAGACCCCCGAAGTCATTGAAGTTCCGCAGATAATCACGGCCGCGCCCAGGACCATCTGAAGCGTGATCGGCTCTCCCAAAAATATCTTGCCCCAGAGCATTCCAAAAACCGGGATTAAAAACCCCACCGCGATGGTTCGCGTCGTGCCCCATTTTTTGAGAAGTCGGAAGAAGAGCATGAAGGCCAATGCCGTTGAGGCGAGGCCCAGGAGGATGACGGCGCCCCAGGCTTTTGTTCCGGGCACCGTTTGGGGGGCTGAGAGGATTCCAGGGACAACGAGAAAAAGGGACGCCGCTCCGAGACTGCCTGCGGTCAGAGACAGAGGGCTGATGTTGGAAAGGCGGCGGCGGGTGAAATGCGTCGCCATTCCATAAAGAAAAGTCGCTGAGAGGCCGCTCACCACGGCAAGGCCTCCGCCTCCGGGCTTGAAAGAAATGTTTCCCCAGCCTAAAATCGCCACGCCTCCAAAGCCCAGCAAAAGCCCCGCGATCTGGTGCGGCAACATCGTTTCGTTCAGCCACAGCCAGCCGATGAGAGCGGTAAAAAGGGGAGCTGTTGAATTGATGATGGAGGCGAACCCGGCCGTCACATGAAGGGTTGTGTAAGCCAGGAGGCAAAAGGGGAGAGCGTAATTGGTGAGACCCACGAACGCGATGGGTTTCAGATTCTTTTTTATTTCAGACAAGTCATTGACCGTTAAAAGGAGAGGGATCAGGGCGACGCACGCGACGGCGACTCTCACGGCGATGAGGGAGATCGGGCCGAACTCGGGGACGGCCACGCGCATGAACAGGAAGGACCCGCCCCAGAGGGCCGCGATGGAGATGAATTCAATCATTTAGGTTCAGAATTTCACGGTGAACCGCACATGGACGCGGAGAGCAGGCTCCTCAAATCCTCGCGGGAGCGGGGGAAAGGGCGAAGACATCTCGACGGCCCGCTTGGCGGCCTGATCGAAGGCCTCGTTTCCCGAGGGCTCTTCAATCTTGATTTCGCTCAGGGAACCGTCTTTTAAAATTGTGAACGCAGTCTGGGCATAAATCCTGCGGCTGAACCCGCTGGTCACGTTCCAGTTTTCGTCGAGTTTTTTCTTGATGGTTTGGATATACCATTGATAGGGAAAATTTCCCGCGCCGCTTCCTCCGCCTTTCCAGCCGTCTGCTCCGAACCCGACGCCGACTCCTGAACCGTCCACGGCGTCCGGGATCGCGGACGGGGAATCTCCCGCTCCGTCGGATGTATTGGAAGGCGGCGCTTTGGGGATGGGAATGGGGATTGAGGGAACAGCGGCGATCACCTCTTTTATCTTCTTGTTCTTCTTTTTGGATTTGAGGAGGAGATCTTCTTTGGGGTTGATGATTTTTTCTTTGATCGGCTCTTCTTTGGGCGCGGAACCCGTGTTGAGGTTCGGCGCGCTCGCGGACGGGCCTCCGCCGTAAAAATCGACGGCATAATATTTTTTGTCGGGTTCGAAGGAAAATTGTTTGAGGATGAGGCCTCCGAGGAACGCGAGGTGGAGGAGGAATGAATAGGCGATAAACCGGTCAAGCCGAAGCATGAGGTTTATTTCTTTTCGGCGTTTACGGCCACTCCCAGTTTCTGCGCGCCCTGCTCTTTGGCCTGGTCCATGGCTTTGACGACGAACTCGAACGGGACGGAGGCGTCGGCTTCAACGAGGACCACGGCGTCGGTCTTGGACTGGATTTGGGATTTAAGAATGGATCCGAGATCCTCGGCCAAGGTCGCCTGGCCGTTCACATAAAAAGTTCTCTGAGCCGTGATCTGAATTTTGATGGGATCGGAATCCGCGGGGACGCTCGAGACGGTTTTGGGGAGATTGATTTTAATCTGGGACGAGACGAGATAGGGCGTGAGCACCATAAAAATGATGAGGAGCACGAGAGCGACGTCGATGAGAGGGATCATGTTGATGTCCGCCATCAGGGGGAACTTGTCTCGCGGGCCGATGGAAACTTTCACGGATTATTTCCTGGTCAGGAGTTCTGCGATCTCGTCCGCGCAGATTTCCATGGATTCGGTCAGCCGGCGGATTTTGGTGGAATAATAGTTATAAAAGATGAGGGCCGGGATCGCCACGAAAAGGCCGAGCGCTGTGGCCACGAGCGCTTCGGAAATGCCGCCCGCCACGATCTGAGGTCCGCCTCCGCCTGCAACCGCGATGGATTTGAAAGAACGGATGATTCCGATCACGGTGCCCAAAAGTCCGATGAAGGGCGCGGCCCCGGCGACCGTTCCCAAAAGAGGCACGAACTTTTCCATCTCTGCGATTTCCATGCGGATGCTCCGGTCCATGGAAAGTTCCAGGCCGCTTTTGGAGCCGCCCGCGCTGAGCGCTGACCGCGTGATGGTGAGCATGGGTTCGCCCAGGGTTGCGGCAACCGCGCCGCTGTCTTTCCCGCCCGAGATCACCTTGGGTATTTTGTCCAAAAAGTCCTTCACATTAATTTTCTTTTTCCTGAAATAAACCCACCGTTCCAAAATCACGGCGATCGAGATGATGGAACAGATCAACAGGACCGAAAGGATCGGCCAGCCCAGCAGGAACATTTCTTTGAGGGTGAATGCGTTCATGGATTATGGCTCCCAGGTTGGTGTCGCGGAAGATCCGGGGATTTCGGTCAGTTTCTTCTGCACCGTCCCGTCCAGCGAAGCGATATAAAGCCGGCGTTTGCCTTCGCGCGTTGAAGTGAAGGCCACGAATCTTCCGTCAGGTGAAAAAGCGGGGTTTTCGTTCTTGCCCGAATCCGAAGTGACTTGTATGGTTTTGCCTGAAGCGATGTCCTGGATGATGATGTCGTGGTGGCCCTGGGTGTCGCCCCGGGAATAAGCGATTTTGTCGCCTGCGGGGGACCAGACGGGAGAATCGCACCAGCCGCCGTCGGTCAGTTTCTCAACGCCGGTTCCGTCCGCGTTCATCATATAGATTTGCGGGGAACCGCTTCTGCCGGAGACGAATATGATTTTGCGCCCGTCCGCTGAGAAAGACGCGGAGGTGTCTTCGGATTTGGATTTGGTGAGGCGCCGGATGATTTTTCCGTCTCGGTCCAGAAGATAAAGGCTGGAATTTCCTTCAAACGAAAGAGTGGCGACAATCGTTTTTCCATCAGGAGAGAATGAGGCTGAGGTGTTGAGGCCCCGGCGGGTTGAAATCATTCTGGATTTCCCGGTCGCGAGGGTATAGAGCGCGAGGTCGGGGTTTCCATTCTTGAAAGTGGTATAGAGAATTTCTCCCGCTCCAAGGGGGGCCCATCTGGGGAGGATGTTGATGCTGTTGTCGCTGGTCAGTTTCCTGAGATTTTTTCCGTCGTAATCAATGATATAAAGCTCTTTCGATTTCGTGTTGTCGTTGGAGAAAACAATCCTTGAAGCGGAAATGCCGCGGTTTCCCGTGAAGCGATAAATGAAGTCGGCGACGAATTCGTGTCCGATCCTGCGCGCGTTCCTGGCCGGAGTGCGATAGAGTTTCTGAAACACGGGGTTGCCGCCGGGAAGCTCAAAAACCGCGGCAGTAAACGAAATGTTTCCTTCGCTTTGGCTCACGGTTCCTTTGATCAGGAGGTCCGAACCTTTCGACCAGGCTTCAAAATCAATTTTGCCTTCCGTCATCGCCAGACCGCTTTCGCTCAGGTTGAAAAGATGCGTGAAAAGGATATCGTTCTTTGTTGTTTCCAGAATGTCTTTGGAAGCGGAAAGGGTTTCCGGGGAGGCGTCTTTGGCGATGAAATCGGGGAGGGCGATGACGACTTTTTGTCCTCTCTGGAGCTGGAGATAAACGTCTGCCGCGTTTAATGCGCCCGAAGCAAGCGCAATAAACGGAACAAAGAGCGCGGCGATCAGTTTCTTCATTCGTCCGTTTTTTGAGTTTTTTTGGCCGGGGATTTTTTTGGTTTTGCTTCCTCGGATAAATTTTTGAGAATGTCTTTGGCCGTGTCCGCTTCCGTCGAGTCCGGGAATTCTTTGATCAGGGTTTCGAGCGTCAGTTTCTGGTCTTTCTCAAGGTTGGATCCCTCCAGAGCATAGGCGCGTTTCAGGAGAGCCTGTCTGCGATATTCCTGAGAAGTGGCCAGCACCTTGTCGAACTCGGCGCGGGCGGTTTTATATTCCTTCTTGATGAGATAGCAGTCCGCGAGATAAAACTGGGCGTCGTCTGAAAGATCGCTGTCGGGATATCTCTGAAGAAAGTTTTCGAATCCTGCGAGAGCCAGGGGAATTTTGCCGGCGACATAATCGCCATAGGCTGTGCGATAAATGTCTCCCGGGACAGGCACGGTGGCCTGGGTGGTGGCTTCCGAGAGGAGCTTGGAAATAATTTCCATGCGTCCGCCCAGCCGCGATTGGGTGTCATCCAGCTTGGTGGAGAGAGTGGACATGCTCTTGTGGCTGTCGGAAAGCTTTTCGTTCAGGGACGCGATGGTCTGGTCCAGGTCGTTGATCTTGGTGATGAGGTCCGCCTGGCCTTTCTGCACATTGTTGAGGGAATCCTGAAGGCGGTCGATGTCCGTGGTCGTGGCCACGCAACCGGAAAGGAGGATGGGGAGGATCAGGAGATAATTTTTTCGGTTCAAATTATTTCGTTTGTTCGGGAATTCTCGCTTTGGTTTCCACTCTTCTGTTCTGGGACCAGCAATCTTCGCCCGTATCAATGCAGGCGGGCTTTTCTTTTCCATAGGAAAGGGACCCGATCTGTTTTTGGCTCAAGCCCAGAGATGCGTAATATTGACGGACGGACTGGGCTCGTTTCTGCCCCAGGGTGAGGTTATATCCCACCGTGCCGCGCTCGTCGGTGTGGCCTTCGCACAGCACCTGGACGCCGGGATTCTTTTTCAGATATTCCGCGTTCCTTGCGAGGATGTTCCGCGCTTCATCTTTGAGTTCAGACGAATCATATTCAAAACGGATCGTCTGAAGTTCCGGCACTGTAACAAAATCTTTTCCGTGAAGATCGAGCTCCGTTGATTCAACGTCGTCCTGGCTGGACGCGTCTTCGTCCGGCGTTTTTTTAACCGCCTGTTTCTTGGGGCAAGCCGACAGAGAAATCGTCAGCACGCCGAAAACTAACATCCCTAAAACAAAATTTCTGAATCCTTCAAACTTCTTCATCTGAATCCTCCTGCAAATTCAACTGCTTTTTTACATTCTAATACATCGCGCCCGGCAAAGCAATTTTATATAACTTTTTTTAAATATTCTCCAGTATAAGAACGCGGATTTTTCGCGATTTCCGACGGAGGTCCGGACGCGATGAGTTCCCCGCCGCGGTCTCCGCCTTCGGGGCCCATGTCGATGATCCAGTCCGCGGTCTTGATGACGTCCAGGTTGTGCTCGATCACGATGATGCTGTTCCCGTTCTCGACGAGCTTGTGCAGAACATCGAGGAGCTTTTTGACGTCGGCGAAATGGAGGCCCGTGGTGGGCTCGTCCAGCAGATAAAGCGTGCGGCCCGTCGCGCGCCTGGAAAGTTCCGTGGCGAGTTTCACTCTCTGGGCTTCTCCGCCGGAAAGCGTTGTCGCGCTCTGTCCCAGGCGGATATATCCCAGGCCCACCTGGTCCAGCGTGTCGAGGACTTTTTTTATGGAGGGGATCGCGGAGAAAAATTCGAGCGCGTCGCTCACGGGCAGGTCCAGAACTTCGGCGATGTTTTTTCCTTTATATCGGATCTGGAGCGTTTCGTCGTTGAAGCGTTTGCCGTGGCAGACTTCGCACTTTACATAGACATCGGAGAGGAACTGCATGGAAATTTTTATGGTCCCGTCGCCCTGGCAGTTTTCGCACCGTCCGCCTTTGACATTGAATGAGAATCTCCCCGTCTCGTATCCCTTGCGCTTTGCTTCGGGCAGAAGAGAGAAAATTTCCCGGATGGGGCCCCATGCGCCCGTGTAGGTTGCGGGGTTGGATCTGGGTGTCCTTCCAATGGGCGACTGATCCACGACGATGACTTTGTCGAGGTTGTCGATGCCCTTGATGGCTTTCATCTTTCCAGGCAAGTCTTTGGCCTGATAAAGTTTCTGCGCGAGAGCTTTGAATAAAATTTCCTGGATGAGGGTGGATTTGCCAGAACCTGAAACGCCCGTCACGCAGACGAAGAGTCCCAGAGGAATTTTGACGTCGACATTTTTCAAATTAAACTGGGACGCGCCCAGGATTTCGATGGATTTGTTTGTGGGCTTTCTGGGTTCGCGAGACGGAATGTGGAATTGTCCCGTCAGATATTGCCCCGTGAGAGACCGTTTTTCCGCCATGATTTTTTCCGGCGGTCCTTCCGCCACGATTTCTCCGCCGTGCTCTCCCGCTCCCGGTCCCAGGTCCAGAACCCAGTCCGCTCGGCGTATGGTTTCCTCGTCGTGTTCAACCACAATCAAAGTGTTTCCCATTTCCTTCAGGGAAGTGAGGGTGTTCAAAAGCCGGGAATTGTCTCTTTGGTGCAAGCCGATCGAGGGTTCATCCAAAACATACATCACCCCTGTGAGCCCGGAACCGATCTGGGTGGCCAGGTGGATTCTCTGGGCTTCGCCGCCCGAGAGAGTCTGGCTTTCGCGGTCGAGCGTCAGATAATCCAGGCCGACATTGACCAGGAACGTCAGGCGCGATTGAATTTCTTTGAGGATCTGTTTGGCGATCACTTTTTCTTTTACAGAGAGAGTCAGGGCGTCGAAAAAGTTTTTGGCGTCTTTGACGGATAAAAGGATCGTTTCGCGGATGGATTTGCCGCCGATGAGGATCGCGAGAGCTTCCGGCTTGAGCCGCGCGCCGAGACATTTCGGGCAGATGTGGCGCCGCATATAAAGGTTCATGATCTCTTCTTTCACGAAATCGGACTCGGACTCCTTGTATCGCCGCATGAGGTTTCCGATCACGCCCTCAAAATCCTGAAAATTGTTCGCCCAGGACGCCTTCACTTTAATGTCCGTTCCGCCATAAAGCAAAGCGTTTCTCTGTTCCTTGGATATTTTTTTCCACGGCAAGCTCGTGTTGATCTTGAATTGTTTGCAGACCTGTTTCAGGAGGTCGTCATAATATTCCGACCAGCCGCGTTTCCATCGGTGCGTGCGGGTGGTGATCGGGTTGCTCCAGGCGATGATCGCGCCGTCATCGATGGATTTCTCTTTGTCGGGCACCACCAGATCCGGGTCCGCTTCAAGTTTGGATCCGATCCCTTCACATTCGGGGCAGGAACCATAAGGAGAATTAAAAGAGAAGAGCCGCGGCTCGATTTCCGGCAAAGAAATGCCGCATTCGGCGCAGGCGTGGTGCTCGCTGAAAAGCTTGGATTGCGTTCCGTTTTCGATCTCCACGAGCCCCTGGCCTTCTTTGAGGGCGGTCTCGATGGAATCCGCGATGCGGTCGCGCGATTCCGCGGAAATCGTGATGCGGTCGACCAGGAGTTCGATGGTCTGTTTCTTATATCGGTCAAGTTTTATGCTTTCGTCGAGGCCGAAAATTTTTCCATTCACTCTCACGCGGGCATAACCCGATTTTTTGAGTTTATCGAAAAGTTCCCCATAGGTCCCGATGCGGCCGCGCACCAGAGGTGCCAAAATTTGGATTTTACTGCCTTCTCCCATCTCTAAAACTTTGGAAATGATCTGCGATGCTGACTGAGGCTCGATTTTTTTGCCGCAGTTGGGGCAATGGGGAATGCCCACTCGCGCATAAAGGAGACGCAAATAATCATAAATTTCTGTGACGGTGCCGACGGTGCTTCGGGGATTGTGAGACGGGTTTCTCTGCTCAATGGCGATGGCGGGCGACAACCCTTCGATCAGGTCGACATCGGGTTTGTCCATCATTTCGAGGAACTGCCTGGCATAGGAGGAAAGGGACTCGACATAACGCCTCTGCCCTTCGGCATAAAGCGTGTCGAACGCGAGAGAAGACTTGCCCGAGCCCGAGAGTCCCGTGAGAACCACGAGCTTGTTGCGGGGGATTTCCACCGAGATGTTTTTGAGGTTATGTTGCCGCGCGCCCCGAATGACGATTTTGTCTTGTGACATGTTTCAATTATATCAAATGCTTAAAACGATCCAGGGCGGATGGTGCGTTGAGGCACGGGGCAATAATCGGAGAAATAGGGCAGGTGAGACTTGATTTTGGTGAGAGCTTCCTCGGCGGCGACTTCGCCCAGGGGGATGATTTGCTTTGCGCGGTGAAGGTCGATCCAGGAGAAATTTCCTGTTTCGGGGTGGATCATGATGTGGGAGAGGTCGGTGCGCGCGGCCGCAATTTGATATTGCATCGTATAGATCATTTTAAAAAAGACATTGAAAAATCCCGGGGAACTTGAAGGGAACATGCCCACTCTCCTGAGGGAAACCCGGCGTTCGGAAGCTTTGTTGGTGAGGTTGATCGAGATCAGGATGTTGGCGCCCATGGAGGCGATGATGCTGGTGGGAACAGGGTTCACGAGGCCGCCGTCCACGAGGAATTTTGTCCCGATCTTATAAGGAACGAAGATCATGGGGAGAGACAGGCTCGCGCGCACGGCTTCCCAGACTTTGCCTTCGCGCAAAACCACGCCGTCGCCGGTCATGATGTCGGTGGCGGCGCAGGCGAAGGGGGTGGGGAACTCCTCAAAATCGATGTCGCCCAGGTGTTTGCGCAAAAAATTTGAAATGGTGTCGCCCTTGATGAGGCCGCCGTGGAAAAGCCAGTTGATGTCCCGGAATATGTTGCGCCGGAGCCAATCTTTGGAGATGGAGTGGGCGATCTCCTCGATCTCGTCAGCGGATTTTCCCGAAGCGGAGAGAGAGCCCAGGAGCGCCCCCATGGAGGTGCCGGAAATATAGTCGATGGGTATTTTTTCGCGCTCAAAAATTTTGAGCATTCCGATCAGGGTGTATCCATAGGCCGCGCCCGACCCCATGGCGAGCCCCACCTGCACTCTCCCGATGGCCCGCCCCATCCGGTCCAGCGCTTTTTTTGTGCCGGAAGCGACCGCGACGCCGTTGGCTGGGCCGTTCCAGGGAACATAAAACTTCGTCGGCGAAGATGCCCGCAACGGGCCCAGGATCGCTTCATAAAATCTGGGAATTTCCGGGACCTCGTCTTCATATCTGAACTGCGGCGGCTGGTTCCCCTTGTGGGCATGGATGAGTCCGTCGCATTCGCTGAGCACATGGCGGACGCTCTCGTCCAGTTTGCCGGGGCTTTCGGGCCGTGATTTTGCCGTGCTCATGTTGATGAGGACATAATCATAAACTTCGAGGAGCACCGTCATGAAAGCCGGGACCGCGCGTTGGAACTGGCCCGCGAAAATGTCGTCCGGAAGGAGCAGAAGTTCCAGGCCGGATGCGGGGTGCAGGAGAGAAATTTTTTCAAGAATTTTGGGGTTGGTGAGGTCTTCCGAGCGGAACATCGACGAAGTCGAGGTCACGGGTTTGAGTCCGAGGGCGTCCGCCAGGACCGTCCCCTGGTTTCCGAGCTCCACCAGCAGGACCCGCCTCCGCGTCTGTTCTTTGATCGAGAAAGAGAGGTTCGCCAGGAACGCGAGCTGTTCGTCGCGCGGCAGTTCCATCATCACGGCCAGGACTTCGGGGCTGAACGAAGGGCTCATGGACTTTTTCGGGCGGATGATGAGGCGCTGGCTGATGACGCGGTGAAGATAAGTCGAAGCTCTGGGATTTTTGAGGAGGAAATTTTCAAAATCCATTTTATAGAGGACGAGGAAATGGGCCGGGCTGTCCACTTTGATGGTTGCGGTGCGGGTGGTTCCGGTCAGGAGCGCGGTTTCCCCGAAAGTTTCGCCGCGCCCGAGGAAATTGAGAATTTTTTCACTGCCCGTCTCGTCGGGGGTCACGGCCCGGACTCTGCCGGACTGGATGAAATAAAGCGCGTCCGCCCTGTCGTTTTCGCGATAGACGACCGCGCCTTTGGGCAGGGAGAGGGGCTGAAGTTTGGCCGCGATCTGTTTGAGTTCTTCGGCTTCGAGGTCGTGGAAGAGGGGGGCCCGCCTGAGGAGGTGACTCCATTCGTCCAGGAAGTCTTGGCGCACCGGTCTCTCGCTCATGATCGGCATAAACTACTTCATTTTTAGTATAATTACAATCCTAAACCCTATGAAAAACGATAAATTCGCTCTCCTGAGCAGGGTCTCGCTTCTGCAGGGGCTTTCCACCAAACACCTCAACCAGATCGCGGCCTTCGCCAAGTTCCATCACTTCAAGCGCGGAGAAAGCATTTTTTCCGAATCGTCTTCGGGCGAGTGCCTCTATGTTCTCGTCTCGGGGCGCGTGAAGATTTATACTTCGACCGGCGCCAAGACCAAAACATTCGCGCTGCTTGATCCGGGCGATTTCTTCGGCGAAATGGCGCTCCTCGGCGAACCCACGCGGTCGGCCAGCGCCCGGGCCATTTTGGACACGGAACTCCTCGTGCTGGAACGGAAAGATTTTCATAAATTTTTGAAAGACGATTCGTTCCTCTCCCTCACGATTTTGCGCACCCTCTGCGACCGCCTCCGGCGCGCCAACAAGGAAATTGAAAGCCTGTCGTTTCAGAATGTGGTCGGGCGCACGGCGGCCACGCTCCTGGACCTGGAATCCAAATACGGAAAAGCTTCGAGCGCCGGAACCCTGATCGACGCCGGAATCACCCAGCAGGAACTGGCCGACCTCATCGGCACCGCCCGCGAAATGGTGACCCGCGTGCTCACGAAATTCCGCGCCATGGGCGCCATCGCTTTGGACAAACCCACCGGCAAAGTCATCATCCTCGACCGAGACAAACTCAAGAACTGCATCTACCAATAATGGAAGAAAAGAAACCGCAGGAACCCCTGCAGGCGGCCCGCGGGATGCATGACATCCTGCCCTCCCGTTCGGATCGATACGCTTCCATGGAGTCCGCCGCGCGCAAGGTGTTCAGCGCTTTCAATTACACCGAAATCCGCACGCCCGTCATGGAACCCGCCGAGCTTTATGAACGCGCCATCGGGGAAACCACCGACATCGTCGAGAAAGAAATGTTCGTCCTGAAAGACCGCGGCGACCGGCGCCTGTGCCTCAGGCCCGAGGGAACAGCCGGCATCGTGCGGGCTTATATCGAAAATAATCTCGGCCACGAGTTTCCAATAGCCAAGTTTTTTTATATCGGGCCCATGTTCCGGGCGGAACGGCCCCAGAAAGGGCGATATCGCGAGTTCGTTCAGATCGGGTCGGAATATTTCGGAAACGAACGGCCCGCGGCGGACGCCGAGACGATCATTCTGGCCCATTCCCTCATAAAAAAATTCGGCCTGTCCGACATTCAGATTTTGGTGAACACCATCGGGTGCCCCGCCTGCCGGCCGAAATATCTTGAAGTCCTGAAAGCGTATCTTGAAGGCAAGAAAAACGATCTCTGCGAGAACTGCCGCACGCGCCTGGTGAAAAATCCCCTGAGAGCGCTCGACTGCAAGGAGGATGCGGACAAATTTGGAGACGCTCCCAAGACGGTGGATCACCTTTGCGAAGCGTGCAGGACGCATTATGCTTCCGTCCTGGAACACTTGAAAAGCGCGCAGGTCCCTTTCGCGGAGCGGCCCCGCCTCGTGAGAGGGCTGGATTATTATACGCGCACCGTTTTTGAAGTTTATTCGACGGGCAATACGGGTTCGCAGGGCGCGCTCGCCGCGGGCGGCAGATATGACGGGCTCGTGGAACAGCTGGGCGGGAACCCTGTCCCTGCCGTCGGTTTCGCTTTGGGCGTGGAGCGAGTTTTGAATGAGCTGGACGCCGCGTCTCCGGTTTCAGACGCGAAATCACGGAGAGGCGTTTTCCTCATTCCCTTGGGCGCGCCGGCTTATGAGGTCGTGCAGAAACTTCTGATTCAGGTGCGGGAGGCGGGCATTCCTGCGGAGTCCGGCGCGGCGGATCAGAGCATCAAATCCCAGATGCGCCTGGCGGATCGGATCGGCGCGGAATATTGCGTCATCATCGGAGACAACGAACTTGCGAGCGGCGAATTTGCGCTCAAAAATCTGGAAAGCAAAAGTCAGCAGAACATTCCCAAAGACAAACTGGTCCAGGTCCTTGTTGATCGCTATTCCGTGAAATCATGAAACAGAAGATTTATTTCGATTACAATTCCACCACGCCGGCGCGTCCGGAAGTGGTGCAGGCCATGATGCCCTATCTCGATTCTGCGACGGGGCTCTTCGGAAACCCTTCCAGCGTCCACACTTTCGGACAGGCGACGCGGGCGGCGGTGGAAGACGCGCGCAAAAAAGTCGCGGCGCTTCTCGGATGTTCCGCCGACGAAATCGTTTTCACTTCCTGCGGTTCGGAATCCGACACCACCGCGATCAAGGGAACGGCCTTCTCGGCGCGCGAACGCAAAAAGGGCGGACACATCATCACGAGCGCCATCGAGCACGACACGGTCCTTTTCTGTTGCGATTATTTGAGCAAAAACGGTTTTGAAGTCACTTATCTGCCGGTGGACAGCGCGGGGCTGGTCCATCCTGACGACGTGAAAAAAGCGATCCGCCAAGACACCATCCTCATCAGCGTCATGCACGCCAACAATGAGATCGGGACGATTGAGCCGATCGGTGAGATCGGAAAAATCGCGCGCGAAAGGGAAATCCCGTTTCACACCGACGCCGTCCAGACCGTGGGGAAAATTCCGACGAAAGTGAATGACTTGAATGTCGACATGCTTTCGCTTTCGGCGCATAAATTTTATGGTCCCAAAGGCGTGGGCGCCCTCTATCTCCGGAAAGGCACGCGCCTGCACCCTCTCTTTCACGGGCACCACGAGAAAAATCGGCGGGCCGGGACAGAGAATGTCGCGGGCATCGTGGGCTTGGGCGTTGCGGCAGAGATCGCCATGAAAGAAATGGAGTCCGACGGCAAGAGAGTCGCCGCCTTGAGAGACCGTCTTGAGCGGGGCATCATCGGATCAATTCCGAGCATTCATTTGAACGGCCACCCGGCCTTGAGAGTGCCGAGCACCACCAATTTCAGTTTTGAATATGTCGAAGGCGAAGGTTTGGTTGTGCTTCTGGATGTGGAAGGAGTCGCGGTCTCCACGGGTTCCGCCTGCGCGTCCGGCACGACGCAAGCGTCTCACGTGCTTCGCGCCATCGGCGTCGCTCCCAATGTCGCTCAGGGCGCGGTCCGTTTTTCCCTGGGCCATTTCAGCACGGAACAGGAAGTGGATGACGTTTTGAAAATAATCCCTCAAGTGGTGGATCGTCTGCGCTCCCTCTCGCCGCTGTGGGCCGACAAGATCGCCGGGCGCGTGACGGAAATCACTCCCGCGGAACGGTTCATCAAGCCCGCAAAAAAATAAAATTGAAAGACCAAGCCCTCTCCTTTAAAAAAGCATTGTGGTGGTCCATCTTCTGGATCCTGGCGGCGCTCGCCTTTAACGCGGGGATTTATTTTTGGATGGGAAAAGAAAAGGCGCTCCTCTTTTTCACGGGTTATGTCATTGAGCGGTCGCTCAGCATGGACAACCTTTTTGTTTTTCTCCTCATCTTCAAATATTTCAAGGTCCCGGACCTGTATCAGCCGCGCGTCCTCGAGTGGGGCATCATCGGCGCTTTGGTGATGCGCTTCATCATCATCCTCGGGGGATCGGCGCTCCTCAACATGTTTCAGTGGATTTTTTATGTGTTCGGCGTCCTGATCATCTTCACGGCCTATCGCATGATCGTGGACGAAGATAAAGAGCTCAATCACGAAAAAAATGTGATCCTGCGCCTCTTTAAAAAAATCATGCCGATCTCTTCCGCGAAAGTGGACGGCCACCATTTCTTCACCCGCGAAAACGGGGTCCTTCACGCGACGCCTCTTTTCGTGACGCTCCTGATCATCGAAAGTTCCGACCTCGTTTTCGCCGTGGACTCCATCCCCGCCATCTTCGCCATCACGACCGACACCTTCATTGTTTATACCTCCAATGTTTTTGCCATCCTCGGTCTCCGCGCGTTCTATTTCCTCCTCAGCGCCTTGATGCCCATGTTTAAATATCTCAAATACGGGATCTCCATTGTCCTCTTTTTTGTGGGAGTGAAAATGCTCCTCATGGAGTTTGTTCACATCTCCACCGCCGTTTCCCTGACCGTGGTTTTGGGAGTGCTCACCGCGTCTGTGCTCGTTTCTCTCCTCTCCAACAGCAAGGAGCCCCATGCCGCAGATTAAAAAGTGGAACATCCTCATTTATTTCGCCATCTTCGCCGTCTTTTCCTTCGGCGGCAGGGCGGTGAACCTGATCACGGATTATTTCTGGTTTCAGGAAGTCGGCTTCGCCTCCATTTTCTCAAAAGTGTTCGCGGTTCAATCCTCCCTGTGGGGGATCGCCTTTGCGGTCACGGTCCTCTCTCTTTATATTAATTGGCACATCGCGGCGAAAGTGTGCCGCAGGCCTTTCGTCGTGATCGAGAGGGAAAACATCCTCTCCGCTATCCCCTTGCCGCAGGTCGCAGAACTCAAACCATATCTCCGAACCATCCTCATCGCTCTTCTCGCGCTGTTCACTTTCCTCATGTCCAATTGGGCCGGGGACCAATGGGAGACTCTGCTCAAGTTTTTTCACGGCGTTCCTTTCGGGAGCAAGGATCCCGTGTTCATGAAGGATATCGGGTTTTATGTTTTTGAGCTTCCTTTTTATAAATTTCTTTTCCAGTTTTTCATGACGCTCACGCTGGCGTGTTTCGCGATGACGGTGGGGATGTATGTCGTGAACGCCAGGATCTATTGGACGGCGCGCGGCGTGCAGATCGCGGACGGAGCCAAGATCCAGTGGGCCGTCCTTGGCGGGTTTTTCGCGCTCCTCCTCGCCTATCATTTTCAGGTGGACATGTATGACCTCTTGCAGTCCCAGCGCACGCTCGCTCCCGGCGCCGGTTTCTCAGACTTGAACGCCTATCTCCCGGGCTTGAAAATTCTCCGGTTCATCGGCGTGCTTGCCGCTCTCCTCCTCTGGGCGTCGCCCTATTATTTTGACCTGAAGCTTATTTTCGCGGCCGGGCTCCTGATCGTGCTGGGCCCTCTCCTGGCCCGAACCTATTCCGAGACGGTGCAGAAATTTCAGGTGGCCCCCAACGAGATCGTGAAAGAAACGCCTTATATCCAGCAGGCGATCCGCTCCACCCGCGAGGCTTATGGACTCTCGAACATCCAGGAACTGGAATTCAATCCCAACGAAAACCTGACGGTCGAAGCGCTCAAGCAGAACGACGTCACCATCAAAAATATCCGCCTTTGGGAACATAAGCCTTTGCTCACATCCTATGGCCAGCTTCAGGAAATCCGCACCTATTATGATTTTCTGGACGCCGACAATGACCGCTATCTTGTGAACGGCGAACTCCGCCAGATCATGCTTTCCGCCCGGGAGCTGGCGCCCGAGAGTCTCCCGTCCCGCATCTGGATCAACGAGCACCTCACCTATACCCACGGCTACGGCATCTGCATGGGGCCCGTGAACCGCATTTCTCCCGAGGGGCTTCCGGAATTTTTCATCAAGGATATTCCGCCGAAATCCTCCGTCGACATCGAGATCAAGCGGCCCGAAATTTATTTCGGCGAAGCGCGCGCGGGATATTGCATCGTGAAAACTGCGTCCAAGGAATTCGATTATCCGTCGGGCGAAGAAAATGTCTATACGACCTATACCGGGAAAGGCGGCGTGCCGGTCAAGAATTTCTTTCGGAAACTCCTTTTCGCGGTCCGCTTCGGCGAACTCAAAATATTGCTGTCCGGAGACATCACGGCCGAGAGCCGGTTCCTCTATAATCGTTCGGTGAGGGAACGCGTGGAAGAAGCCGCGCCGTTCATCCGCTTTGAGACGGACCCTTATGCAGTCATCACAAAGGAGGGCAGGATCGTCTGGATCATCGACGGATATTCCACCACGGACCATTATCCCTATTCCGAGGCCATCGGCGACTTGAATTATGTCCGCAACTCCGTGAAAGCCACCGTGGACGCCTATGACGGAACCCTCCATTTTTATATCGCCGACGCCGCGGACCCTTTGATCCAAACCTATGCGAATATATTTCCCGGCATTTTTGAGCCGATCCAATCAATGCCTGAAGACCTTCACGCCCACATCCGCTATCCTCAGACGCTCATGAACATCCAGGCCAGGATCTATGCGACGTATCACATGACGGACCCGCAGGTTTTCTATAACAAAGAAGACATCTGGAAAATTCCCATGCGCGTCGCCGGCGGAGCGAACCAGGCGATGGAACCTTATTACACGATCATGAAGCTCGCGGGGCAAACGCAGAAGGAGGAATTCATTTTGATGGTGCCCTTCACTCCGTCCAAGAAAGAGAACATGATCAGTTGGATGGCCGCCCGTTGCGACGCCCCCAATTATGGCAAACTGCTCGTCTATAATTTCCCCAAACAGAAGCTGGTTTATGGTCCCCAGCAGATTGAGTCCCGCATCGATCAGGACGCGGAAATTTCCAAACAGCTGACGCTCTGGGACCAGGGCGGAAGTCGGGTGTTGCGCGGCAGTCTCCTCGTGATCCCCGTCGATCAATCCTTGCTTTATGTCCAGCCGCTTTATCTGGAAGCGTCCGGCGGGGGACTTCCGGAACTCAAACGCGTCATCGTGGCTTATGGCAACTCGATCGCCATGGAAGAAAATCTGGAACTCTCTCTCGCGAGAATTTTCGGGGGCAAGATTGATCGGCGTTCCAGCCAGGAAATGTCTTCGCCCTCAACGGGGGACCAGGGGTTCCGGCGGAGCGCCAGGCAGGCGCAGGAACATTTTGACCGCGCCCAGAAAGCCATGCGCTCGGGCGACTGGGCGGCCTATGGCGCAGAGATGGAAAGCGTCGGAAAAATTTTAAATTCTCTCGGAAAATAATTATAAAATGGACGAACTAAAAATGTTCCTAAAAGAAAAACCACTTTCATTTAAAATCGCGCTCATCCTTTTCATCGCGGGTCTTGTGCTCGCGTTCCGCACCCTCCGCGTGATGTGCACGGAACAGCAGGAAGAGCCGGAGATCGTCGCCAAAATCAGCGTGCAGAAACCCAAACATGTTCACGGCGTCCACGTCACATCGTGGGCGGCGGGCTCTGTGAGGTTCAGAAAACACATCTGGGCCCTGCTGGACGAAACCGAGATCAACACGCTCGTGATCGGGATCAAGGAAGTGGACGGAGTGGTGGCGGTTCCGGGCGTGGCCCGGGCCATTCAGTCCAAGGCGTATCAGGACGCGATTCCGGACCTCCCGCAGTTCATGAACGAACTTAAAAGGCGCGGAATCTATCCCGTGGCCCGCCTGGTGGTGTTCAAGGACAAACATTTCTCTCTCGCCAATCCCCAGCTTTCCATCAAGAATCCCGACGGGACAGTTTGGAAGGACCACGCCGGCAATTCCTGGCTGGACCCCTATAACAAAGAAGTTTGGGAATATGTTTTTTCCATCGCCAAGCGATGCATCGAAGTGGGGTTCCAGGAAATCCAGTTTGATTACATCCGTTATCCCTCCGACGGCGACATCAAGAAGTGCCGATATTCCTATGCGCACCACAATTCCAGCTCCGCCGCCGCCAACCTGGAAGCGTTCCTCGCCGAAGCCAACAAGCGGTTCAAGCCCATGGGAGCGAATCTCTCCATTGACATCTTCGGCTTGATTCCTTCCGTCGACAACGACATGGGCATCGGGCAGAGTTTCCTGCGCATGACGAATCAGGTGGATTATGTCTCCCCGATGGTTTATCCGTCGCATTATGCGAAAGGCGAATACGGCATCCCCGAGCCCAACCGCGAGCCGTACAAAGTCGTTCACCGCACCATGACAGACGCCAAGCGCAAACTCGGAGAAAATTTCACGAAGCTTCGTCCCTATCTCCAGGACTTTTCTCTGGGCGGCGTGCGTTACGGCCCGGAAGAAATCAAGGCCCAGATCAAGGCCTGCAACGATCTCGGCATCGAGGACTGGCTCCTCTGGAACGCCGGATCAAAATATACGATGGACGGATTGAAAGCCAGAGGCAAATCATGAGCCGCGCCGTTGCTGTCCCACCTATATTTAATGAGCATGTGCATATTGAGAATTTTCTTGAGGATTTCGTGCTGGAGGAAAAACGCGATTTAATATTGAAGGACGCTGATCTCAAAACGGAAATAAATTTTCGTCAATCAAACGGCATTGAATATCCCGTTTATGTCAATGAATTTTGGACCCCCAGACAGAGGCAGGGAAATGCGTTACATGAAGTGGCTTACCGTGCCTGTTTCAAGCCTCAGCTTCCAAGATTTTTTATCGAATTGCTGAGCCGCCCCGGAGACGTCGTTTATGATCCATTCAGCGGCAGAGGCACGACAGCGGTTGAGGCTGGTCTTCTGGGCCGCAATGTCATCGCCAATGACGCGAATCCTTTGAGCAGGATTCTGGCGAAACCTCGGCTGAACGTTCCTTCCCTGGATGAAATTGAACGGCGATTAACTTCAATAAAGATGGACGATCGCGCAAAGGCAGAATTGGATTTATCAATGTTCTATCATCCCAAAACGGAATCGGAAATCGTTTCGCTGAAACAATATCTTGAAATGAGGTCTGCCGCGGAAGCTGAAGATCATGTGGATGAATGGATCAGGATGATCGCGACGAACCGTCTGACCGGACATTCTCCGGGATTTTTCTCAGTTTATACGTTGCCGCCCAATCAGGCCGTCAGCCCGCAGAGTCAGATAAAAATCAATTTCAAAAGAAATCAGTCTCCGGAATACAGGGACACAAAAAAATTGATCCGTCAAAAGTTTGTGAGCCTTACTTCTGAAATCAATGAAACACTCAGGGAACGTCTTAAAAGGATCAGCAGGGACGCGAAATTTTTGTCAGAAGACGCAAGGCGGACCACAAAAATACCTAGAGAGTCTGTGGACCTCACGGTCACTTCACCTCCGTTCCTCGATGTCGTCCAGTATGCCGACGACAACTGGCTGAGGGGCTGGTTCAATGGAATCAATTTTGAGGAAGTCGAGAAAAAAATCACCGTATCGAAAACGATCGGGGACTGGCGCGGGATCATGCAGGATGTTTTGTTAGAGCTTCGCCGGATAACAAAAGCCGGCGGGTGGATCGCATTTGAGGTGGGCGAGATCCGGAATGGGAGCATCAATCTTGACGAGCATGTCGCCGGTCTTGGATTGAAGGCAGGGTTGGAATGCGCAGGGGTGGTCGTCAACAGCCAGGCATTTACGAAGACATCAAATATTTGGGGGATCAAGAACAATTCATCAGGCACGAACACCAATAGAATTGTTTTGTTTCAAAAGAAATGACGGATTCAGAATACACAAAAAAGCTGGAAAGCGTCATCCGGCAGATGCTTACGCCTCTGAAAAGCCTGCCTTTTCCGCTTGTGGTTGAAGGGATTTCAAATCATAAAGTCCTTCCCTTCAACAGCAATGACTCTAAAGATTTGAAAGTGTTGGAGACTCTCAAATCAGTGGCGGTTCATGCAGGCAGGAAGATTAATGAGAATGGGATCCTGAGGTCCCGACCGAATGAAGTTGGGAATGATATTGAAGCGTTTGTGAAATCTTCCATGAATGAAATCGGATACAAGGCTGAAACGCCTAAAACGCGCGGAGGTAAAAGAAAAACAACCGGCTATCCGGACCTTCGCTTCATTGATGAATTTGGACGAGCCCATTATCTTGAGTGCAAGACATTTAATATTGAAAACATCGATACGACTCAGAGGTCATTTTATCTGTCTCCTTCTGACGATTTTAAGGTGACGGAAGACGCTCTTCATTTTGTAATGTCCTTTGAAATTTTAGAAAAGACAAGAAAGGGATCGCAAAATCTTTACCATTGCCGAACATGGAAAATATTAACCTTGGATAAGCTATATGTAGATGTTAAATATGAGTTCAATTCTGATAATGCTCGCCTTTATGATGAGGATCTAATTCTGGCTGAAGGAGACGTCGTTTGAAGAAAAGGATCGTCGTCGCCATGTCGGGCGGAGTGGACTCTTCGGTCGCGGCGGCTCTCCTGAAATCGGAGGGACACGAAGTGATCGGGATCACGCTCCGGCTCTGGGCGCCTTCGTCCTGGAACGACGGCGACAAGTTCGGGAGCTGTTGTTCGCCCCGGGACGTCGCGGACGCCAAGGAGGTTTGCCGCAAACTCGATGTCCCGCATTACACCTATAACCTCGAGGACAAATTTCGGGAAACGGTCGTGGACAATTTTGTTTCGGAATATGCCGCGGGCCGAACTCCCAACCCCTGCGTGCGTTGCAACGCCTATGTGAAGTTTGACGTGCTTTTGAAATATGCCGTGGCGCTCAATGCGGATTATTTGGCCACGGGACATTATGCCAAGATCGAAAAATCCGGCGGCGCCTTTCAGCTCAAGAAAGCGGCGGACCTCACCAAGGATCAGTCTTATTTTCTTTATATGCTCGGCCAGAAAGAGCTTTCCCGCTTGCTGTTCCCTCTTGGGAATTTCACCAAGGTGCAGATCCGCGAGGCGGCCGAGAAATTCGGCCTTCCCACCGCGCGCAAGGCGGACAGCCAGGACGTCTGTTTCCTCGAAGGCCGGGACTATCGCGAATTCGTGAGGATGCGGATGCCCGAGAAAAAGAAAGGGCTTATCAAAACCCGAGAGGGAAAAATTTTGGGTGAGCACGAGGGTCTCCCGTTTTATACGATCGGCCAGAGAGAAGGTTTGGGGATCGCCACAGGCGAGCGCACCTATGTCCTTGAAAAGGACCTGGATTCCAACACGCTTTTCGTCGGAAACGCCGAGGAAGGCCTTTCCGGCTCCTGCGTCGTGGATTCCGTCACCTGGTGCAATTCGCTCGATAACAAAGAGGTCCGGTCCTCCGTCAAAATCCGTTATCGCCATCCAGGGGCCAACGCGCTTGTAAAACAAATCGCCCCCGGCCAGGTGAAAGTGTCTTTTGATGTTCCGCAGGCCGCCATCGCCATGGGCCAGTCCGCCGTTTTTTATGACGGAGAAACAGTTCTGGGAGGAGGAGTCATTTCCAATGTCAGTTCCTGATTCATTAAAACGCGGCGTAATCGAGATCATTTCCGAGAAAGAGCTTGCGGAAAAATTAGCGAAGGGAAAACCTCTCCGCATCAAGCTGGGCGTGGACCCGACGGCTCCGGACCTCCACCTGGGCCATACCGTCGTCTTAAACAAACTTAAAAATTTTCAGGACGCGGGACATACCATTGTTTTCATCATAGGAGACTTTACGGCCAAGATTGGAGATCCTTCGGGGCGCAGTGAAACCCGCCCGCAGGTGGCCGGCGTGGACATAGAAAAAAATGCCGAAACCTATCTCTCTCAGGTGTCCAAAGTTTTGGATTCCACAAAAATGGAAGTGCGGAAAAATTCAGAGTGGCTGGAACAGGCATTCAACGTTTCTCAGATTGCTAAAATCGGTTCTGTGTTTTCCACTCTGTTCACTCGATACACGGTTCAGCAATTGATGCAAAGAGAGGATTTCGCTCAAAGGCTGAAGGCCGGCAGTCCGATCACGTTTATGGAAATGCTCTATCCCCTTTTTCAGGGCTACGATTCCGTCGCGGTTCAGGCCGATGTTGAAATCGGGGGCACGGATCAGCTTTTTAATCTTCTGATCGGCAGGGAAATTCAGAGGGATTTCGGTCAGGTGCCGCAAGTGGTCATGACCCTTCCTTTGTTGGTCGGATTGGACGGCGTCCGGAAGATGTCCAAATCTTATGGAAACCATGTGGCGCTCAACGATCCTCCGTCGGAAATGTTCGGAAAAGTCATGTCGGTGCCGGATGAGCTTATGTGGCAATATTATGAGCTCCTGACTGACGAGAAACTGGCCGACGTCAAAGCCCTTCATCCCAAGGAAGCCAAGGTCCGTCTCGCGAAATTTTTTGTGAGCCGTTATCATGGGGTTTCTGCCGCAGAGGGAGCCCAATCCGAATTTGAAAAAGTTTTCTCCAAGGGGCATGTGCCGGAAGAAATTGAGGAGCACACGGCTTCCCAAAGCCGTCTCAACATTTCCAGCCTGCTTTTCGAGTCCGGCCTTTCGCCTTCCAAGAAAGAGTCCAAGCGTCTCATCGAAGGCGGCGGCGTGAAAATTGACGGAAAGGCGGTCGCGAACGATCAGGAAATCGAAATTTCAGGCCCGGTGGTCCTTCAGGTCGGCAAACGGAGATTCAAAAGGATTGTGGCCCCCAAATGAATGCCAAAAAAATTCTTTTTATTGTTTTGATGGGCCTGGGCGGGCGTCTGAGCGCGGAAGAGATTTCGACGCCGACCGTCCAGATTGCGCCTGAAATCCAAATCACCTATCCCCGCGAAGGCATGAAGATTCCTGCGGTCCGGCGTTCGTTCGTGCTGGGGTTCGTAAAGCCCGCGAGCGCCACGGTCACCTTGAACGGCTCCACCATCGCCGTTTATCACACAGGCTCTTTTTCCGCGATGATTCCATATTCGCCGGGCGAGTTCAGGATTTTGGCAGAAGCGGAGCTGAACGGGTCCACGGCCTCCGCAGTCCGCAATGTCCTTGTGAACCAGCCCCCTGAAACGCTTTCGACCGCGACCCTCGCCATTCTTCCGGACACCCTTGCTCCGACACAAGATCTGAAACTGCCCTCCGGCGAAAATTTCTCCGTCCGTTTCCGCGGAACTCCCGGCGCCGAAGCCCATTGCCGGTTCAAATCCAAAAACGAGAGCGGCTCCTGGCAGGCCATGCAGGAACGCGACGGCTCGCCCGGGAACTATGACGCCCAGATGGTTCTGCCCAAAGAGCAGGGCAAAGAATTTTCAGTGGAGTTTCGTTTATCGAAAGGAAAGAAATCAATCACCGCGGCCGCTTCCGGGAAAGTGAGATCCTCTGATCCCCAGAAAACCTATGTCGTGGAAGTGAGCACCGGGGAAACCATCCTGCGCACGGGGCCCGCCGTCAACGGAGACACCATGGGATATGATCTCTTCGTCCCAAGAGGCGTGAAACTGAAAGCTCAGGGTTTTTCCGGGAACGAAGTCCGCCTCAAACTTTCCGACAGCGAAATCTTGTGGGGCGACGAAAAGCATCTGGCGCTCCTTCCGGAAACCGTTCCGGCCCCGTCTTCCGTGATCGACGGCGTTCATTCGACGAACAGGGAAAAAAGCCTGGTCCTGTCATTCGATCTGAGGGACAAAGTCCCGTTCCGCGCCATCCTTTCCGACGACAATAAAACATTCAAAGTCCGTCTCTATTACACCGTTTCCAACCTTGACCGCATCCGCTATGACACCGCGAGCCCCGACCCCTGGGCTCAGGAAATCCGCTGGGCTCAGAAAGACAAGGATCAGGTTGAAATTTCCATTTCACTCCGGGAAAAAGTCTGGGGATATCATTTCCGCTATGAAGGCAGCCGTCTCGTCTGCGAGATCGCTTTCGCTCCGGCCCCGAAAAAAATCTGGAGCGGCCTTGAAGGGATCCTGGTCGCGGTGGATCCCGGACATTCTCCGGTCCTGGGCGACGGAGCCGTGAGTCCCGCCGGACACAAGGAAGGCGACGTCAACTTCATGCTTGCCGGAGCATTGAAAGATAAACTTGAAAAACTCGGAGCCAAAGTTTTCATGACCCGCGAGAAAGAAGATTATGTCGCGCTTGCGGAACGGGGCAAAAGAGCCGCCGCGGCAGGGGCCGACCTCTTCGTTTCGGTCCACACCAACGCGGTCCCGGACGGGACAGATCCCATGGCCCGGAGCGGATACAGCGTTTTTTATTTTCATCCCATGAGCCTGGCTTTCGCAAAGTTTGTCCATTCCTCTTTTCCAAAGTATGCTAAAATGCAGGACGATGGACTCTATTACGGAAACCTTGCCGTATGCCGTCCGCCGCAAATCCCCTCCATCCTCGTTGAGGCGGCGTATCTGATCCGCCCTGATGAAGAAGAACTTCTGCTTGATCCCGATTTCCAGAACCGAGCCGCTGAGGGCATTGCCCAGGGCATCCTCGATTTCATCCGCTCAACGCGATAAAATAATCCTCTTAAAGGGGGAACATGGAAAAAGGTAACCCGCAAAAGAAGTCTCAGGAAGAGATCATTTTCAATTCCGTTCCCGCGATGATCTGGTTCAAAGACACCGAGAACCGGTTCCTCCGGGTCAATCGCGCCGCCGCTGAATCCACGGGACTCCCCATTCATGAAATCGAAGGCCGTTCGGCCTATGACATTTATCCCAAAGACGCCAAAAAATATCACGACGACGATCTTTCCGTCATCCATTCCGGAAAGCCCAAGCTCGGCATCGTTGAACAGATGCAGACGGAGAGCGGGGACCGCAGGTGGGTGCGCACCGACAAAATCCCTTATCGCGATGAAGAAAACAAAATCATCGGCGTCATTGTTTTCGCTCTCGACATCACGGACCAAAAGAAGGCCGAACATCTGCTCGCCCGCCAGAAAGAAGATTTGATGCGTTCCAACCACGACCTGGAACAGTTCGCTTATGTCGCCAGCCATGACCTCAAAGAGCCGCTCCGGAGCGTGTCCAATTATCTTCAGCTCCTCGAATCCAAATATGCAGGCTCGATCGAAGCCGAAGGCAAACGCATGATCGAGCGCGCAGTCGCGGGGGCCAAGCGGATGAGCACGCTCATTGAAGACCTCCTTCAATATTCCAGAGTGGGGCTCACGCATGAAGGCGCGGTCAAAGTGTCGTCGGACGCCGTTCTCAGCCACGCGCTGGAAAACCTCAGGCCCATGATTGAGGATTCCAACGCTCAGGTGACGCGGGACGTTCTTCCTTCCGTGGTCTGCGTGGAAAGCGAACTGATCCAGATTTTTCAGAACCTGATCGGGAACGCCATCAAATTTTCCAGAGACAAGAAGCCGGAGGTCCACATTTCCTGCCGCGAGAGCGAGGAAGAGTGCGTGTTCTCCGTGAGCGACAACGGCATCGGGATCGAAAAGGAATTTTTCGACAAGATATTCATGATTTTTAACCGCCTTCACGGGTGGACCAAATACGAAGGCAACGGGATCGGGCTGTCCATCTGCAAAAAAATTGTTGAAGCGAGAGGGGGGAAAATCTGGCTCGAGTCGGTCCCCAACCACGGGACTAGTTTTTATTTCTCAATCCCCCGCGTTCAAAATTCAGGCGCATAAGGAGAAAACAATGACTTTAGAGCACGCCGTCAAACCCATAGAAATCCTGCTGGTGGAAGACAACCCGGACGATGTGGACCTCACGAAAGAATCTCTCAAGGGGATGGAACTGCCTTATCATCTGAACGTCGCGGAAGACGGAGTGGAAGCGATGGAATATCTGAGGCGTCAGGGGACTTTTTCGGGAGCGGTGAGGCCCGACGTCATTTTGCTGGATTTAAAGCTGCCCAGGAAAGACGGGCACGAGGTCTTGCGCGAGATCAAAGAAGATCAGGCTCTGAAACGGATTCCGGTGGTGATCCTCACGACCTCACAGGACGAGCGGGACGTCCTCAAAGCCTATAACCACTATGCGAGCTGTTATATCGTCAAACCCATGGACTTGAATCAGCTGATCGGGGTGGCGCGCTGGCTGGAAAACTGGCTCAAGGTGGTCAAGCTTCCCAAATAATCGTTCTCGCTGATCCGATAATCAAAGCCCAGAAGATATTTCAGGCCGTTCTCAATTTTCCATCCCTGCCCGTTTTCAAACGCTTCAAGCGCGCGCTGCGGATTTTCCTCAAATCCTCTGATGTTTTCCGAAAGCCATTCATCGAGCCGGCTCTTGATCATGTCGGAGAGCTCTTTCCGCATCATCCACCGCGCGAAGACGAACGAGTGCCCTTTCCATTTTTTCCAGGACAGCCCCAGGTCCAGCCGATAGGGAAATTCCTGCGTGGTCCCGCTGTCGAGCAAAGCGAAAAGCGCCTGGTTCCCGATGAGGAGCCGCGCGCTGTCGTCGGTGGACAGCCCCGGGCTGAAGACGGGGGAAACATGATAAACTTCCTTCATTAAAAGTTTCAGGAGTTCCGTGGACGTCGCGGACTGCTGAGTCATTCCGATCTGCTTCTGATTCAGTTCCTGGAACGGCCGCCTCGAAAAGAGGATGACGCTCTGGGCTTCGTTCCTGGCCGTGATCCCGAAGGGCATGGGCTCGAAAGCGCTGAGTTCGTTATTGTTGAGGAGAGAAACGGGGCCGGCGTCAATTTCCCCTTCTCTTGCCAGGGCGCCCAGCTCTTTGGGGTTGGCGCGCCTCCAGGAGACGTCGCATCCGGGGATGTGGAGGTTTTTGTTCCAGAAGAACGGGGCCGAATTGAGATAAGGAATTTCCGCGACCACGAGTTTCGATTTCACGCGAGCGCCAGCCTTTCGTTATGGATGTCCTTGGATGACGGATAAATTTTATAAAGCGCGTCCCGCTCTGCGGGAACTCTGGAAGCTGAGCGGATGAGCCGTTCCAGCCGCTCCTTCGCCATTCCCACGGGAGAGGCCGCTTCCGCCGCGTGCATGATGCGTTCTTCAAAAATGGTTCCGTCCAGGTCGTCCGCGCCGAAAGCGAGGGCCATGGAAGCCGTTTCTTCGCCGAGCGTGACCCAATAGGACTTGATGTGGTCAAAGTTGTCGAGGAAAATGCGGGAGATGGCGATGGTCCGCAGATCATCGATGGCGGAAGTCTGGCGGTCCACGACTTTCGTTTTTCCGGGCTGATAAGCCAGAGGGATGAACGACAAAAATCCGCCCGTCTCATCCTGGAGGTCGCGCAGTTTCTTCAAGTGAACCACGCGCTCTTCAAACGTTTCCATGTGGCCATAAAGCAAAGTGGAATTGGACCGGATCCCAAGCTCATGCGCGGCTTTGTGGATCTCAAGCCACCGGGGCGCTCCGATCTTGAAGGGGAACAGGCTTTTCCTCACGCGTTCCGAAAACACTTCCGCTCCGCCTCCCGGCAGGCACATGAGCCCCGCGTCTTTCAGGCGCGATAAAATCTCTTTCACGGAACATTTCTCGATGCGGGCAAAAAAATCGATCTCCACGGCGGTATACGCTTTCACCTGGAGGTTGGGAAATTTCTTGTGGACCTCGCTCACGATCTTGAGATATTGCTCAAACGGCCATTCGTGGTTGAGGCCTCCCACGATGTGGACTTCGCGCAGTTCCGGCGAGCATTTGGACAAAATCTCTTCCATCGTCATGGAATAAGCGTTCGGTCGGCCCTTCTTGGACGCATAATCGCAAAATCGGCACGAGAGCACGCAGAGGTTGGTCGGGTTGATCTGCCGGTTCACGACATAGGTGACCCGGTCCCCTGTTTTTCTCTCTTTGATATGGTTGGCGATCTTTCCCAGGCCCAGGACATCCTGCGTCTTGAAAAGGGGCAGAACTTCCTCGGGGGAAACGCGTTCTTGCCTCTGGACTTTCGCCCAGATGGGGTGGAGTTGCGAATCTTTGAACATCCTTCAATTTTACAATTTTGCTATATTAAATGCACCTTGAATAAAAAACTCAAAAAAACGGCGGTTTTCGGCCTCATCTTCGGCGTTTCGGCCATGGCGGCCTATCTCTTCTGGCTCCCCTGGGTGCCGGCGCTGCGGCATGAGAACCCTCAGAGGACAGCTCTCATGAAACTTCGCGCCGAACAGGCGGCAAAAAAGAAAAAACCCCTGAAACAGCAGATGGTTTGGCGGAATTTAAACGAAATTTCTTCAAACCTCCGGCGCGCGGTGATGCTCGCGGAAGACGACACTTTTTATGAAAACAACGGGTTCGATTTTGACCAGATTTGGATCGCTTTCAGGATGAACTGGGAGAAAAAACGATATGCCTATGGCGGGAGCACCATCACCCAGCAGTTGGCCCGGACCCTTTATCTCTCGCCCAGGAAAAGTATCTTCAGAAAACTCAAGGAAGCCCTCATCACGGTCTGGCTGGAACATTCGCTCACGAAAAAACGGATTTTGGAGATTTATTTGAATGTCATCGAGTGGGGGGACGGAGTTTACGGCGCGGAAGCGGCGGCGCGGCATTATTATGGGAAAAGCAGTTCGGAACTGACCGCGGAAGAGTCTGTCGCGCTTGCGTCCATCTTGCCCAGTCCCCGGAAATGGAGCCCTCTCAAGGAAACTCCGTTTATGAAACGGCGCCGGGCCAACATTCTTTCCCGGATGGAGCTTCCCTCGATTGAGAAGCCCGACCAACCGGTCCCGTCGTTTATCGTTCCCGCGTCCGAAGAACCGGAACCAGAAACTCCGGAGGACGACGAAGAAGATCAGAAAGGTCTTTGACGATGTGGTCCGCCTCAAAAAGCTTTTCTTTGGAATAAGAGTTCGTCACCGCGATGCACCGCATGCCCGCCCCCTTTGCCGCCTGGATCCCGTGCACGGAATCTTCAATCGCCGCGCATTCTCCCGCCTTGAGCGGATTTTTTCTGAACTTGGGCAGCTGATTGAGGGCTTTCAAACCTTTTCGATAACATTCCGGATGAGGCTTCCCGTGCGTCACGTTTTCCGCGCTTATGATCTTGGAAAAATTCCTGCCGATCCCGGCGTATTTTAAAATCCAGTTGATCTCGTGACGGAGCGCGCCTGACACCACCGCGAGGGCGCAGTTTTTGCTCAGGGCCTTGGCGAGCTTTTCCACCCCAGGGAATATCCGGATCTCGTCTTGAATGGTTTCTTCATAATAGGCCGCTTTCCGTTCGATCAATTCCTGAATGATTCTCTTGTTCACGGGTCTTTTGTATCGTTTCAGGACATCGATGAAACAGCTCTTGTCGTCCATCGCGAGGTACCGCTTGAAATATTCTTTCACGGTGAGAGGGATGCCCTCTTCCTTCAAAACTTTCTGAAACAGTTTCAGGTGGACCGGTTCGTCGTCGGCGATCACGCCGTTGCAGTCGAAGAGGACGGCTCTTATTTCCATTTTATCGTGCACCCGATCGCGAAAGTTTCAGGCTCGGCCACGGGATTTCCGGACAGAATCGCGTCCAGCGCGTCTCGGAGATATCGTTTGGCGACTTTGGAGGGTTCCTGCCAGTTGTCGTCGATTTTTCCGGTATATCGAAGATCGCCCTGCTGATCAAAAACAAAAATATGAGGGGTGTGGGTGGCTCCGAACGCGCGCGCGGCCGATTGAGACTCGTCTCTTAAATAAAGAAAATTGAAATTCTTTTCCTTGGCGCGCCGGACCATGTTTTCGAAACTGTCGTCAGGGTGGTTTGAGGTTTCGTTGGAATTGATGGCCACGACCTGCGCGCCTTTTGAAGCATAATCTCTTTGGATGTCGATCACACGGTCTTCATAGGCCTGGACATAAGGGCAATGGTTGCAGGAAAAAATAAGGATGAGGGCTTTTTTGTCTTTCAGTTCAGACAGCGAATGGTTCCGTCCGTCCGTTCCGGGCAGATCGAAGTCCTGAATTTTTTTTATTGCGGCTTTCGCCGTCGAGATTCCCATATTTTTCCTCCGTGGTTCGCCGTTAAAGTGTAACATTTTTTTATTTAGCGTTAAAACTGATAAAATAAAACGATTATGCCGAACGCTTCGAATGTCACGCTGAATGTCCTCATCGTCGAGGACGATCCGATGATTTCCATGATGATCACCAAAATCCTGGAACTCAACAACTATGCCGCCCAGTGCGCGCACGACGGGGAAGAGGCGCTCCGCATGATTGAGGCTCATGTCCCGGACCTGGTGATGCTGGACATCAACATCCCCAAGATGGACGGCTATGAAGTCTGCCGCCGCCTGCGCCGCGATGCCCGCTTCGAGAAAATTCCCATCCTCATGATCACCGGGAACTCGGACCGCATGGAACGGATCAAGGGACTGGAGCTCGGCGCGGACGATTTTCTTCTGAAACCTTTCAATTATGACGAGCTCCTGACCCGCGTCCTTTCCACGATCCGCCGCTCCAAGAAAGACATTGACGCCAATCCCCTCACCTGTCTTCCGGGCACCAGTTCCGTCGAACGCCTTGCCATGACCCTGATTTCGCAGAAGAGGCCTTTTGCCGCGCTCAAGCTGGACATCAAAAATTTCAAGGCGTTCAATGAGCGCTATGGTTTTCAGAGAGGCGACGAAGTCATCCGTTCCGTTTCAAGAGAAATTCTTTCCGCGCTCGACAGCGCTTCCGATTATCTCGCGCATCTGGGTTCGGACGATTTCATGGTGATCACGGAGGCGGAGCGGATTGAAATCATCTGCGAAAAAGTTATCCGGAGCTTTGATTCTTCCTGCCCGTCCTATTATGACCTCGAAGATCACCGGGCGGGGTTCATTGAAACGGTGGACCGCAAGGGGCAGAGACTGCGCCATGCTTTCCTCGTGATTCACATCGGTTGTGTCATTGATACCGGCGGACGGTTTGATTCCCTTGGGCTTGTGCAGAAATTGTGCGACGAAGTTTTGAACCTTGCCAAGTCCAGAAACGGTTCGGGCTATGAAGTGGATCGGAGAGGGCTTAAGCCCGAGAAGAAGAAAAAGAAGAAATCCTGAAGTTTGCCGTCAAGTTCCCATGTATGCCGGGTTCCTGGCATACACCATCGCGACCGCTGGCGTAATCTGTCCCGCGTTAACCAAGGCTCTTAAAGAAGAATCCATCGTCACCATTCCGGCGTCTTTGCTGGTGAGGATGACGTTTGGGAGGTTCTGGGCTTTTCCTTCCCGGATCAGGTTCCGGACGGCTTCGGTGCCCACCATCACCTCGCAGGCCATCACCCGGCGGTTGCGCGTCACATTGGGGATGAGGATCTGGGAAACGATGCCCTGAATGGAAGCGGCGAATTGTCCGATGACGAAGGATCGTTCGTGGGGCGGAAAAGCGTTCAGGATGCGGTCCACGGTTTGGGCGGCGTCGTTGGTGTGGAGGGTCGCGATCACGAGGTGTCCGGTCCCTGCGGCTTCAAGAGCGGTTGAAATGGTGTCCAGGTTCCTCATTTCGCCCACGCAGATGACGTCTGGATCCAGGCGGAGCGCGTGATAGAGCGCTTCATGGAAATTGCGCACGTCGGTGCCCACTTCCTGCTGAACGATGATGCTCTTCTTGGGTTTGTGGAGGAGTTCGATCGGGTCTTCGACCGTCACGATCTTGCACCGCCGCTCGGCGTTGATCTGGTCGATCATGGCGTTCATGGTGGTGGTTTTTCCGTGGCCGGTGGGTCCCGTGACCAGAAGCAGGCCGTGGGGTCTCCGGATGAGCTCTTCAATCACGGGCGGCAATCCCAGTTCGCGGAGAGACAAGATGCCCAGGGTCGGGAGGCGGACGGTCGCTTCCACATGGCCCAGGTGATAATAGACGCTGACGCGGAGCTGGGTGGAACCGATCAAAGTTGAGACGGAAGCCCGCATGTCCCGTTCAAAGTGTTTCCTCTGTTCCTCGCTCAAAAGGGAATAAACCATGGCTTTGCATTCGTCGGCTTTGACGATCTCCATGTTGTCCATGGGCTTGATTTCGCCTGCCACGCGCATCATGGGGGGAACGCCGACGATCAGATGGAGGTCGGACGCGGTTGCGGCAATGCATTTTTGTATGAGGTTGCGGATTTCCATGGATGGCTCCTCTTGAAGCGTATTGTGAGCCCGGGGGGGATCGAACCCCCGACAACTCGATTAAAAGTCGAGTGCTCTACCAGCTGAGCTACGGGCTCCTGAAACGGAAAATCTGTCCTGACACGCTTTAGGAAACCCTATAATACAAAAAAAATGCAAATAAGTCTTGAAAGTCATCAAAAACCCTGTTATATTTGATTGGAACCCTTATGGACAGCCGGAGGTAAGGCACGAATGAATGTCATAGAAACAGACATGAAAACCATTCTCGTGGTGGACGATGATCCGTCCATCTGCGAGTTTATCAACGTTCTCCTGACGAAAGAAGATTTTCAGGTGATCAGCACGTTCCGCAGCCGTGAAACCCTGAGCTTGCTCAGGCAGGGTTCGTATTTAAAATTCGATTTATTGATCACGGACCTTCAGATGCCGGGTTACGGCGGATATTCCATCATCAAGGACATGCAGAAAGAAGGCTATCAGAACACCCCCGTGCTCGTGCTCACCGGACGCAACCTGGATCCCGGAACCGTGGAGATCATCTGCAAGGAACCCAATGTCCGCGGCCTCTGCAAGAAACCGATTTCAGCGAACGAGCTCAAGAAGAAAGTGCATGAGCTTCTGGGCACGGCGAACCGTCACCAGCAGCAGCTTCCGGAATCCATCCCTTGACGCCGTCCTTATGATTCAAATCCAATGTCCCGCCTGCCAGAAAGTCCAGCCTGAATCGGACCTCATGATCGACGCGGCCCTCAAACAGCGCTGCAATTATTGCGGCGTCGTGTTCGAGGTGAACATCACCAAGAACGCGTTCCTGGGCACGGAGAAAATCAGCGGCAAAATCGTGAGCAAGGGCTTGCTGGATTCGGAATCAGACCAGGAGCTCGCCTTCAAAATTGAGCCCACCATCCGCACGGTGTTTGCCGTTTTCCTTTTCCTGCTTGGAGCTTCCGTGGTTTTCTTTACGCACGGAGAACCTTTCACGAAGATGCTGTTGATCATCCTCGCAGTCATCTGCCTCGCCACCGGCGCCGTTGCCGGCATGCTTGCGGGACGGGTGGGTTATTCCGAAGTTCTCACGCCCGGCGGAGCGGGAGTGATCGCGGGCCTTGCTCTGGCGGCCATTTTTTCCCTTCAGTCCCGCGGCGAGATGCAGTCGGTGATCCAGCATGCGTTCCCCATGTTCGGGGTTTTTGCGGTGGGGTCTTTCGCGGGCGGGATTGTCGCCTGGGTCTTGAGAAAATTTTTCGGAATCAGGATGCAGGACGCCGAAAAATAAACCGCCGCGCTTCATTTTCTGTGCTATAATCGTCAGAGGCCTTAGCATTTAAAGTCAGGAGGTTTTTCGGTGGAAGAAAGCAAGAAATCACGCGAAGATCATCAGCTTGAAAGGCGCACTGTCAGAGACCGCCGCACGGGCAATCTGGACTCCAAATATCAATACTCCGTCAAAGCGGGCTATTTCCTCGACATGCGGCGCGGTGAACGCAGAAAAACAATCCCAGAAGATTCCCTGATTTCCCTCAACTAAATTTTTTTACTCTCCCCAGCCCGGCTGATTCATCCAGTCTGATCCCGCCTTCTTGTCGCTTTTGGCCGCCTTGTCCTGAGGCGCTTTCTCTTTCTTTGCAGGAGCCGGGACTTCCTCCTTCGTTTCCGGCAGGGGCGCGGAGTTGTCGACTCTGGCTTTCGATAGATTGGGTGACGGCACTCCGGGAAGATAAAACTTTTGGGATTGAAGCTCTTTTTCTTCTTCGGGAGACATCTTCGGTGTTTCCTCAACCGCGGGTTTGGGCGGAGCGACAGGTTCCGGAACGGCAACGGCAGGTTCAACTTTCTTAACGGCGGGCCTGGGCAGGGCGGCAACCTTCGCTTTTACGGGAACCTTTTTTTCGGCATGGGGCGCCGATTCGCGGATGGGTTTCAGCGGAGCGGGTTTGGCCGTTTCAGGAGACGGAATCGTCGGGACAGCCTCCTGAATCTCGGGTTTCTTGGGGTGGATCATGGTCATGACCGCTTCTTTCCACACTTTCAGTTTGCCGGATTTAATTCCCCATGCCGTCAGAACCCCGATGATTAAAACAAGAACGAGAGCGATGGCCGGCTTTCTTAAATCAATTTTTATGGTTGTTTCGGTCAGTTCCGGGGTGGGCACGATTTCTGCCGCGGCCTGTATTTCAGGCTCAATTTTGGCTGGGATCTGGACAGGAGCTTCCGGAACTGCTTTCTTTTGCTGGCCCAGTTCCTGGGAAATTTTGTCCATCAGGTCGAGCATTTCCGAAGCTGAAACGAATTCTTCTTTCGGCTTTTCGGGCTTTATCTCGACCGTCTTGTCGGATGACGGTTCCGGCAACGGAGTTTCCAGTTTCGGAGGGGGAGGGGGAGGAGGAACCTGAATGACTTTGGGCACGGGACCTTTTTGCGTCCGGGTGTTGAGGAGGCTCTGCAGTTCCGCGACCTCAATGACGCGGGTCCACTTTTCTGTCCCGTCTCCGTCGTCGGGAGACACGAGTATTTCCGGGGAAAAACCGTCAAGGAACCTCAGGACTTGCGGGTCATAAGGCCCTTCCACGCCGTCGTCAATCTTTGCCCAATATTTTGTCGGCATCACCCATGATTCTAACAGGGAAACAGGATTTTTCAATCCCCCCAAAAATGGTATATTCATGGTTATCAAACCCATGTCGCCCGATCCAGCCCGCAATAAGAGCATCCTCAAAATTTTAAAACAGGCCTATCCTCACGCCAATTGCGCCCTGGACCACGCAACGCCCCTTCAACTGGTGGTTTCCACAATCCTCTCTGCGCAATGCACCGACAAACGCGTGAATATGGTGACCCCGGCTCTCTTTAAGAAATATAAAACGGCAGAGGATTTTGCGGAGGCCAAACTTCCGGAACTGGAACGGCTGATCCGCTCTACCGGATTTTTTCGTCAGAAAGCGCGCTGGATCAAAGCGATGGGGGAACGGGTCGTGAATCGTTTCGGGAGCAAGGTCCCATCCACGATGGATGAACTTCTCACTTTGCCCGGCGTGGCGCGAAAGACCGCCAATGTCGTGCTGGGCACGGGATTCAACATCGCGGTGGGCATCGTCGTGGACACTCATGTGAAGCGAATCGCCAAAAAGCTGGGGATGACCCGCCAGAGCGACCCCGTGAAAGTGGAAAAAGACCTTGTGAAAATTGTCCCTCAAAAAGACTGGATATGGTTTTCTCATGCGCTCATCACTCATGGCCGCCAAATCTGCAAGGCGCCCACGCCTCTTTGCGGGACATGCCCTCTCGCAAACCTTTGTCCCTCGAGCCACATCTGATGCCTGATTTTTTTAAAGATAAAGTCGCGATCGTGACGGGGGCTTCCAGCGGGATCGGCCTTTGCACGGCCCGGCTCCTGAGTGAACGGGGAGCGCGCGTCGTGCTGGCGGCCAGGTCCAAAGACAAGCTTGAGAAACTGGCACAGGAATTGCCCAATTCCATTGCAGTTCCGACGGATGTCACGGATAAAAATTCCGTTTTGAATATGGTTCAGCGCACGCTCGACGCTTTCGGGCGCATTGACATATTAATCAACAACGCCGGAATCCTCATCTATAAGCCCATTGTTCAATCAACGGACGAAGATCTTCGCCGGGTGATGGAAGTGAATTTCTTTGGAGCTGTGGCCTGCGCGAATGCGGTCTTGCCCGCGATGGAAAAACAGAAGTCCGGAACCATCGTCAACATCTCCTCGATTGCGGGCCGCATCGGGTTCCCCAACATCGGATATTATTGCGCGAGCAAGTTTGCTTTCACGGGATTTTCTGAAACTTTTCGGCAGGAAGTGGCGTCTAAAGGCATCATCGTGTCGACCGTCAATCCCGGGACGACGGAAACGCCCCTGAATCAGACGATCCTTGATGAGGCCAGGAAAAGGGGCAAGAATATTTTGCCCATCACTCCGGAACGGGTTGCCCGGGCCATTTTGAATGCGGCGGAAAAGGGCAAAGCTGAAGTTTTTGTTCCCTGGTCCACGCGAGTGCTTCACTGGCTGCATTTTTTTGCGCCGCGTTTCACAGAGTGGCTGGCCTGGCATTTCCGGTCCGCTGAAAAATATTGAAAGGAGAAAGTATGGACAGCGACATTAAACTCATTCACGAGAAGATACAGAAAGAAAGCGTTTTCGTTCAGGCTTTGAAAGCGGAAATCGCGAAAGTCATCGTGGGCCAGGACGAACTGATCGACCGCATCCTTGTGGGCCTCTTTTCCGATGGACACATCCTGCTCGAAGGCGTGCCGGGCTTGGCCAAAACCCTCACCATCAAGACTCTCGCCGGCTGTATCCACACTCAATTTAAGCGCATCCAGTTCACGCCTGACCTCCTGCCCGCCGACTTGATCGGGACCATGGTTTTTAGCCCCAAAAATCAGGAATTTGCCGTCAGAAAGGGCCCCATTTTTACTCAGCTTCTGCTCGCGGACGAAATCAACCGCGCTCCGGCCAAGGTGCAGTCTGCGCTCCTTGAAGCCATGCAGGAAAAGCAGGTGACCATCGGCGAAACTTCCTATCAGCTGCCGGAACTTTTCCTCGTTCTGGCCACCCAAAACCCGATCGAGCAGGAAGGGACCTATCCTCTGCCTGAAGCGCAGGTGGACCGCTTTATGCTGAAGCTCAAGGTGACTTATCCGACGAAAAAGGAAGAGTCCGCAATTTTGGACCGCATGACCTCCAAAGAAATGCCCCAGGTGAAAGCGATTATTTCTCCTGATGATCTTCTGAAAGCGCGCGGGTTCATAAAAGAAATTTATATGGACGATAAAATCAGAAATTATATTTTGGATTTGGTCGCGGCGACCCGGAATCCCGAAGAATTTAAACTGCCGGAACTGAAAAAACTGATCAGTTATGGTGCCTCTCCAAGAGCCACCATTTTCCTCGCCAAGGGCGCCAGGGCTTATGCGTTTCTGCAGGGCCGGGGATATGTGACGCCGGAAGATGTGAAGGCGATCGGCCCGGACATCTTGAGGCACCGCGTCATCTTGTCGTATGAAGCCGAAGCCGAGGAGAAAAATTCCGACGACATCCTGAAGACGCTTTTTAACACCGTCGAAGTTCCGTAATATTTTCTTGCGATGAGTTCCGCGCAAACCATTCCTTCTGAAGTCTTCAAACAGGTCCGCGCCATAGAAATCCGCACGCGGAAACTGGTGAACGACATTTTCATGGGCCAATATTCCAGCGTGTTCAAGGGCATGGGCATGGAGTTTGCCCAGGTTCGCGAATATCAGCCGGGGGACGATCCCAAACTGATCGACTGGAATGTGACGGCGCGCGCGGGCAGCATATTCACGAAAGAATTTTTGGAAGAGCGGGAACTCACCGTCATGGTGATGGTGGACGCGAGCCGGAGCCTATTTTTTGGGAGCAAACGCTCTCTCAAATCCGAAACAGCCGCGGAACTCGCCGCGCTCCTCGCTCTCTCGGCCATCCGCAACAACGACAAAGTGGGCCTCCTCATCTTCACCGATAAAGTTGAAAAATATGTGCCTCCAAGGAAAGGGAGCGGCACAATTTTGCGTCTCGTCCGCGAAATTCTCACCTTCAAACCCGAAGGCAAAGGGACGGACCTGTCATCGGGCCTGGAATTCGCCGCGCGCGTTTTGAAGCGGCGGTCCGTGTGTTTTTTGATCTCGGATTTTCTCACCGAAAAAGATTATCAGGCGCCTCTGAAAATTCTGGCGCGCAAAAACGATGTCATTGCCGTGCGCGTCTCCGACGCTCTGGAAAACCAGATTCCTGCTCCCGGACGATATCGGCTGAGGGATCAGGAAACGGGTCAAATGCAGACCTTGAAGGTGAGCGGCGCAGACATAAAAAAGATTCATTTCAAGGTGGCGGAGCATTTCGACCAATGGAAAAAATCGATCAACCGAGCGAAGGTGGATGTGATTGAGGTTTTGGCAGGAGAACCTTACGCGAAACAATTTTTGTCGTTTTTTAGGACGAGGGCGAAACGGTTTCGATGAGCCAGGAAAATTCAATCGCGATATCAGCACAGACAGCGGTCCTGCCCTCCACGACGGTGGCGGTCGCGGGGTCCGTGCGCGTTCAAGTAAGCGCCTATTCCAAGTCACCGATTGAGATCAGCAGTTTCACAGCGCCCACTCTCGACAATGCTCAAATCCTGAAATCCGCCGCGACCAAGAGCGCCGCTTCTCCTCAGGGCGGATATGAAACCACCGTTAATTTCGATGTCATGCCTCTGGCTCTGGGAGCCCTTGAATTTCCGTCTCTTAAAATCGAATACAAACTTGATAATCAAAAACTCGAATTTTTGTCGCCGCCCGTGAAAATGTCCGTGGTCAATCCTTATGAAAGCGGACAGATCCAGGTTCAGCCGAGAGATATTAAAGGCCCCGTCTCCGCCGGCATGAGCCCGTGGGTTCCGGCCTTGATCATTTTGGCCGCAGGCGCAGTTGCCGCCGCCTATTGGTTTTATCGTAAAAATAAAAAAGAGGGTTCTGTTGTGTCGGAACCTCCCAAAGAGCCGCCCCGGCCGTCACACGAAACGGCCCTGGAAAAATTGAATGCCGCCATGGAAACATATCGAAAGAATCCCGACAGCAAGGTTTTTTATTCAGAAATTTCATTGATCCTGAGGGACTATTTGGGCGCCCGATATGGCATGGACGCAATTGAAAAAACCACGGCGGAAATTTTTTACGATATGAAACATCGCGGGATCGAGATGAAATTCTGCATGAGCGCAAGGGACATTTTGTCGTCCTGCGACCTCGTCAAGTTCGCCAAGTTTTTGCCGTCGGAAAAAGACCTTGAAGCGGATTGGGTGCGCGCCAGACAATTTGTTGAGGACACGAAATCATGATTTTCGCCAATCCTCTCTGGTTTCTTGTTTTGATTCCTGCCGCGGCGCTCTTTGCTTGGCGGTATTATCGCCTTAAGTCCGGGAAAGTCGCGATCCCATTTTCTGATCTCAATCTCCTGCAGGGCTGGATGAAAGAGTCGCTGAACGAAGATTATGTTATGGAGGCGCTGAAAGCGGCGAGCGTCGTGTTTATGATCATCGCTCTTGCCCGTCCGCAAAGCATCAACAAATCCGCTGAGCCGCCCAAGCCTGTCGTCGACATCCTGCTTTGCCTGGACACTTCCATCAGCATGGCGGCGATGGATTTTGATCCGGACAACCGTCTTGAAGCGGCCAAGAAATCGGCGGTTGATTTCATAAAGAAAAGGCCTGCGGACAGGATGGGTCTTGTAGTCTTTGGGGGCTCCGCGCTCCTGCAGTGTCCCCTGACATTGGACCATGAGAGTTTGACGGATTTCATTCAATCGATCGAGCTGAACGCGACGCAAACCAACGGGACCGCCGTGGGGACCGCAATTGCTCTGGCTTCCAGCCGCCTGGCAGACAGCGAAGCCAAAAGCAAAATCATCATCCTCCTCACCGACGGACGGAGCAACGCGGGGAGCATTGATCCCCTGACAGCGGCGCAAGCGGCGAATGATCTCGGCATCAAAATATACACGATCGGTTGCGCCGTTCCGGGCGGAGGGATTCTGCCGGACTTGCCGGAATGGGGGGTTCGGTATGGTACACGGGTGGAAGATTTGGACGAATCCACTCTGTCTTCTGTTGCGGCTCAAACTCACGCAAAATATTTTAGAGTGACTTCCGAGAAGAAATTAAAGGAAATTTATACGGAAATTGACCGCCTCGAGAAAACCAAGGTGGAGACGCTTGAAATGACGCGGGTCGAAGACCGCTATCTGCCTTTTGTAATTATTGCACTGATTCTCTTTGGGGTGTCGATGGGACTGAACGTTTTCGTCTGGAGGACCGCCCCGTGAACTTCGCTCATCCTGCTCACTTCGGTTGGTTTGCCTTATTCTTCATTCTTGCCGCGGGGGCCTATCTGTTGAGGCGTTTTCAGAAAGCCAGAATTCAGGAATGGTTTTCGACGCATGCCATAGAAAAGGTTTTTCCGTTTTCCAGGTGGAGGAGTTTCAGTTTCTGGAAAGGCCTGTGCAGAGTTCTTGCCTTGTTTTTCCTCGTCCTTGCGGTCACGGGCCCGCGCATCGGTCAGGAAATGAAAACGGTGAAAGTGAGCGGGAGCACGGTGTATATCCTCTTTGACTGTTCCGCCTCCATGCTCGCGGAAGATCTCAAGCCGAACCGTCTGGAAAATTCCAAGATACTTTTGGGAGGGCTTTTAGAAAAAATGCACGGCAACCGCGTGGGCATCATTGCTTTCGCAGGGGAACCTTTCGTCTTTTGCCCTCTGACTTTTGATCTCTTCGCCGTTCGACAATTTTTAAGGAGTATAGATCCTCAGATGATCCCAGTCCCCGGAACCCACATCGGGTCCGCGATTCGTTTGGCTCTGTCGAAGATGCCTGAAACAGGGTCCCGCGCGATCGTGCTTTTGACCGACGGTGAAGACCATAAAAGCGATCCTGAAGGAGCCGTAAAAGAAGCCGAAAGCGCGGGGGTGAGAATTTTTGCCATCGGCATCGGAAAACCCGAAGGGGAACCCATTCCCATCAAAGATGCATCAGGAAGTGTCACGGGGTTCAAGAAAAACGCGAAGGGAGAAATCGTGATGAGCAAGCTGGGCGAGAAATTTTTGCTGGATGCGGCGCAAACCACGGGCGGGGCCTATTTTCGGGCGGAACAATCCGGAGAAGCGATCGACATGGTTTCCGCGAAACTGGACGAATCCGCCAACAGCCCTCTCACGAGAAAGGAAGATTCTTATAGCGACCGATATCAATGGGTCCTGGCTCTTTCCATATTCCTTTTTCTTTTGGGAGAAACATTGGACGCGTTTGGGCAGAAAATATTATGGAGAAGGACGGCGGTTTTATACTTGCTGCTGGCGTTTGGGTTGAGCGGAAAATCATATGCCGATTCGTTCCGATCAAAAATTGCCGAGGGAAATAAACTGTATCACGTCAACAAATATGAACAGGCTCTGCAGGAATATGAAGCGGCGGCCGCGGTCCGGCCTGACGATCCCCGGGCTTCGTTTAATAAGGGAACGGCGCAATATCGCCTGAAAGCCTGGGATCAATCCGCGGAAGAACTTCAAAAGAGCTCCATGAGCCGCGACCCCAAAATGCGCGCGAGATCGTTGTATAATCTTGGGAACGTTCATTTGCAGAGCGGGAAATATGCGGAGGCGGTGAAGTCGTATCAGGAAAGTCTCAGGGTGAATCCGCGCGACGAGGACGCCAAGGAAAATTTGAAACTCGCGCTCCGCTTCATGAAAAATCCGCCGCCGCAGAATAAAGATCAGAAACAGCAGGACAAAAAGGGGCAGGACAAAAGCAAAGAGCAGAAGGCTCAGGAAGGCGAAAAGAAGGAAAACGCCAAACGCATGCTCAAGGGCGCCTCCGACGAAGATCAGAACAAGCCCAAGTTTAAGCCGAAGCCCAACGGAAAGAAAAAAGAGGACGACGAAGACTGGTGATAAAAATAAAGCAGATATTGGTTTCGGCCGCCCTGTTCGCGGGTTTATGCTCCGCGCTTCATGCCGATGTCGTCATTTCCGTTTCGGCGGACAAAAATAAAATTGATTTGAACGACAACATCCGGCTGAATGTGTCGGTCGAAGGGAGCGGAAATGTTCCGCAACCCCAAATGCCGGACCTCTCGGCTTTCAATGTTTACTCGTCCGGAAGATCCCAAAACATTTCCTTCATCAACGGCAAGATGTCGTCCTCCATTGTCTATAACTATAACCTCATGCCGAAAAGCACCGGCAAGTTCACGATCGGCGCGTTTTCTGTGACGGTGGACGGAAAAACGGCGCAAAGCCAGCCCCTTGAGATTGAAGTGGTCCCCGCCGGATCCTCGCCGCCGCAATCCTCAAAACCGGCCGGGAGGACGAACGCCCCCGGGGCCTTCGTGAAGCTTTTGGCCAGCCGTTCAAAGGTCTTTCTCAACGAGCAGGTGATATTGCGATTTAAGTTTTATTTCAGAGTGAACCTTCTCGCCAACCCGCAATATCAGCCGCCTGAGTTTAAAGGGTTTATCGCGGAAGACCTGCCTCCGAAGAATTTTACGGAAACAGTGAACGGCGTCGGTTACCGCGTCCTGGAAATCCAGACCGCTCTCTTTCCGGCTAAAACAGGGAAGATTCTGATCCCTCCAGCGCAGATCAATATCGCGGTTCAGGACGTCAGCCAGGCGAGCCAGGACGATGTCTTCGGCATGTTTTTCGGCGGCGGCGCGAGAGAGTATGTTTTGAAAACGGATCCGGTCGAACTGGATGTGATGCCGCTCCCTTCTGACGGGAAACCCGCGGGATTTTCCGGCGGCGTCGGGGCCTTCAATCTGGCGGCGAGCCTGGACAAACCCAAGTCCGCCGTGGGGGAGGCGATCACGATGACGGTCACCGTTTCCGGAGAAGGCAACGTCAAGTCCCTGGGCGATCCCGTTTTTCCGGATTTCCCCGGGTTCCGCAAATTCGACACAGCCAGTTCCTTGAACATCGAGAAGGCAAACGAAAAAGTTCAGGGTTCCAAGGTCTATAAAATCGTCCTCATCCCTCAGTCATCCGGCAAACAGACTTTGCCTTCCGTCACTTTCACATATTTCAGCCTGGCTGAAAAGAAGTATAAAACTTTGAAATCAGCTCCGATCTCCGTTGACGTGAGTCCGGGGAGCCCGAGCGACGCGCCGAAATATGTCGGCAACTATAAATCGCCCGACATCCAGATGCTTCAGGAAGAAATCCGCTTTATTAAACTGAAAAATAATTCCAAAAAACCTTTCACGTGGATCCATAAAAGCAAATATTTCCTTGCGCTCAACATTTTTTCCGTTGCAATTTTGTGCGCCGCTTTAATCTATCGCCTCAGAAACATTCTCTCCGCGCTCAATCCGGAGAAACGCAGGAAATCTCGGGCCCTTCAAAACGCATTGGCGGAACTGAAGCGGGACCGGCCCATGGACGCCATGCAGGGATTTTTTGCCGACAAGATGCTGGTTCCTCCGCAGGGCCTCACGCAAAAACAGGCGGAAGACTTTTTGGCCAAATCCAAATTGGACGCCGAAACGGTTTCTCAAGCCAAAGCGCTCTGGAACGATCTGGACCTCCTCCATTACGCGCCGTCCCACTTTGAAAAGTCCGGGCAGTCAGAACTCTCGGAGCGCGTCAAAAATCTCCTCAAAAAAATAGAAAAATCTCTCCCGCTTTTCGCGTGCATCCTCCTCGGCAGCGCGCTCGCGTTCGTTCAGGAGACCCAGGACCCATTTTCATTGGGAAACCAGTTTTATCAGGAGGGAAAATATTCAGAAGCCGTTGAGCAATATGGGCAATATTTGGCAGTGGTCGGCGAAAATCCGGTTACGGAATACAATTTGGGCAACGCTTATTTCAAGCAGGGCGCTCATGGCGAAGCGATTCTCCATTGGGCCCGGGCGTTCCGCATGGGCTTGACCGATTCCGATGTGCGATATAATCTTCAGTTTGCTTCCGTCCGCGCTGGAGATCCGTTTTTCTCGGACATTGCTCCTGTCCGGTGGATTTATATTTTGACTCATTTTTTCAGCATCAATGTTTTTTCGATTGCTTGGATTCTCTCTCTGTGGTCGGCAGGCCTGTGTTTCTCGTTTATGCTTTTCAAAAAAATAAGTCTGAAAAATGCCGTGAGCGTTTCTTTGATCTTTATTTTATTTGTTTCAGGAATTTTTATGGCCGGCAGGTTGTATGAAGAAGAATGGAACTGCATGGCCGTCGTCACGGGACAGAAAGCGGAAGTCCGATCCGGACCGGGGGCGCAATTTTCCGTCGGGTTCACGGTTCCTGAAGGCCGGAGGGTGTTTTTAATGGAGGAAACTTTTTCGAAAGACTGGGTCCAGGTGGCTGTCCCGAAGGAAGGGCTCAAGGGCTGGGTTTCGTCTCAAACCGTCAAAAAAATTTGATCTATGAGACGGGATTTTGATATATTGAGTTTTGATGTCGAATCTAAATACAGCCAACGGATTGCAGGATTTAACTGCCGTATTAAAGGACGTTGAAAAAAAAGTCCTCGAAAACCGTTCCAAATATGAAGATTCCCAGAAGGCCGTGAAAGATTTTCGCCGCATTTTTGACCAGGCCTCTTCCCGCATGAACAAAGCCATTTTCAACGACAGGTCCGAAGAGGACATTTATCACGAAACCCTCCACACCGTTTCCAGCCTCATAGAAATTCTGGCGCGAGTCAAGAAAAAATAGTGTAGGACTCATCTTGTAAATAGGCGGTACATTTGGCGGCACGATTTTGGAGCGAAACAAGGAACGAGGACGAAGGCGTACCCATTGAGGTACGTCGAGGACGAGTGACGCAGTTGCAGCCCATAAGCGTGCCGCTCTTCTTGTTTCCGGGGTGCCCATCTTTGCGCGCTTTCGTCGTTGCTCATCGCTCACGTGCCTCTGGCACGCATCGCTCTTCGCGCCTAGAAATCGCATCAAATCTGGGCTCCCAAATGTACCGCCTATTTACAAGATGAGTCCTTGCCCAAGTTGCGGCCAACCCCTCAAAGACGCGGGCAAACACTGCACGCGCTGCGGCATTTCGATCACGCCGAGGAGCCTTGAACTCGCCCAGGTCATTCTGAACTTGGGCTGGATCGCGCGCAGGTCGCTCGGCGGATTTTTGGCGGGCGGCGTGGGCTGGATTTTGGCAACCGCCATTTCAAGGACGGTTTATTTCACCGCCACCGGAACTCCTGAATTTTCGGCGATCCTCGATTTTTTCCCAGGCAAAGTCCCCGGGGCGACTGCGATCGCGGGCGCTTTCGTGGGCACCGTCGGAGGAATGATCGAAGGGTCCGCCTATAAATGTTTTCTCGGAGGATTCCTTGGGGCGGTGGGCGGATTTTTGGGCGGCGTCAGTTATCCGGCCTTTGAAAGTCTTTTCGCCGGCAGTAAATATGCCTATTCCTTTTCGATGGCGGGTTCCTGGGCGATCGCTTCGGGATTGATCGGACTCACAAGCGGATTGCTGGAAGGCACCAAACGAAAAATTTCCATGGGGATTTTGGGGGGCGCGGCGGGCGGCGCGCTCGGCGGCGGCGTGGGCTCTCAAATTTACGGCGCGATCTTCATGAGCGTCAGTTCGCTTCAGTCGATGTCCTGGTCCGTCGGGCGCCTCATTGAGCTGGTGAGCGGCGGGATTGTGGGGATCCATGTCTGGTTTTTCATCGGGATCGCGGAAAAATTTTATATCTTCAGGCGGCGCAAAATCGCGGCGGGGATCAAAAAAATCTGCGACCACTGCTCGGCTGAAAATGAGCTTTCGGCGTGGTATTGCGCTTCCTGCGGGAACGCGCTTCAGGTAGCGGCGTCCAGCGGCCAGATCCGCGTCACGCCTTATCGCGGGCTCGAGAGAGTTTCGGACGCGTTTCAATATTTGTCCTGGCTTTCCGCCACGGTCGGGGTTGTGACGACGGGGGTACTTTTTGTAAGCTTTATAAAGGAAAACTTTCTGTTCGCCGTTTTCGGTTCGCTTCTCCTGGCGCTGTTGCTGTATATGGTCTCAATCCTGTTTCGCGCGATCGCGGAAGCCATTCGCATCGGAATGAAATTGACGGAAACAAATAAATCGTGAGAATCACAAAACTTCACCTTCTCCTCTTTTTCCTGCTCGCCGGCATCGGGGTCTATGCCGCCTATTTTTTGCACGAGAAACCCGCTGAAATAAAACCGGTTATGGATGCCGTCCCCGCGCCGGAAACGGCTTCAATGCCCGCGGCGCCTCAAACGGCCGCGCCTTCCGCTCCTGCCGCGTCAGCGCCTGTCCAAACCAAAGTGAGTTCCGATCCGTCCAAGCCTGTGGTTTATGTCGTAAAGGGCGGGGAAACTCTCTGGAAGATCGCCAAGATGCCGGAACATTTCGGCAAGGGCCACCGGTGGTATGACATCTGGAAAGCCAATGAAAACACCCTTCAGGATTTTGATCACCTTGTCCGCGGGCAGGAACTTGTGATTCCTCTCGACAAGCCGGACGGATACAAATGGCCGAAGACCGATGACGCGCGCAAAGCCAAAATTTTAGCTCAGGTCCGAGTCAAGGCTCAAAAGATTCCCGCAACGAATTAATCCATCAACCGAGGAAAATCCCATGACTGAAATTTCCATCCAGAACTGTCTCAAATCCAATGTCGGCGCGTTCGGCCTTTCTCCCGCGGACATTCAATCGGCGGGAAAAGCGCTCAAGGCCGCGAACCTTTCTCTCGACGAACAGCGCCGCAGGCACGAAATCGGATTTTTTGATCTGCCCGACAACATAAGCGAAGCAAAAAAAATTGCGGCGATCGCAGGAAAGTGGCGCGGCAAATATGAAAACTTCGTCGTGATCGGCATCGGCGGGTCCGCCCTGGGCAACATCGCTCTCCAGACCGCGCTCCGGCCCTGGACCTGGAACCTGATGTCTGCGTCTCAGAGAAAAGGCTGGCTCAAAATTTTTGTGCCCGACAATGTGGACCCCACGCTCATCGGGGGACTTCTGAACACTCTGGACATGAGCAAAACGCTTTTCAACGTGGTCTCCAAATCCGGAACCACCGCCGAATGTCTCGCGAATTATTTCATTTTGAGAAACGCCCTGGAAAAGAAAGTCGGCAAAGCGAAGGCGAACGATCACGTCATTTTCACGACGGACCCGGAGAAGGGATATCTGAGAGAAAAAGGCCGGAAGGAAGGCATTTTGACTTTGAACATCCCGCCCAATGTCGGAGGCCGTTTCTCCGTGCTCACTCCGGTGGGCCTGCTCTCGGCGGCAGCTGCCGGCATCGACATCGTTTCTCTTCTGGCCGGAGCCAAAGCCATGAGAGAGCGCTGCGCCAACAGCAATATCTCCAAAAATCCCGCGGCTCTTTATGCCTGGGCGCACACGCTTTTTTATAAAAAAGGCCGCAACGTCCATGTGATGATGCCCTATTCCAATGAGCTCAAAGACATCGCGGACTGGTTCCGCCAGCTTTGGGCTGAATCGCTCGGCAAGAAAACGGACCGCAAAGGCAAAACCGTTTTCGTGGGCCCCACGCCCGTCAAAGCCCTGGGCGCCACCGACCAGCATTCCCAGGTTCAGCTTTATATCGAAGGCCCGCACGACAAGGTGATCACTTTCCTTTCCGTCGACAAATTCGGGACGGAGCTCAAAATTCCGTCTTATGACAAGCATCCGCTCGGCGGAAAAAATCTGGGACAACTGCTCAAGGCCGAAGAGAACGCCACCCGGGACGCCCTCGCCAACGAAGGCCGCCCCAACCTCACGGTGTCGGTTCCCGAGGTGAACGCCAGGTCTGTCGGAGAACTTCTTTTCCTCTTTGAACTCGCCACCGCATACAGCGGAGAATTTTTCGACATCAACGCTTATGACCAGCCGGGAGTCGAGCTTGGAAAAGTTCTCACCCACAAATATCTTTCTGCCTGAATCCGCGCCGGCTCGGCACCTTTTCCGCTGGGCCAAGGTCCTTCTCTGGGCCGGTCTGATTTTTTATCTTTCCGCGCTTCCCAACCACAAGGGGAAAGTTCCGGACTTTGAAAATCTGATCGGGATCCTTCATTTCCTTGCGAGGAAAACGGCGCATTTCCTGGAATTTTTAATCCTCATGTGGTGCGTTTATCGCGCGGTGCAGGGGGAATCCGAAAAAACAAAGCCCGGCCACTTTTATCTCTGCTTTTTTATGGTCCTGCTTTACGCCATAAGCGATGAGTGGCACCAGACCTTCGTTTTCGGCCGCGACGGCACGCCGTTCGATGTCTTCGTGGATTCCCTCGGCGCTTTCGCCGGATATATTTATGTTTTTCAGAAAGACCAGGCTCTCCATGAAGAAAAAAAAGAAAATTAAAATCCGCCGCCAATGGAAGATCAAGCCTCTCACCAAGGTTAAAACAAGCGCGAAATTTTATCGCAGGCCGAAAGCCAAAAAGGATGTTCATTATGAAATTGATGGGATGTAGGGGCGATTCATGAATCGTCCGTACGGCATGGTTTTGGGATTATTGTCGACGGCCGTGTTTATTATGGCCTGCAGTTCCAAAGGCGATTTCAGCAAAGCCGAGCGTTCAGAAAAGCTTGGGCGCTTTTCCACCGCGATCTCTCAATATGAAGATTATTGGAAAATGCATTCCAAAGAGGAAAAAGCGCCTCTGGCGCTCTTCCGCATCGGCGAGATTTATCGCACCGTCATCGTGGATTATGACAAGGCGAGGAAAAATTTCAACAACGTCATTGAATGGTATCCCCAAAGTCCCTGGGCGAAGGCCGCGGATCTCGCCCTCATCAACTGTCCGGATTATTTTCCGTTTGCCGCCGGCCAAAAAATGTTGGGGGATTCCATGAGCGGCGGCGCCAACGCGCGGACGCTGGACGTTTCGGAACTGGACGCAAAGGATCCTTCGATCATGAGAGTGAAACGGCAGGTGCTTGCGGGGGAGCAGAAAGTGAGCGAGAGTGAAATCGAGTTCCAGAAAAAAACGGGAGAAATCACGGAGAAGCAGAAAGCCGGCGGATTTGCCACTGTGATCCTGCGCGTCCCCGCCGAAAAAGGCAGGAAATGGGAAACGCTCCGCAACAACAAGCGCGTGCAGTATAACATTGAATCTCTGTCTGAAACCGTTGAGGTCAGGGCCGGAACATTCTCGAATTGCCTCAAACTGATCGAAAGAGAACTTGCCCGCCCAGACAGCTTCAAGGCCCAATATTTCGCGCCCGGCAAAGGCCTGGTCCTCGTGACCCAGTCTTCCAACCGGCAGGAAACCCGTCTCCTCGAACTTCTCCCGCCCGAAAAAAAATAAATTTATTTGAGGTCCGGCCTGGGAGCAACTGTCTTCAGAGTCAGCTCTTTCCCGTCAGAAGTGATCTCCACGGTTCCGTCCTGGTCGGTGCGATAAATCGTCGCGTTTCTCGATTCAAGTTTGTCCAGAGTTTCCGAGTGCGGGTGTTTGAATTTGTTGCGCCGCCCGCACGAGATGACCGCGAGCTGAGGGTTGACCGCGTCCAGGAAATCTTCCGTCGAAGAAGTTCTGGACCCATGATGAGGAACTTTCAGGACCTTGGACTGAAGGTTATGCCCGAGGGTCTGAACCAAAACTTCTTCCGGCCCTTTCTCCGCGTCTCCCGGGAACAAGAACGTGTTGCTTCCGTGGGTGATTTTTAAAACAACGGATTGGTCGTTCAGGTTCTCTTTTCTTCTTTTTGCTTTTTTCTCTGAGGGTTTTTCAGGAATATCTGCCGGCGCTTCATTTGAAGGCCAAAGCACCTCCACTTTCAGTTCCGGGTCCCAGTCCAAACGGTCGCCTGCTTTCACGACATGATGTTTGATGCCCCGCAACTCAGCTTCTTTCAGGAATCTTCCATAAGTCGCCGAAGTCGTGGCTGTCCCCGCGTCCTCCAATTCTTTGACGGAGAAAGATCGGATCACGGCGAACGCTCCGCCATAATGGTCCAGATGGGGATGAGAGATGAGGACGGCCTCGATCTCTTCAGTCCTGGATGCGTATAAATAAGGCGCCACCACTTTCTTTCCCGCGTCAAAGGTCCCTCCGAACTCCTCTTCGTTGGGCCCCGCGTCGATCAGATAAGTCTTGTGCTGAGGCGTTTTTAAGACGATGGCGTCTCCTTGCCCGCAGTCGAGGAAGGTGACGGTGAAGGTTCCGGCGAAGAGAAACGAGGAGGATAATATAAGCGCGAAAATAGAAAGGCTGATTCGTTTTGCCATATTATTTTTTGGGAACATGATTATTAAAGAGGTGTCGGATTAAACCAGATGAAGACGGACAACGGAGGAAATTTGACGAAATTCGTTGTCTCGGGTGAGCAAACCGCAATGGTTGTGGCTTGCAGTGATGGCAATGGATAGGTCAATCAGAGCAGTTTGAATGCCCTTCCTGGCCAGCCGAAACCGGGCCCAGGCGGCGTCTTCCCATATATTGTCGGGTTCTTTCAATGAAGGCAGGGCCGAAAGTTTTTCTTTCAGGGCATCAAATTCGCTTTCGGTTCGCGCACCGGACAAAATCTCCGCCTTGATGATTGGAACGATGCAAACGCGGTCTTCTTCAAGAAGCGAGGTCAATTTTTCAACTTCCTCTGAACGCCCGGATTTAAAGAAATCAATCCAGACGGAGGTGTCCGCCAAAACAAGCGACATGGAACGATTTAAGCCCTTTCCCTGGAACGCTTGAGATCAATTTTCAGGTTCATTTTGCCCCGCATCGCAAGGAGGCCCGCGATTTTGTCCCGTCTCAGGACTTCTTTCAGCCCAAGGATGATGGTCTCCGTCTTGCTCCTGGCATGCAGAACGCTCTGCGCTTTTCGAATCAGATCATGCGGCAAGTCGAGTGTGGTGCGCATAAGAACCTCCTTTAAGAATGCATATAAAATATAACAGTTATATGCATTCTTGTCAACTCTCATTTTACTGGCATGCATAATCTCCTAAATTGATGAAATCCCGAATAAAAAGTCATGTATTATGGTAAAATATAAACATGCAATTTAACCCCACCATCATCGATCATTTCACCAACCCCAGGAACGCGGGAGAGATCCCGAACGCGAGCGGGGTGGGCACTGTGGGACATCCTGTGTGCGGCGACATTGTCCGGCTCTATATCAAGGTGGACAAAAAGGGCGCTGAAGAAGTGATCTCCGAGGTGAAGTTCAAAACTTTCGGGTGCACGGCGGCCATCGCAACAAGTTCGGTCGCCACGGAGCTCATCAAGGGGAAAACGATCAAAGATGCCCTTGCGATCAAGGATCAGGAAGTGGCCGACGCTCTCGGGGGGCTTCCGCCCATCAAGATGCATTGCTCCGTTCTCGCGCATGACGCCATCCAGGCCGCTGTGGCGGACTATAAGAAAAATTTGGGACAAGCGTCCATGGCGGAAAAAGTCCTGCAGGAAAATTTGAAACACGAAGAAGCCGAGCTTCATCCGAGGAAAAAATAATGTTACTTTCAATCACCGAAAAAGCCGCAACCAAAGTCAGGCAGATCGCTGAAAAGCAGGGCAAACCCATCACGGCGCTCCGCATTCAAGTCGTGGGGGGCGGCTGTTCGGGACTGTCGTATAATTTCGGGTTCGCCGAAGCTCTCGACGCCAAAGATAAAATTTTTGAACAGCACGGGGTCAAGGTCGCGGTGGACCCGCGCACGCTCCTTTATATCGCCGGCTCCGAGCTGGATTATGAAACCACTCTCATGAAGTCCGGGTTTAAAGTGAAAAATCCCAACGCGACCGTGAGCTGTTCCTGCGGAGACTCTTTCAGTGTCTGATCCGCTCGTCGTTGATTTGAACGACCTTTTTCCTCCCAAAACTTCTCCGGCCCAGGTCCGCGAAAAAGTGGACGGCTGGGACGTTTCGTCATATAAAGACAAGTCCGTTCAAATCCGCGGCTGTTCCCCGACCTGGGCGCACTTGATCGTGGCCGGAAAATTGTTCGGGACGGCATCCTCCGTCGATTTTCTGATGGACGATGCGAAAGGCGGAGTCTCCATCCCGGTGTTCCGCAGGTCCAATTAAAAGGCATCTCCCGCTTCTTTTCCTCGCTTTAATCGCCGTTCCTCTCGGAGCGGAACCTCCCGCACCCCAGTTCATCCTCGAAACAGAGCCCGGCCGGGCCGCGAAGCAAAACCTCAAAGATTATCAGGGCATGAACATCAAGATTATCGACGAAGACGGCAACTTTTTTTGTTATGCTCCGACGCTCGCGAAAAGCCCTTTCATCCAGCGTGAAGATTTCCTGAGCGATGTCCCGGCGGATCTCGGCAAGCAAATTTATCTCGACTTGTCTCCCCTGCTCCTGCCCCGACTGAACCTGTCGTCTCAGGAACTCGGGAACCTCGTTTCGGGATTTTCCAATAACTATGTTTTCACGGGCGTCACTCTCCAGCCTCATTCGGAAGAAACGCTTTCTCATGTTTATGTCGCCGCGGCCAACCGCAAAAAGAAACTGAACCTCAAGGTGACGAGCCCCGCGTTCGAGAAATATATTTTTGGTTATGCCGGAACGGACCCGATCCTCACGCGGTCTCCGGACCGCTGGATCACGGTGGAGACGACGGAGACGGTGGCTCTCGGCGACATCGCTTTCAGCCTGGGCCGAGCTCTGGACAAAGACCTTTGGACCCTCTCGGAAAACCATAACCTCCTTCTTTATCGAGCCGTCCAACATCATCCGAAGGGATATTTTTTGCCCGATGACCCCTCCAGCGAAAAGCTTCGAACGGAGCTTCTGGAAATTTCCGATTCCAAACTCCCGGCTGAAAAGAAACCCGTCGCCAACCTCGTTCTGGGTCCATCCGCGGATCTCAAGTTCACAATCCCCCAGCAGTTCAGCGGCATCACAAACGCCCTCACCGCCAACGGTTTTGACATCCGCGTGACTTTCGAGACTTTCATGGACAAGGCGGATTTGTATTATGTCGTGGGCCGGGAAGCCTGGCTGGACAACCTCAAGTTTTTTGACGCGCTCCTCCGCCTGATGGATTCCAAGCGGAGCCATGTTTATGTCCCCGTGATCCTGCACCCCTGGGGGGAAATCAGGAATCTCCGCCGCTGGAAAAAAATACGAAAGCATTTCCATATCCCGGACACCGAAGAAGGCTGGATCAGCGAAATTCCGGCATTCTTGAAAGAGCGCGGGCGGAAAATTGAGTGGGGCGGCGGCGTCTTGCCCAAAGGCGCGGGGATGACTTTTCTGCGCTCTGAGCCCATCCGTCACGCGGGAGGCAACATCGCTCTCTCGGAGCTTGTCGGCACCCAGACGCTTGCGCTCATACTCCAGTCCGGCAACCATTTCCTTGTGAACGGATATCCGCTCAAGATGGAAGCGGGATATGTTCTCTCGCGCCTCGCGGGCGGCGCTCTCAAGGCCCCGACCCTGGCTTATGTTTCCGCGGGCAAATTCCGCACCGCGGCGTTCGCTCTCGAAGAGACCTATCTTTCTCTCAAGCTTCCCGCTCTGGACCTGCCCAGGGAATGGCGCATGACGGTCTATGGCGCAGACGGCATTCGGGCGGAAGAAACGGCGGTTCCCGGCTCGGAAGCGATTGACGCCAGAATCAAGGCGGGAGAACTCCTGCTCATTGAAGCCGTTCTTCCTTGACTGGGCGTCTCTCATTTAATACGATAAAAAAATCCCGTTAGCTTCACAAAAAAACTATGGTTCATGTCCTTTGGATTTTTCTTCTCGTTCTCCTCATTGCCAGCTGGGCATTATTCATCCGATATTACCGCGCTTTGGGTTCCGGCCAGGACCAGACTTCCAGGAAATTTGAAGATCAGCGCCGGCAGATCATGGAACAGTTCGCTTCCATGGGCGTTTTCACGGAACTGCTGGCCGGCATCCACGAGTTCGTCTCCGGCAACCCCGATCCTGAATCCAAAAAATCTCTCTATAAAATGATCCTGGACGCCGCCTGCCAGATCATGAAATGCCCTTCGGGGTCCCTCATGATGGCGGACAAGGACGGCGCGGAGCTGGAAATCGTGGCCTCAAAGGGCCTGAGCGAACCCCAGCAGGCCATGCGCCTCAAATTCGGGGACGGCGTGGCGGGCCGGGCGGCGGCTCAGGGAAAACCTGTGGTCGTGGACAACATCGACACGGACGCGCGGTTCGTGGGGAAAAAAGAACTGGAAGTCCGTCTGAAATCTCTCGTCTCGGTTCCCCTCAAGATCAAAAGCCGCGTGATCGGCGTGATCAACACCGATTTCCCGGACGCTCACAGGGCGTTCCATGACCGCGACATCGAGCTCCTCACCGTCTTGGCGAACCTTTCGGCGATCGCGATCGAAAACCTGGATCTTTACAGCAACCTTCAGCTTTTTTATCTTGAGATGGTGGAGAGCATGGCGACTTCGCTTGAATATAAAGAGTTCGAAGCCGGTGTTCACCCAACCGCGGACCCGTCTCTGAACCGAAACCATGCCAGAGCGATCGCGCAGGAAATGAAGCTCCCGGAATCCATCGTGCGATATGTGGAATATGCCGCTTTGATCCACGCCATCGGCAAAATCGGGATCGGCGAAACCATTTTGAGGAAGCCGGGGAAATTGACGCCGGAAGAATATGAAAAGATGAAAAAGCATCCCGAGATCGCCCAGCAGATGATCTCGAGGGTCAAATTCCTCTCGCCCATATTGCCCATGGTGCTTTATCACCAGGAACGCTGGGACGGGAAAGGATATCCCGCGGGACTCAAAGGCGAAGAAATTCCTTTGGGCGCCCGCATCGTGATGGCCGTCACGGCTTATTCCGCCATGGTCACGGATCGGCCCTATCGCCAGAAATTGAACCTGGAAGACGCGATCGATGAGCTCAAACGCGGGTCCGGCACCCAGTTTGACCCGAAGGTGGTTGACGCGTTCGTAAAAGTGCTGGAACGGGGCGCGGCGCTTCGTTGAGAGGAACGCTTTTCGTCGTCGCCACGCCTCTGGGCCACCTCTCGGACATGACGTTCCGGGCTGTTGACACTTTGAAGGCGGTCGACTGGATCCTTTGCGAGGACACCCGCCGCACGCTTCAGCTCCTCAACCATTTCGGCATAAAAAAACCGCTTCTTACGATCTTCGGCCCCAAGGAAAAACGGGAAACGGCCCGCGTCCTCCGTCTTCTGGACGAGGGGAAATCCGCCGCTCTGGTGTCAGACGCCGGGACTCCCGGGCTTTCGGACCCGGGGAACTTTCTCGTGAAGGAAGCGCGTTCGGCGGGGTTCAATGTCGTTCCCATTCCGGGCCCTTCAGCCGGGGCGGCCCTGGCCTCCGTTTCCGGGGTCTGCGAAGACGGATTCATTTTTTTGGGGTTTTTGCCGCGAAAAAAAAGTAAAATTATCCGAGAGCTTACGGAAGCCGCAGCCCCCGGGAAGCCCGTCATATTTTTCGAGTCCCCGTTCCGCGTCCTTGAGACGCTCCAGATCGCCCAGGGCGTCTTTGGAGCCGAGGCTTATTGTCTGGTGGGCCGGGAGATGACCAAGAAGTTCGAAGAGTTCATTTCGGGCAAACTGTCCGAGGTGCCTCTGATGCTGGAAGCAGGAAAAATTTTGGGAGAGTTCACAGTTTTAATCAAGCCGATATGAAAACCGTCTCGATCATTGGAGCCACCGGATACACCGGGGGCGAACTTTTAAGATATCTGATCCCTCACCCTGGGGTCAAGATTGTCCATGTCACCTCCGAATCTTCAAGCGGCAAAAAAATTTCCGCCGTTCACCAGGATTTATTAGGCAAAATCAGCCTCACGCTCGAGAAAAATAACCCCGAAAAAATAGCCAAAGACAGCGACCTCGTTTTTTTATGTCTCCCGCACGCCGAGTCCGCCGCGACCGCGAAAAAATATCTCGATGCGGGCGTCAAAGTCATTGATCTCTCCGCCGATTTCAGGCTGAAAGACGCCAAACTTTATGAGAAGTGGTATAAAGTCCAGCATCCGCATCCCCAGCTTCTCAGCCAGGCGGTTTATGGTCTTCCGGAATTTTATAGAGAGAAAATAAAAAAAGCCAAACTGATCGCCAACCCCGGATGTTACAGCACCACTTCCATCCTGACGGCGGCGCCTCTGGTGAAACATAAACTTGTGGTGAAAAATTCCATCGTGATCGACGCCAAGTCGGGCGTTTCGGGCGCGGGGAAAAAAGTGGACGCAAGATATATTTTCTGCGAGACCCACGAGAATTTTTTGGCTTATGGCGTTTCGGGCCACAGGCATTTGCCGGAGATTGAAGATCAGCTGGGCGCGAAAGTCGTTTTTGTGCCGCATTTGCTCCCCGTGAACCGGGGCATTTTATCGACGGTTTATGCGAAACTCGCCAGGAAAATAAGCGCGAAAGATTTGAGAGAAGTTTATGCCGATTTTTACAAGGACGAAACCTTTGTTCAGGTTTTGGAAGAAGGCAAATATCCCGAACTCAAGAGCGTTCAGCATTCCAATTTCTGCCAGATCGGAGTGGGGCTGGACTCAAAAGGAGAGACCGCCATTGCGGTCGGCGTGACCGACAATCTGGGCAAGGGAGCGTCCAGCCAGGCCGTGCAGAACATGAACCTGGTTTTGGGCTTCAAGGAAGAGACCGGGCTTATATAAGCAAGGAAAAGAAAATAAAGGAGACACAGCATGGGAATTCTCACCATCATCAAGAGCTGGTTCAGCAAAGAAACGGAAGAAGGACAGGGCCACAAGAACGGAAACGGCAATGGCAACGGAAACGGGAAAGACCTCAAAATCACCTGCGCGGAATGCCGCAAACCTTTCATTTTTGAAGCGGGGGAACAGAAGTTTTACAAGATGCGGGGATTGACCCCTCCCAAACGATGCACCAACTGCCGCAACAAAAGACGGCGGAGAAGATGATCGAAAATAAAAATTGCCGGAATGTTCTTTTTTATAAAAAAGAACATTTCGACAATTTTTATCTGATTTTATGAAGAATTTTCCTCTCGGTTTTCAATCACAGGGACTTCACTGCGGGATCGGCAAAAAGAAGACCAAGCCGGACCTGGCGATTTTTATCTCTTGTGAGCCTTGTCAGGCGGCGGGCGTGTTCACCCAAAATCAGGTGAAAGCGGCTCCTGTTGTTCTCTCACAGGAACGGCTCAAGAAGGGCCGGGCGGCGGCAGTCATCATCAATTCCGGGTGCGCAAATGCCTGCACCGGGGACCAGGGACGCAAAGACGCGGTCAAGACGGCGGAACTCGTCGCGCAGAACATGCTCATTCATGCCAACGATGTGTTGGTGGCTTCCACCGGCGTGATCGGCGCGCACTTGCCGATGGACAAGATGGCTTCGGGCGTGAAAGACCTTTGTTCCGCCATCTCTGAAGGTCAAAATGACCCGCTTCAGGCCGTCAAAGCCATGATGACCACGGACACGGTTCCCAAATTTGAGTCGGTGAAAGTGCATTCGCCCAAAGGGGTTTATCGCATCTGGGGCTGCGTGAAGGGCGCAGGGATGATCCACCCCAACATGGCGACCATGATTTCCGTCATTTTGACCGACGCGTTTTTGCCCGCCCCCGCTTTGAAGCGCATTTTGAAAAGTGCGGCGGATGAAAGTTTCAACTGCGCGAGCGTGGACGGAGACACTTCCACCAACGATTCTGTTTATCTTTTGGCCAACGGAGCTTCAGGGGCCAACCTGACAAGTCCGGCGGACCTGAAAAAATTTGAAGAGCATCTCAAGCAAATTTCCCTCAGCCTCGTGCGCCGCATGATCGCCGACGGCGAAGGCGCCACCAAGACGGTGGAGATCACGGTTGAGGGCGGGAAAACTCCCTCGGACGCCAAAAAAATAGCCGAAACTGTCGCGACGTCGCCCCTCGTCAAGACCGCGTTCTTCGGAAACGACGCCAACTGGGGCCGGATCATGGCCGCGATCGGCAGATCAGGCGTAAAAATCGCGCCGGAGAAAATCAGCATTGCTTTCGGAGATTTGCCCGTCGCCAAGAATGGCCAGGCCCTCGCATTCTCAGAAAAGAGAGCGCTCGAAATTTTAAAGAAGAAAATTGTTCCTGTCGCCATAAACCTGGGCCAGGGCAAAGCCGTTTCCCGCGCCTTCACCTGCGATTTTTCTCTGGACTATGTGAAAATAAACGCTGAATATCGAACATAATTTTATAATAATCCACTTTGCGGCTTCTGATAAATAGCGTCAGCATTAGGCAGTCTGATGTTGAACAGTGTGGCTTTATCTGTTATAATAATGGCATTGCTTATGCCAAATATACATGAAAAATGGAATCAGTAAGTAGATTTTTAAAGGCTCCGGAACAGAGCTTTTTCCTGTTCGGGCCCCGGGGAACGGGCAAGTCAACCTGGGCTCGCGCTCAGTTTAAAGGAGCCCTCCGGATCGATCTGCTGGAACCGGACCAATTTCGCGCTTACAGCGCCCGCCCCGAGCGGGTCCGGGAATTGCTTGAATCTCAAGCCCTCCCCGGATGGGTTATCATCGATGAAGTTCAAAAGGTTCCCGCGCTCTTGAGCGTCGTTCACGCGCTCATCGAGGAAAAACGCGGATGGCGTTTTGTCATGACGGGATCGAGCGCGCGAAAACTCAAGCGCGCAGGCGTGGATCTGCTCGCTGGCCGGGCCCTCATGAAAACGCTCCACCCTTTCATGGCGGCAGAGCTCGAAAAAGGGTTTAAACTGGAAGAAGCTTTGAAATCCGGGCTTCTCCCTTTGGTTTTGAACGCCGAGCATCCTGACGACATCCTCAAGGCCTATGCGGCGCTTTATTTGAAAGAGGAAGTGCAGATGGAGGGGCTTGTGAGAAATGTCGGGAACTTCTCGCGGTTTCTGGAGGCCATTAGTTTTTCTCACGGTTCTGTTCTGAACATCAGCAACGTTGCCAGGGACTGCGAAGTTCAGCGCAAGGTGGTTGAAGGGTATGTTGAGATTTTGGAAGACTTGCTTCTGTCGTTTCGGATTCCGGCTTTTTCAAAGCGGGCGAAACGAGCCATAGTGACGCACCCAAAATTTTATTATTTCGACGCCGGAGTTTTTCGGTCGCTGAGACCGCAGGGGCCCTTGGACCGGCCTCAGGAAACTGACGGACAATGCTTGGAAGGGCTTTTGGCTCAGCATTTGCGCGCCTGGGCGGCCTATCGCGGAGACAAATCAAAATTGTTTTTCTGGCGAACCCATTCTGGAAGTGAAGTTGATTTTGTAGTATATGGCGAAGACGGGTTCTGGGCCATTGAAGTTAAAAATACGGGCAAGGTAAAAGACGAGGATTTGAAGCCCTTGCGCGTTTTTTTGGAAGAATATCCCGAAGCCCGAGCCATTTTTCTTTATCGCGGCAAAGAACGGCTTAAACGTAACGGGATTCTATGCATGCCTTGTGAGGATTTTTTGAGAGATCTTCATCCGGGGAAAACGATTTCGGCGTAAAAAATATATCTGAATTATCCGCCAAAGGACTAACATGAAAACTCCAAACCTGAAGAAACAAGACAAAGAAGTTTATAAATCCGTCGAGCTGGAAACCAAAAGGCAGATCGAGAAGCTGGAACTGATCGCCTCAGAAAATTATGTTTCCGCGGCTGTCCTGGAAGCTCAGGGTTCCGTGCTCACCAACAAATATGCCGAGGGTTTGCCGGGCAAAAGATATTATGGCGGATGCGAATATGTGGATGTGGCCGAGAACCTCGCCATTGAGCGGCTCAAGAAAATTTTCGGCTGTGACCATGCCAATGTCCAGCCCCATTCCGGCTCTCAAGCCAACATGGGAGTTTATCTTTCCGTGCTCAATTATGGCGACACCATCATGGGCCTGTCTCTTGCGCACGGCGGTCACTTGACCCACGGGCACCCGATGAATTTTTCCGGGAAGTTTTATAAGGTTGTTCCCTTCACCGTCGGAAAAGACACCGAGCTTGTGGATTATGACGAGGCGGAACGCCTGGCGCTTGAGCACAAGCCCAAACTCATCTGCGTGGGCGCCTCTGCCTATGCCAGAGTGTTTGACTGGAAACGGTTCCGTGGGATCTGCGACAAGGTTGGGGCCATCATGATGACGGATGTCGCGCATTATGCCGGCTTGATCGCGGCGGGGCTTTATCCGTCTCCCGTGCCTTATGCTGATTTCGTCACCACCACCACTCACAAGACCCTTCGCGGCCCTCGCGGCGGCGTCATCATGTGCAAGGCTCAATATGCCCAGGCGCTCGACAAAATTGTGTTCCCCGGCATTCAGGGCGGCCCCTTGATGCATGTGATCGCGGCCAAGGCGGTTGCTTTCGGAGAAGCTTTGAAGCCCCCGTTCAAAAAATATCAGACCCAGGTCATGAAAAACGCCAAGGCTTTCGCCAAAGCGCTTGAAAGCAAAGGGTTCCGCATTGTCACAGGCGGCACAGACTCTCACATGTTCTTGGTGGACCTTCAGCCCAAACACATCACGGGCAAAGAGGCCGAAGAGGCGCTGGACAAGGCCGGAATCACCGTCAACAAAAACACGATTCCTTATGATCCTCAAAAACCTTTCATCGCTTCCGGAATCCGCATCGGCACTCCTGCTGTCACCACTCGCGGTATGAAGGAAAAAGAAATGGTGAAGATTGCGGGCTGGATTGACCAGGCCGTCCAGAACCACAAAGACGAAAAAGCTCTCGTGAAAATCGCCGCCGAAGTGAAGGCCTTCTGCAAGAAGTTTCCTCTGGCCACTCACAAATAATTTTATGCGCCAAGGACAAGTCCATGTGATCGATCATCCTCTGATCCGCCACAAACTGTCCTATATTCGCGACAAAAACACCAGCCACAAAGATTTCCGCCAGCTCCTGGACGAAATCTCCACGCTCATGGCCTTTGAGGTGACGCGGGGCCTCCCCACAGAGAAAGTGACGGTCCAGACCCCGCTCGAAAAAACGGTTGCAGAGCGCATCTCCGGTAAGAAGCTCGCTGTTGTCGCCATTCTGCGCGCGGGCCTGGGCATGGTGGACGGTGTTTTGAAGCTGGCCCCTCTCGCCAAGGTGGGCCACATCGGCCTTTATCGTGACCCCAAAAGTTTGCAGGCCGTCCAATATTATGAAAAGCTCCCCGACGACATCGGCAACCGTTTCGTGATCCTGGCCGACCCCATGCTCGCCACGGGCCACTCCGCCGTCAAAGCCGTGAACATCCTCAAAGAATATGGCGTCAAAAAACTGGTCCTCATGTCCCTGATCGCCGCCCCCGAAGGCGTCAAAGAAATGCACAAACACCATCCCGACGTAAAAATCTATCTCGCCGCCCTCGACAAAAAACTCAACTCGCACAGCTATATCCTGCCCGGGTTGGGGGATGCGGGGGATCGGTTGTTTGGGACGAGGTGATTATTTACAAATTTAGCCAATTAAAATACTATAGACTGAGTTATGATTAGGTCTATTTGCCGATGAAAAACTTTAAATCAGGGATTCAAAAAGGGCTGGGCATTCTGCTAGTACTTTTTCTTGCAGCATTATGCTTTGTGGCATGGTGCTCATATTGCCCAAAACTTCACTATCTCAATGCTTATCTTCCTAAAGACAATATTCAAATATCCTTAAGTGATGTTCAGATAAAAACACTAAATCAACTTATATCAAAGGGGATTGTTATTTCCGCAAGCGACCTATATAACGACACTATTGCTTTTTACAGTACACTTATCACCTGGCTCATTGGTATTTTAGGGATCAGCGGAATCATTGGCTTTATATATGTGAGGAGTAAATCGCGTGAAGAAGCTGAGCACGAAGCTGAAAAAGCAGTTGATAACTATTTTGCCAAACAATCAGTGCATGACATGTTGGACAATAAGATTAAATCCGAGGTAGATAATCAACTTGAGGATGTGAAGAAAGATCTTGAAAGTTTGGAAGATATACAAGGAATAAAAGATAGCATTCAAAAAATTGAAGAGAAAATTGAAGTTCTTGAAACAGATTCGGATAGGGTTATTCCTAAGGAGCCTGATTAAATGGCTGTAATTAAGAAGCAGTCCACACTCCTGCTTTCATATCCTGAAACGCTAGAAGAAATTACTCAGCAGAAGCACAGTAATATTTTTCAACAAGCCGAAAAATGGGGTATTAAAACGTATCCATTTGATATTGAAAGTTTTATTGAGAGATGCGGAATAAGAATTGTTCGTGAAGAGATGGGCTATGATCTCTCAGGGTACATTGAGAAAAGGCATAAAAATTGGTTTATCGGATTAAATAAGTATCAATCTGTTCGACGACAAAGGTTTACGTTGGCGCATGAGTTTGTTCATTTTCTTTTTGATAAAAATGAGATTGAAAATAGGCGTCATGACGACCATATTTTGTTGCGTAGCGAAGAAAATAATCCTAGGGAAAAACGTGCAAATGAATTTGCTGCTGAGTTGCTTATGCCAAAAACAATTTTTAAAGAACAGGTGGATGGAGGGTTGCGCGATATTTCTGAGCTCGCACAGAAATTTGATGTTTCAATGGCCGCAGTTCGTTACAGAGCATATAAGTTAGGGTATATCAAAAATTACTAAATGACAGAATATAATTATTTCCCAATTTTAAAAACAACAGATGCGGAGCTGCGGGCATATGCGGAACTCCCTGAAGGCGTCCAAGATAATGTCTTGCCCATTTTTGAGCTGACACAATCTCGAAGATCGAAAAATAATAAAGATGGCGATGTTTGGAAAAGAATCAATAATATACAGGCGAATATGGTCAACAGGCCATTTATTCTGGATTTAACCACTGAAGATTCACTTCAAAATAAGCACATTAAGGAAATGCTTGAAGATTCGTCAAAAGGGTATAAGTTGTGGGTCGATCTTGTCAATAAAATACACGATAAGGGTATAAATATTATACCGATAATTCACTACAATCCTGAAGAAGTGGAAGATGTTAAAATTCAAATAAATAATCTCAAAAAAAATTCAGACTATCTAGCTTTTCGAGTTGATCCGACTGACAATGTCATAACATACTTAGACCAGATAGAAAATGTATTTGATCTTTCAAAACTGATCCTTATTTTGGATGCAGGATATATTGCGAGTGACAATGAGAATCCATTTCTACCCGTACTAAAACTGTTGTCCAAAAAAGATTTAAAGGCTACTGTTTGTGTAGCTTCAAGCTTTCCAAAAAATCCGGCAAAATATGGTGATGTGCAAGGTAGTTTTTCCATTCCAGAGATTGGCATGATTGAGTCATTACGGAAAGATTATAAAATATTTCATGGTGATTTTGGATCAATTCATCCCGTGAGAGATCCAGCGAAGTGGGGTGGATGGGTTCCTCGAGTCGATTTCCTTTCAAAGAGCACATTCTTCTATTATAGATATAGACGTGAGGAAGGGGGATATGTCAAAGCTGCTCGAAATGTGGTAGATGATGAACACTATGAGGCGATACCTAAATTTAGCGTTTGGGGAGACCAGGAAATCGAGGCTGCATCAAGTGGCCATCCGAATGGACTTAGCCCTTCACATTGGATATCAGTCAGAGTAAATTTATATATAACTCATCAATTTTTACGTCTTAAAAAGTACCCCAAAATGTCTTTGTAAGATAATCCAAATCATCTTCTTGAACACGTTTTGATTTTTCTTTTAAGAAAATTTTGAACCTGTCTTTATATCTTCTAATTAGAGCATTTATGGCAAGTTTTCGAATGATAGCTAGGTTTTGACTTTTTTTCATTCTCCTTCGCAGCAGTGCGACAGTATCCGTTTTTTTTGTCTGGTATTTTGTAAGATCTTTTTTCCAAAGAAAAAAAAGTAAATTTTCTTTTGATAATCGTTGCTTCAAATAGGCTTGTTTTATAAAATCAAAATCCAATTTTTTATTATTTATGAAAGCATATCCGATAGATTTTGGTAATGCACGAATTAAATTATTTTTTTTGAATTTAGTTGAAAATATAACATAGACTTGATCAAATGTTTTTGTATAGTCCTGTAGCTGTCTGGACATCCTTTTTAATGAATCGAGATCACTTTTAATTTCGAAAGCAATCATCTCCCCGTTGTTAGTAATTATTAAAACATCAGCCCAGCGTTTTCCAGAGAGAAATGGTATTTCAATGCCCACTATACGAGTTTGATACTTCTTCATGATATAATCGAGTAACAGGCATTTTATTTTTTTTTCATTTAGCATAATTAATATTTCTAATGCCGAGTATAACAATATTAAACGACTTTTGACAGATCCACGCTCAAGTCTGCTGGGATACGGGACGTACTTAACTAATTAACTAAATAAACTCTCAGAATCAGTAGAAAACTTTCCTACACACATTGACATAATTCGCTCATGGATTTCGTTGGGCGGATTGCTATCCTAGGGTATGAGAAACCGCAATCTTGCGGGGCTCGAATCTAAATGATAGGATGGAATAAATTATGAAAAAGCAAAAATCAGAATCATTCGTCACCAATTCAGTGTTTGTGAACGAAACCACCTCGATCCGAGCTGACATGCGCTCAATGGAGCAAAGATTGGCTCTGGCGATTATCAAGACCCAGTCGGACGTTGTCAAGGAATCCATGATCATAAAAATGACTTTGAAAGAAGAAATCGGAAATGTCCTGAACGCCATCGACAGCTTTACGCACAGGATTGAAACCTATGACCGCAAAACTCTTGTGCACGATGCCCGTCTGAACGATCACGAAGCGCGCATCACCCGCCTGGAACGGCCTGCCTGAACGCTATGCCCACAGAAACTTTCAAAGCTTCGCGCTGGACCAAAGGCAATTTGTTTTTTCCAACCCTGATCGAGGTGTCGGACTCGTCCGTCGTCCGCAAAAAGCCGGGGCTGATTTCACGCAATGAGATGAGCATCCACATCAAAAACATCGCCTCCGTCCGCATCCAGACAGGGCTCCTCTGGTCCGACATCCTGATCGAGTCCAGCGGCGGGACAGACGCCATCTCCAGCCACGGGCACAAAAAAGCAGACGCCATCCGCATCAAGGAAATCATTGAATCGTCCCAGACCCGCCACCTGGGGGCCGTTCCCAAACCCGCTCCCGTTGAGCCCACAAAGACTTGCCCCTATTGCGCCGAAACCATCAAGACCGCCGCCAAAGTCTGCCGCTTCTGCAACCACGAACTTCCGACGGAGTAAAATATGAAAAAAACAAACTGTCATTTTTACATGCTGGTCATGCTTCTTTGTTTCTGTTGCGGCACTTCTTATGCTCATGCAGATGTCGGCATTTCCAAATCCACTCAAACTGTTATTGCATCTCCGTTCGAAAAGGAAAAAGATAGTCCGCGCATCACATGGGTTTCCAGGACGATTAGGGTCGTTCGAGGTCTGTTTGGCGTGTTCGATTTGCCGAGTCCAAGAAAGAAGTCCGTTCCCTCCCAGGAATAAAATCCCAGGAAAAGATATAATCTTTTCGGATATGCTCACCGTTTATGCGACGGCGTTTGTTCTGGCTTTGGCGGGAGGTTTCGCCTTTGTCCCTTTTTCGATATGGCTTGCCGGGAAAGCGAATGTCCTCGACATGCCGGACGAACGCAAAGTCCACGGCGTTCCCGTTCCGCGCTGGGGCGGGCTCGGCCTGGCCCTTTCCTTTTTTTTTGCCGTCGGCACAGTCTATTTTTTTTCGGACAGTTTCGCCAAACTTTTGTCATTCAAACAGGAAATTTTTAACGGCCCTGAATTCGTGGGGATCCTCTCTTTGAAAAAACAGCTCCTCGGCATCACTTTCGGTTCCGCGTTCGTTTTGGGCCTGGGCATGTGGGACGACAAGTTCGGGATCAATGCGCCCGTGAAATTTTTGCTCCAGATGATCGCGGCATACATCGCGATGGATTATGGCGTGCGCCTCTCCGGCATCGCCATGCCCTGGAAAAACGGCTATGTGGTTTTCCCTCTCATCGTGAGCCAGGTCGTGACCATTCTTTGGCTCACGGGGTTCATGAACACGGTCAACCTCGTGGACGGCCTGGACGGCTTGGCGGCAGGCATCTGCGCGATTGCGGCAGGCACTTTCCTTGTGATCGCCATATTGCAGGGCCAAAGCCATGTGATTTTATTTTCCAAACAGCTCAAGCTCGCCGGCGTACTTTCTGCGGCCCTCTGCGGGGCGGCGGGCAGTTTCCTCTGGTTCAATTTTCATCCGGCGAAAGTTTTCATGGGGGACGGCGGAGCGCTTTTCCTGGGATATATGCTGGCCTCCATCACCGTCGTGGGAACCCTCAAGACCACGGCTTTTTTTTCCCTCATCATCCCCATTGTCGTTGTGGCGCTCCCCGTCCTCGACGTCGCTTCGGCAATTCTCCGGCGCCTGCGGAGCGGCCAGCAGGTTTTTCAGCCGGACAAAAACCATTTTCACCACCAGCTCCTGCGCCACGGCTGGACGCATCGCGAAACCGTCCTCGGAATTTATGTCGTGACTCTCGTCCTCTCCATCTTCTCCATCCTATTGACCGTCTTTAAAGGAAAAGTTTAATGAAAAAAATATTGTTTGTTTTCGGAACCCGCCCTGAAGCCATAAAAATGGCGCCTCTCGTCCACGAACTGCAGAACCGCAAGAAGCAGTTCTCCGTCAAAATTTGTGTCACCGCCCAGCACCGTTCCATGCTGGACGATGTGCTCAAAATTTTCCGGATTGTCCCGGATTATGATCTTAACATCATGAAAGACGCCCAATCTCTGGAACACATCACGGAGCTGGTCATGCGCAAAGTAACTCCTGTCCTCAAAAGCTTTAAACCGGACATGGTGCTGGTTCACGGGGACACTTCCACCACTTTTGTCACGGCGCTCGCCGCGTTTTATCAGCGCATTCCTGTGGGCCACGTGGAAGCGGGCCTCCGCTCCTATGATTACAACAACCCGTTTCCCGAAGAAGCCAACCGCAGGCTCACCGACGATTTGTCGTCGCTCCATTTCGCGGCGACGATGATCGGGAAAGAAAATTTAATCGCGGAAAACATTTCGGAAAAAAATATCTATATCACCGGCAACACCGTGATCGACGCGCTCAAGTGGGCTGTCATGCGGCCTCATGTGTTTGAGAACAAAGAGCTGAGGGCTTTCTTCGGGAAAATCATGCTGGATCCGGACTCCCAGGTGGTGCTTGTCACGGCCCACCGTCGGGAAAATTTTGGAAAACCCATGGAGAATGTGTGCCGGGCTCTCAAATCTGTGGCCGACAAATATAAAAATGTGCGGATCATTTATCCCGTGCACCTGAACCCCAATGTGCAGAACCCCGTGAACCGCATCCTCGGCAAACACCCGCGCGTCCTTCTTTTGCCGCCGCTGAATTATCTCGATTTTTCCTGCCTCATGGAACGCGCCACTTTCATCGTGACCGATTCAGGAGGGCTCCAGGAAGAAGCCCCTTCGCTCGGCAAACCCGTGCTCGTGCTCCGCAAAGTGACCGAGCGGCCCGAAGCGGTCGCGGCCTCCACCGCCAAAGTGATCGGGACGGATTATGCGCGCGTCGTGAAAGAAATTTCCCAGCTCATCACCAATGACAGCCTCTATACGAAAATGGCGAACGCGGTCAACCCTTATGGCGACGGAAAGGCGGCCGCGAGAACGGCGGACGCGATCCTTCATTATTTCGGTTCAGGGAAACGGCCCAAAGATTTCACGCCCAATTGAACACTCCGAATTCACGCCGCGCCCTTTTCTTTTTAATCGCGTTTCTCTCTCTTTCTAAGACGGTTCACGCCAGAAAAACCGGACTCGAGACTGATGCCGTCCGGATCCCTCCGGTGTTCTGGTATGAGCACGACGCGCAGACAGACCGGACGTTCCTCATGGCGTTCCTCCTCTATTGGCAATCGCAAGACGCCGAGAATTCCTTCAAGCTGATCGCGCCGCTCTATTACAGTTCCAAAGGCCCCGATGAAAGCATGAGGGTCCTGCTCCCGATCCATTATCGATCGACGGCGAAAAACTCGAGCACAACGCTCTGGGGGCCTTATTTTGAGAAGACGAATCTCACCGCGCGCTCCCGTTTCGTGGTCCCGCTTTTTTGGGATTATAAACCCTTCGACAAAACCCTTGAATCCCATCAGCTTCTTTTCCCGATCTATTATAAGACCGAAGACGACCGTCAAAAATCCGTGGTGTCGCCCTTCTTCTGGATCTATAAAGACACCGAGGTTTCCCAGGGCCTGGTCCCGCCTTATCTCTGGCGCAAAACCGACGAGAGCGCTTTTGAAGTGGGGTTCCCTCTTTATTGGCGTTTCTTCAAAAAAGAATCTGACGGCATCAACGACATTCAGGTGGCGGTGCCGTGGTTCCGCCTGAGATCCAAAACCTGGAGCCTGCGCTCGTTCTTTCCGCTTTATTGGGGAAGCTCGAGAGAAAAATCTTCCTGGGACATTTTCTTTCCGCTTGTTTATCACACCAAAACCGCTGACGGCTTTGAAAAAACCGTGAGCCCGCTTTACAGCAAATTCACGGATCCCGACGGAAAAGTCTATGGTCACGGACTGCTCAGCTTTTATTCGCACGAGCCCTGGGGCGGAAAAACCGAAGGGTTCTTCCCGTTCTTTTTATACCGCGATGAGCTCGCACGGACGAAATTTCGCTTTCTGTTTTATAACGTCGAGCAGGAAAACGACGGCGAGCATTTCAACACATCGCTGTTTCCGCTCTTCAAATATAAACGGGACGCGGACCGCAGACAATTCCTGACCCCCATCGCCTATTGGGACGGAGATTCAGACGGCACCCGCGGATATTTCGCGAACCTTTTCTGGCGCACGGACGCCGAGAACAAAAAATTCTTCTTCTTCCCTCTCGCGTGGCATTCCAGATCGCACAGCGGAAGCACGACGGTGTTCCCGCCTCTCCTGGCCTTCCATCAGGATGAGGATTATCGATTCTCGATGGTGGCTCCCTTTTATTTCCGCAGGCAGAAAGGCGACGATGTCCTCAAAGTTGTTTTTCCTTTCGTCTCCCGGGTTTCTCCCGAACGCACCTGGCGCGGCCTGTTCTTTCTTTATTGGAAAACGGACAAGCCCGACCGTCACGCGGTCACGCTCCTGCCGCTTTTCAGGCATTCCAGCTTCCCGGGCGGGACCAGCCTTTATCTCCCGGGGATGTATGTCCTGAACGCGGACAGCGGAACCCAGGGGGTGGCCGGGATCTATTTGTGGGACCACCGCGGCCGCACGCAATACAACATCCTCCCGCCGGTCTATTGGGATTTCCGCCGCCCAACCTGGTCCGTGAAAACCTTCATCCCGTTTTATAAATTCCGCAGCGAAGAGATCGTTGAAAAGGGATTTTTCCCATTGATTGCAAAAACGGATCCCGTTCAGAGCGATTCGCCCGATGTCCCCAGACATTTCCTCGCGAACTCTCACCGCGTCCTTCCCTTTTATTTTTATCGCGACCTCGAGCACGGCCACGACCTCTGGCTCCCTTTCATCCTCGGACGCTTTGAAAAAGGGCTCAACAGTAAAAAAGAAGAGGTTTCCCGAGGCCGCATCTTCCTTCTCAGCTATTGGGAACGCACCCCCAAAACATATCTGAACCGCCTCGACCCTGTTTATTCCTATTACCGCACGCCGGAATCAAAAGGGTTTTCACTGCCGACGGCCCCGTTCCCGCTCTGGAAATACGAAGTGACGGACCGCGATGACCCGAACAAGAAGGCGGTTCAGGGCGCCCTGTTCCCCTATTATTGGAAAGAGAACAAGACGTTCCGCAGGGATTTCGTGCTTCCTGTTTTTTATAAATCAAAGCTCATGACGGAGGACGGGACGGAAGTTAAATCCAAAAAGACCTGGCTTCTGTTATATTTCGATTCGCAAAAACCTCAGGAACAAAAATCCGTCAGCTTTTTCGCGCCGCTCTATTTTAAATTCCGCAACAAGGACCGCTTGACGAGAATTTTCCCGCCCGTCTGGACGGACAAGAGCGACACGAAATCCAGGCAGATCGTGTTCCCTGTTTTTTTCAGGAGCGCGGACACGGCCCAGGACCGACAAACCATCTTCTTCCCTGGCTATTGGAGTTCAAAGGATTCCGCGAGCTCTTCCATGCTCGCCGGGCCCGTTTTCCGAAAAGAGGATTTCAAGACGAAGGAGAAGATGACCCTCACCTTCCCTCTCTATCTGCACTTGAAGAGCCCCAAGCACGACCTGGCCTATGCCTTTCCGCTTTATTTCCGTCACCAGCATCAGGAATATGATTCCAGAATTTTGTTTCCCATATTTTGGAATTTCAAAGACCAGACTTCGGAAGTCCGCGTGATCCCGCCTTATTTTTCCGTCGAATCCAAAACGGAACACACGAAAACCACGGGCGTGGCGCCGCTCTGGAGCCTGATCCGGAGCACGGAGAATCAGGCCATGAATTTTCAGTTTTTAGGCGGGCTTGTGGGCGTGGAAAAAGACGCGGAAGGCAAAAAAGAATTTACGATTTTGTATTTATTTAAGATCTGACGACCATCACCTTCAAGAAATCTTTGGGGAGCGGCGCTTCCAGCGTCATCCGTTTTTTAGTCTTGGGGTGAGTGAAGGTGAGCCGATAGGCGTGGAGCATCATCCTCGGGAACTTGGACGCATCTTCTGAATAAATGGGGTCGCCCGCGACAGGGTGCCCGATCTTTGCGAAGTGCACACGGATCTGGTGCGTGCGCCCGGTTTTGGGATAGGCCTCGACATAAGTTTCTGTCTTGAAGGATTTCACAATTTTATAGTCCGTCCTGGCATATCGGCCGGCTGAAGAAACCGTCATCCGCATCTTCTCAAAATCTTTGCCGATGGACCCCACGATCTCGCCCTTCTTCTGTTCCAGTTTCCCGGTCACGAGCGCCCGATAAACTTTCTCCACTTCACGCTGTTCAAACTGCTTCGATAAAATGTTCAGGCTTTGCGTGTCCTTGGCCAGCACCAGGATTCCGGAGGTCTCTTTGTCGAGTCGATGAACGAGCCCGGGCCGCAAACGGGGCCCCTTGCTCAATTTCTTCAGGTGATACGCCGCCGCGTTCAGGAGAGTCCCGGTATAATTTTTTGCGGCAGGATGCGTGACCATGCCTGCGGGCTTGTTGACGGCCAGGATCCAGCGGTCTTCGTAGAGGACGTCGAGGCTGATCTTTTCAGGGACAACGGAGACCTGTTCCGCGGGGATGGTGACATGGATCTCTTCACCGCCCAGCAGTTCTTGAGAGGGTTCCGTGTCCTTTCCGTTGACGAGGATGTGGCCCGAGCGGATCCACTTTTGAATCTGGTTTCGGGAATGTCCCTCCAGGGTTCCAACCAGATATTGGTCGAGGCGCGCGGGGGGAGTTCCTTCAGGGACGAGAAATGTTGATGGGGTCATTGGGGTTTTCCTTTCAGGGATTTGGGGGGATTGACAAAAAATTGTTTGGGGGTTATATTTCGAATAATGCCGAGAAAAAGACGCATCCTCATCGTTGACGACGAGGCGGGAATGCTGGCCCTCCTCCGAACCCTCCTCAAGAAAGAGAAATTTGAGGTCCTGGAATCCCGAACCGCGGACTCCGCCCTGGAAATGCTTGAGCATGAAACCGTGGACCTGATCATCTCCGACATCATGATGCCCGGAATGAACGGCATAGAATTTTTAAACGAAGTGCGCGAATGGGACATGGACCTCCCGGTCATTTTTGTCTCTGGCAAGAAATCCGGCCAAAAGTGGGCGGACGCTGTGCGTTCCGATGCTTCCTCTCTCGTCGAAAAACCCGTCAAGAAAGAAGTTCTCCTCAAAGCCGTTCACCGCGCTCTTGCAGGCGGCAGGGACGGCGCTCCCGATTCCCGCGAAGATCAGTCCGCGGATTTCCTCGAAAATTTAATTTAAAGCTCTCGGAACCAGGCGATAGGCGTTTTCGCCCACCAGGTTTTTCACGCCGTCCAACAGCTCAGGCGTGAGCCGGACTTTCAGGCTGGGATCAATTTCGAAGGACCCGTGCGACGGGGTGTTCAGCATGAATTGGACCGGGCACCCGCCCGAATTTTTTGAGAGCAGTCCTTTCAGCTGTTCGATCAGCTGATCTTCCAGGCCCGCAGTGGACACATGGATGACCATCTTCTTCACCAGAGATTCCCTCGCCTTCTCCAGCGGCAAAATTTCCTCCACGATCATTTCGCTCGCGGGGCTGTCCCCCATCTGCGATTCGTTCAGGCGTCCTGAAACCACCACCATCTTGTTCATCTCAATCTGTTCCGAGAGCCCCGGCAATCCATATGTTTTGGGGAACACCACGCAGTCCAGCTCGCCTTCAAGGTCTTCCAGTTTAAATCTGGCATAGGGGGCTTTCTTCTGTTTTGAAACGAGCCTCCGGACATTTGCGATGATGCCCGCGACTCTGAGTTTCGCTCCGCTGCTTTTGGGCAGGGCTCCCAGGTTGTGCGTGGAATAATATTTAAGCTCATCCTTATACTTGGCGAGCGGGTGTCCTGAAACATAAAATCCCAAAACTTCCTTCTCCAGCGACAACAGTTCATGTTCGGACCAGGCTGTTGTCTTGGCCATCTCAAATTTACCGTCGAGCTCATGGATTTCGAGGTCTCCAAAAAGCGATTCCTGTCCGCGCGATCGGTCTTCGCGGGCGGAGGAAGTTTTCTCCAGAATTTTTTCGAGGCTCGCCATGAGCGACGGACGCAGTTGTCTGGGGTCCGGCCCGCAGAAATCAAACGCGCCCGCCTTGGTCAGGGATTCGATCACTTTGCGGTTCACGGTCCGCGTGTCCACTCGTCTGCAGAAATCGTCAAAAGACTTGAACGGGCCGGATTCCCTCGCGCGCAGAATTTCCTCAACCGCGCCTTCCCCGACATTTTTCACCGCGGAAAGACCGAAGAGAATTTTGGTGTCCGGGCCTTTGCCTTCAAGCGTGAAAATGGAAGCGCAGGTTTGGACGTTGGGGGGAACCACCTCAATGTTCATGGAAGCGGCGTCGCTGATGTATTGGACGGCCTTGTTGCCTTCTTCTTTGCCGATGCTTCCGTGTCCGATGGACGAGGTGATGAGGGAGGCCATATATTCGTGGGGATAATTCGCCTTGAGATAAGCCGTCTGATAAGACAAAAGACCATAAGCGGAGGCGTGGGATTTGTTGAAACCGTATCCTCCGAAATGTTCCATCTGCTCGAAAACTTTTTCAGCGATCTTGGCGTCGATATGGTTCTTTTTGCACCCGTCCAGGAAGGTCTGTTTCATCTTGGTGATTTCTTCCGGGATCTTTTTGCCCATGGCTTTTCTAAGCCCGTCGGCTTGTCCGGGGGTGAACAGGGCCAGAGTCTGGGAAATCTTCATGACCTGTTCCTGATAGACCATGATGCCATATGTTTCTTTGACGATGGGTTCCAAAAGCGGGTGATCGTATTTTACTTTGGATTTGGCGTGTTTTCTCTCGACGAAATCGTTCAGCATGCCGCTTCCCATGGGGCCGGGGCGATAAAGCGAGATCAGGGCCACGATGTCGTCCAGGTTGTTGGGTTTCAGTTTGCGGAGCAGGTCCCTCATGCCGGAAGATTCCAGCTGGAAAACGCCGTCCATTTTGGCCTGGGCCAGGAGTTCAAAAGTTTTGGGATCGTCCATCGACACTTTGTATATGTCGAAGGCCGGGTCGTGCCTCTCGCGGACCATTTTTTCCGCGTTGTGAATGACGGTGAGGGTTCGGAGGCCCAGAAAGTCCATTTTGAGAACGCCGAGCTTGAGCAGTCCCTCGTCGTTGAATTGGGTGGTGATGACATCCTTGGCGCCCTTGGCCACGGGAACGAAATCCGTGATCGATTGATTTTCTCCGGAAGGCGCGATCACGATGCCCGCCGCGTGGACGCCCGTGTGGCGTTTGAGGCCTTCAAGTTTTTGGGAGACGTCCAAAAGCTGTTTCACTTTCTCGTCGGTCTTATAAAGCTCTTTCAATTCCGGGACCTGTTTGAGGGCATTCGCAATCGTGATGCCGATTTCTTTGGGAACCATCTTGGCGATCTTGTCCACTTCCTGGAGCGGAATTTCCATCACGCGCCCCACATCCCGCAAAACGGAGCGGGCCATCATGGACCCAAAAGTGACGATCTGGGCCACGGAATCTTTTCCGTATTTTTCCGTCACATAGCGGATCACCTTTTCGCGGCCCGTGTCCGAGAAATCGATGTCGAGGTCCGGCATGGTGCGGCGGTCGGGATTTAAAAATCTCTCGAAGAGCAATCCGTTTTTGATGGGGTCAATGTGGGTGATCTCCAAAGCATAGCTCACCAGGCTTCCGGCGCCTGAACCGCGTCCGGGGCCCACGGGAATTCCGTTTTCTCGGGCATATTTGATGAAGTCCCAGACGATGAGGAAATAAGCCGGGAACCCCATCTTTTTTATGGTGCCAAGCTCTGAGTTGAGGCGGTCTTTCAGCTGGGGCGTGATTTCTCCAAAGCGTTTTTTAAGGCCCGCGAGACACAGGTTCTCCAAATATCCGTCCAGACTTTGGCCTTCCGGGACTTTGTAGTGCGGGAGGAGCAGGCGGTCAAATTTGAGCTCCAGGTTGCACATATTGGCGATCTCAACGGTGTTCGTGACCGCTTCGGGGATTTCCGCAAAAATTTTGGCCATGGCTTCCGGCGTTTTATAATAAAACTCTTCCGTTGCGTATTTCATGCGGGCTGATTCCGAAAGCATTTTCCCAGTCCCGATGCAGAGGAGGACGTCATGGGCGAAAGCGTCTTCTTTTTTGAGGTAATGGCAGTCATTGGTGGCCACGAGGGGGATTCCGGTTTTTTTGGAGAGCGCGAGCAGGGCCGTGTCCACTTGCTTCTGTTTTTCAATCCCGTGGTCCATGATCTCGAGATAAAAATGATCCTTCCCGAAAATCTCCTGACATTTGCCTGCGAGTTCCAGAGTCTCGTCTTCTTTGCCGTTCATGATGGTCTGCGCGATTTTGCCTTTGAGACAGCCCGAGAGAGCGATGATTCCTTCGTGATATTTTTCCAGCAGTTCCCAGTCGATGCGGGGTTTGTAATAAAAGCCTTCGAGATAGGACAGGGAGGTGAGCTTCATCAGGTTGGCGTAACCTTTGTCATTTTTCGCGAGCAGGGTGAGGTGATTGTTTGAAGTGGAGAGAGTTCCTGAACGCTCCGTGCGGGAGCCGGGCGCGACATAGGCTTCCATGCCGATGATGGGCTTGACGCCCTCTGTCTGACAGGCTCCATAAAACTCAATGGCTCCGTGCATGTTTCCGTGGTCGGTCATGGCCAGAGCCGGCATCTTGTGGGAGGCGATGAACTTGATCAGTTCTGCGGGCTTGCCCTTGTCGTCGGCGACCCGGACGGCGCCGTCCAGGAGGGAATACTCCGTGTGGGCGTGCAAATGCACGAAATTATGTTTCGACATGGGGATGAGAGAATTATATCAAATCGGTGAGGATTTCTGTGAATCGGGCCACGGGCACGGATTCAGATCGTTTTTTGAGGATGAGGATGCCCAGAGGCCGCGCCAGGGGTTTTCCGGATATCTTGACGGTGCGGAGGGCTTTGCGGTCCAGCTCGTTGTTGACGGTCACAAGCGGGAGGATGGAGATTCCGGCGCCGATCTCAACCGCGCGCTTGACGGTTTCGATGTTGTCGAATTCCATCACCACATTAACGGAGGCGCCGTGCTTTTTGAGCTCGTCGTCGACCGCGCGGCGCGTGGGGAGATTCTTTTCGAAAGCCACAAAATTTTCGCCGTCCAGATCCGAGATTTTCGCCTGACTTTTTTTTCCAAGCGGGTGCGTGGGGGAGCAGACGATTCCGAGCTCGTCTTCCCGGAAAGGGATCACTTTGAGGCCGGGCCGGGCCTTGGGATAAGCCACAATGCCGATGTCGGCGTTCCTCCGGAGGACTTCATCATAAACCTGATGGTCCTTTTTATATT
>JAKFYJ010000015.1 GCA_021730935.1 Elusimicrobiota bacterium
GAGACAATGTGGAGATGGACGTGGACTTGGAAGGCAAGCCCGTGGCCATGGAGAAACAGCTCCGCTTCGCCATCCGCGAAGGCGGACACACGGTCGGCGCCGGCGTCGTCACTGAGATTCTGGAATAGTCATGGCTGACAGAAATATACAAACCCTCGTTTGCTCCGACTGTAAACGCAAGAATTATCATTATCAGGCCGGAAAGAAAAGAGCGGACAAGAAAAAGACTGAAGTCAGCAAGTTCTGCCGCGCTTGCAAAAAGCACACGCTTCATAAAGAAGCGAAAAGTTAATCGTCACCTTTTTTTGGGGGGAATCGGTTAATGGCAAACCACTGGTCTCCAAAACCAGGACTGGGGGTTCAAGTCCCTCTTCCCCCGCGGTTCTAAGAGAGAAAAATAGAGTGGAACACAAGGAGAAAGCATGTTTCTAAATTATTTGGCCGGCGTCATTTCTCTGGTCATGGCCATCGCGGCTTTTGTGCCTTGGGTGACAGTTTGGTTTTATTCCCTCAAGGGAATCGAGAGCATTTACGGCATCGGCGTCCTCCTCGTGGGGCTCATGGGCGTGACCGTTTCAGCGTTCCAGCACCTCTCAGGCAGAATCCGGGGACAGGCTTTCATCGCGGCTTCCATCATCTCTCTGGCTTGCGAAGGGTTATATTTCAGAAAGATGGCCGAGATCGGATCCGTTTTGACGGATATCCTGGACACCCTCAAAGCTCTTTTCGGCGACAAGCTCACCATGAAACTCCAGGAAGTTCTGGGCGAACAATGGTCCAAGCTGGCGTTTCAGATCGCGGACAAACTTGCTCAGAGAGCGGGAATTGACGCGTCATTCAGCGGGCTGGACTTCATCGGCGGGGGCCTCATTTTGGCGGTCCTCAGCTCTCTCGCGCTTCTCGCGGCGGGCATTGTGCTCGAAAAAAATAAACCAACGGTAGAGTGACCATGTTTGAACAAATAACGGCTTTTTTCAAAGAATCTTACGCGGAACTTCAGAAAGTGACCTGGATCTCCAGGAAGGAAGTGATGGGGTCCACCATCGTCATCATCATCCTGATCGGCATCCTTTCCCTCTTCGTCGCGTTGATCGACATGTTTTTCGTTAAACTTATCAAATGGGTGATTTAATGTCTGAAAATCAAGGGCGCGCATGGTATGTCATTCACACCTATTCCGGTCATGAGGACAAGGTCAAGGCGACGCTGGAAAAGCTGATCAACAATCAGACTCTCGCGAGCAAGGTGTTCAAGATCCTGATCCCGACGGAAGATGTTGTGGAAATCAAGAAGAACAAACGCACCATCAAGAAAAGAAAATTTTTCCCGGGCTATGTGCTGGCCGACATGTCCATTGACGACCAGACCTATTGGCTGGTCAGAAACACCCCCGGAGTGACCGGGTTCCTGGGCGGCATCAAGCCCACGGCCTTGCCGGAATCCGAAGCCAAGAATTTAATCGACCTCGCCACTGCGAACCCGGAATCCAAGCCGAAAGCGGCCATCCAGTTCGAGCAGGGAGAGACGGTTCGGATCAACGAAGGTCCGTTCAAACATTTCATCGGAACAGTCGAAGAAGTCAACGAAGAGCGCGCCAAGATCAAAGTGATGGTGTCCATATTCGGCCGGGGAACTCCCGTCGAGCTGGATTTCCTTCAGGTAGAGAAATTATAAGAGGACAGTGCTATGGCAAAGAAAATAAAAACCCAAATCAAGTTGCAGATCCCGGCCGCCGCGGCCAACCCCGCGCCTCCCGTCGGCCCCGCGCTCGGTCAGCACGGCGTCAATATCATGGATTTTTGCAAGCAGTTCAATGAAAGGACCAAGACCATGGAAGCCGGCATGCTCATTCCCGCCGTCATCACCGTGTTTGAAGACCGCTCTTTCACTTTCATCACCAAGATGCCCCCCATCTCTTCTCTTTTGAAGAAAGCGGCAGGCCTTGCCACCGCTTCCGGAGTTCCGAATCGCAATAAAGTCGGAAAAATCTCCAAGAAACAGGTGGAAGAAATCGCAACGCGCAAGATGCCGGACTTGAACACCAAGGACCTGGCCGCGGCTTCCCGCATGGTTGAAGGCACAGCCCGCAGCATGGGCATTGATATCTCGGACAAATAAAAGGAAACGAACATGGGAAAAAGAATCGCTGAACTCGAAAAGAAGATCGACAAGAAAAAGAAATACTCTTTGGAAGAAGCCGCCAAGCTCGTCAAGGAAACCTCGAAAGCGAAGTTTGACGAGACGATTGAGCTTCACATCCGTTTGGGCATTGATCCCAAACAGACCGACCAGTCCGTGCGCGGCACCGTCGTGCTGCCTGCCGGAACCGGAAAAACCCGCATCGTTGCCGTCATCGCCAAGGGCGAAAAAGTGAAGGAAGCCGAGAAGGCAGGAGCCGACGCTTTCGGCGACGCTGATTTGATCGAGAAAATTTCAAAGGGCTGGATGGATTTTGATGTGCTGGTGGCAACGCCGGACGCCATGAAAGATCTCAGCAAGCTCGGAAAAGTCCTCGGACCCCGCGGACTCATGCCCAACCCGAAAGCCGGAACCGTGACTTTGGATGTTGCCCGCACCGTCAAAGAACTCAAAGGCGGACGAATTGAATTCAAGAACGATGATTTCGGAATCGTCCACAGCGCGATCGGGAAAGCCTCTTTTTCTCCAAGCCAGATCGCTGAAAACGCCCGGGCGCTCATCAACATCATCGTGAAGTCCAAGCCCGCCTCCGCCAAGGGAAGTTATTTGAGAAGCGTTTCTCTCTCTTCCACCATGGGACCCGGCGTCACGGTTGATCCCAACCAGAAGTTCTCCGTCGCGGTTTAATCTCAAACGGAAAACCCGAAGAAACTAAGTCGCAACAGTTTTTTTCTGTTAGCCACCTGTCTTGCTGGATTATCTCTGGCAAGTCTTTTGATATATGCGTTTGGCATCGAACCATTTTGGATTGAGACCACTCATCACACTCTCTCCGCTCCAATCAAGAAAACCTTAAAAATTGCACATCTCACAGATATCCACACAAGAGGCCTCGGAAAAAGAGAAAATCGAATTCTCAAAATATTACATGAAGAAAATCCTGATGTTATAGTTATCACAGGAGACACTAACTGCGGCGGATCAAATTACAAGGATTGCAAAGCAATCCTTTCTCTTCTCAAGGCTCCTCTGGGCGTATATCTTGTCCGGGGCAATTGGGAAAATTGGTTTCCTATGTCCGCGACAGAAGAGCTCAGATTTTATGATTCACTAGGCATTAAATTTTTATTGAACCAAAATGTTGCGTTACGAGAAGAGGTAACCTTAATCGGACTGGATGAGCTGATATGGGGTCACGCCAATTTTCAGCAAGCTTTTGATGGGATTGCTAATGATACTTACAAAATTGCGCTTTTTCATTCCCCCGAAGCATTCGATAAAATCTCTGATAAGTTAGATCTTGCTCTTGCCGGGCATACGCATGGGGGCCAAATTAATTTTTTTGGACTCGGTCCAATTTGGCTTCCGCAAGGATCCGGAGATTATATTAATGGGTGGTATACTAAGGGAGATGCAAAAATGTATGTCAGCCGCGGAATCGGGACTTCAATCATCCCAGCCAGATTTTTTTCTCGCCCGGAAATTGCAATCATCACACTGCAACCTGAACAATAATACTCAAATAATCATCCGGCTCCCACTCCTCAGCGGCGCGGGATTATTTCTAAATTTAAGATGTCATCAAAAGAGTCAGTGATGGAAACGAAGCGATTTTGAGAATACCCCTTCCTTGATGTACTCCTTTATCAATGACTGATACGGAATATTGATCTCATTCGCCTTTTCTTTTAAGCGATCAAGCAGATATTCCGGGATGCGGAGAGAGATGGAGCGGCTGGTGGGCTTGAGATTGGGAAAGCTGATTCTCTCAAAATCAGACGGCTCATAATGTTTAGACAGATCTGTTTTCGCCCAAAAGCGCCTTTCCTGATCTTCATTTTTAAATTTAGGAATTTTCAGCAACTTTTTCATAAAGTGCCACCTCCTTTCTATTTATACGTCTTGCCGAAATAATACGAATTTTCCCCGCTCGTTCTGTATAAGCGATGAACATCAATTTTCCCTTTTTCGTCTTGCCTAAAAGAATATATCTTTGCTCAATCCCCGAATGCAATTTATCTTTTAATATAACTTTTGCACTGTCAAAAAATGGCTCTTCACTCTCAAAATCCTCGATCTTATGCTTCTTATTTTTACCCCTATTTCCTCTGTCCCATTCAAATTCAAAAACTTTTCGATCGTTCATGATGTATATACTGTATTGTACGCCCCGATTCATAAATTGTCAAGGCCGTATTCCTGCCAGCGGAGGGTGACTTTCTCGATGATCTCAGGAGACATCTCCACGGGGTCAGGATAACCCCGTTTCCATGAGGCGTCAATGCCCATGGGACCGGAGTGGACGGCTCTCGAACCGCGCAGTTCAGTCCTTGCAAACAACACGTCCCGCTCGCAATCAAACCTCGTAAAAATTCCCCAGATCAAAAGCACGTCATTTTCGAGAGGAACATCCTCACTCACGACCACAATCATCTTGAGGGACTGAAATTCGGAACGGTCCAGAATCCTCTTCAAAACTTCCCGGCTGTCTCCTTTCACCTTGACAGCCAGAAGCGCGTCCTCCAGCAGCCGCCAATTCACAATCTGGGGATGAATCCCGTTCAGGTCCGGAAGCGCCACGGGAACTTTGGGCTCAAATCCTTTTCCCCGGGTGGCGTCCACGATCATCTTGCTCCCGCGGTTGATCCTGGGGCCGGTGAAATCCAATGTGTCCTGCGATGTCCCTGGAATCAAAAGAAAATCTTCTTCGGGATTGAAATGGTCCCTCACGGCGCGCAGAAGTGCGCGGAAATCGCGGACCGGGACCTCAGGATCGACAATGAAGATGCACTTGGAAAGAGACAGCTGTCCTTCGCCCAAAAGCCCGAAAGCGGTCTTGAGCCCTTCTTTTTCATAGCGCTGTTTCACGCCCGCAACCAGAAGGTTGTGAAAACCCGCCTCGAAATAAGCCCACATGTCGACAAGTTCCGGTTTGATCATTTTAATCATCGGCAAAAAAAGACTGGAGACGGATTCCCCCATGGCTTTGTCTTCCTGAGGGGGTTTCCCGACGACAGCCGCATGAAAGATCGCGTTTGTTTTGTGCGAAATCGATTTGATTTCAAGCACGGGAAAGGGCGAGGCGTGGGAATAATGGCCGAAATGGTCTCCGAACGGACCTTCCATTTGAGTCCGGCCCGGGCGCGCGATGCCTTCAATCACAAACTCGGCGGTTGCAGGGACTTCCAGGGCCGTGGTTTGAAGGCGAACCGTCTCCACAGGTTTTCCTCTCACCAGCCCCGCAAAACTGAGTTCGTCCATGCCTTCGGGAAGCGGGAATATGGCGGAAAGCCAGAGGAGAGGGTCAGCCCCGATCACAACAGCGACTTCAAGCGGCTGGTTCAGCTTCTCGGCTTCCGCGAAATGAAATCCTCCGCCCTTTTGGATCTGCCAGTGAAGTCCGATTTCGTTTTTGGAAAACACCTGGAGGCGATAAACCCCGCAGTTGCGCTCGCCCGTGACGGGATGTTTTGTGAACACGAGACCTGCCGTGATGAACTTGCCGCCGTCTTTGGGCCAGCATTTGAGAATAGGAAACTTGGAAAGGTCGATGTCCCCGCCCGTGAGCACATTTTCCTGAAATGGGGCGGAAGAAACCTTTTTAGGTTTTGCGGCGAGGACCTGCTTGAGGAAAGACTTGTTTTCCCAGAGCCAGGAAAAAATTTTGCCCTGCGGCGCGGAAGATTTGAGCGACTCAAGGGCATGGGATATTTGGCCGCTGATGGTTTCCGGGGCGCCGCCCAACACTGTTTCGATATTCTCGCGGGTTCCAAGCAGGTTGACCGCAAGAGGAAAATGGGAATTTTTAACTTTTTCAAAGAGGAACGCCGGAACTTCCGCTCCGCTCTGATAAAGCCGGTTTATGATTTCAGGGATTTCGAGTTCCGGATCGGTTTCGCAAGAGATCTTTTTGAGGCGGCCTCGGGCTTCGAGAAACTTGAGATATTCCGGAAGGGTCAAGGCAGTGGGTTTAAAGAGAAGATTCTTTCCAGCCCGTTGCCGGAATGGAGGGGTCGAGCAGTTGGATGACGCGCTCTGAAAAAAGGCGCGCCTGGTCCTGCAAGGTGACGGCGTTTTGATAAAAAGACGGGGAGATGGGCATGACGACGGCTCCGGCCTGCGAGAGTTCGAGCATGTTTTTGATGATGATCGTGGAAAGGGGCGTTTCTCGGATGCAGAGGATCAGTTTCCTCCTCTCTTTGAGGGCCACGGCGGCCGCGCGGGTCATGAGGGAATCGGAAATGCCGCAGTTGATTTTGGACAGCGTGGATGCGGAACAAGGCAGGATCACCATGGCCTCAAACTGATTGGAACCCGAAGCCAAGGGAGAGGAGATGTCCTCGTTGGAATAAACTTTCCTGGCATAAGGCGCGAGGTTTTCGAGGGTGAGACCCGTTTCCTGGGCCAGGACGGATTTTCCCCACTTGGACGAGATCAGATATTTCTCGCCTGGACACATTTTTAAAAATTCGACTCCAAAAACCACGCCTGAGGCGCCCGTCATGCCGACGATGATTTTCATGGGTTCCTCCTCACTTCACCGCAACCATCAAGAAAACGACAAAGGCCAAAGCCGCGTTCACTTTAAAAAAGGCGAAATCGATCACGGGAGGAGACAGGGGTTCATTTTCCACGCGGAAATGGCTGATCAGGAGCAAGGCCCCTGACAAACCAAGAAACATAAACGACAGAGGAGAATTCAAAACCTGCTGAACCAAGGTCCCCAGGAACAAGATCGAAATAAAATGAAACAATCTTGCCGCGCGCAAAGCGTTCGCCTGCCCCAAACGGGCGGGCATGGAATAAACGCCGTGTTCACGGTCAAATTTTTCGTCGAGGAGCGCATAAATGATGTCGAAACCCGCCACCCAGAAAACGCAGAACCCTGAAAGAAGCAGAGCCGGGGCCATTTGGCTGAAGGGCAGGATGCGGGGCGAAACGGCCAGCCATCCGCCCAGAGGAGCCGTCCCCCAGGAGAGGCCCAGCCACAGATGGCACCACAGGGTCCCTCGTTTGAGGAGCGGATAAATCAAAAACAATGCAATGGGAATGAGCGAAAGCCAAAAACACAGGGCTGAAAGCTGATACGCCGAGAAAGCAAAGAGCGCGGCGGAACTCCAGGTGAAAATCCAGGCGGCGGAAACAGAAATTTTTCCCGAGGGAATTTCCCGGGCCTGGGTTCTTGCATTTTTTGCGTCAATCTTGGCGTCCAAAATTCTATTGAACCCAAAACCCGCGGCGCGAGCGCCCATCACGGCAAAAACGATCCATAAAATCTGCGTCCAGAGGATGTCCTTCGTTCCGATCGCAAGCAAGGTCCCGGAAAACACCACCGGAAGAGAGAAGAGCGTGTGCTCGATTTTTATGAATTTGAGATATTTCAAAGTTTATCTCGTTTCGTCCAGGACGGTGGTCACGAGGCCTTCAAGTTTTTCGCTGAGATAAGGTTTGAGGAGGCAGGCATTCGCGCCGACTTCCATGGCCATGGCGTCGAGCGTCGGAGTGGGGCTTCCGGTCAGCATGATCATGGGCGTGAACTTCATTCTGGGATCGTCCCGGATCACGCGCGCGAGCTGCCAGCCGTCCATGTTGGGAAGCAGGATGTCGACGAGGACAAGGTCCGCGGACTGGTTTCTCAGATATTCCAAAGCCGCTTCAGCGCTGTCCACCTGAATGGGTTCATGGCCCATCCCCTTCATCATCGTGGCCACCAGATCGTTGACTTCTGAATCATCGTCGACGATTAATATCTTTTTCTGATTGATCATCTTTTTACTCCTTGAAGGAGGCGATCATTTCCCGAACCCGCAAAAGCTTCTCGGCGGATTCCTTTTGCCTCGCTTCGGCTTTCTGCACTTCTTCCGGAGGAGCGTGGGTCTTGAAATCGGGGTTTGAAAGGCGGACCTTGATGCGCTCGATGTCGGCTTCAAGGTTCTGGGACTCTTTGGCGAGCCGAAGTTTTTCTTTTTCTATGTCGATGAGTCCTTCCAGCGGAATAAATATCTGCAGGTTTTTGACCACGGCGGAGGCCGCCTTCGCGGGTTTGGGAAGATTTACGCCGAGGCTCACCTGTTCCGCTTTGCACAAGTGGCGGACATATCCAAGGTGGGACTCACAAAACTCCCTGAGAGATTCGTCCGCAAGGTTCAGGACCATGGAAATTTTCTGGCCGGGAGGAACATTCATTTCGGAACGGATGGAGCGCACCGAGGAGACAATTTCCATGATGACTGCCATGTCCTCTTCGGCCTTGCGGTCGATCCACTTGGGTTCCGGTTTGGGATAAGATTCAAGCAAAAGGGATTTTTCTTTCCCTGCGCCGAGCTCCTTCCAAAGTTCTTCGGTGATGAAAGGCATGATCGGGTGCAGGAGCTTGAGGGAATGGGCCAGGACATGTTCCAGGATCCAGAGAGAGTCCTCCATCCTTGATTTTGTGAGCTCGACATACCAGTCGCAGAACTCGCTCCAGAGGAACTGATAAATCGCGCGGCTGGCCTGAGCGATGTTATAGCTCTCGATGGATTCCGAGACGGTGAGGACCGTGTCCTGAAAACGGGAAAGGATCCAGCGGTCGGAGAGCTCCAGCGGCGCGTCTTTTCTCGGAGCGGTTTTGCCGCGGTTCATAAACACGAAACGGCTCATGTTCCAGATTTTGTTGGCAAAGTTGCGCGCTCCCACAAAAGTGTCGTCGGAAATCTGCATGTCGCGGCCCGGGATGCTCTGGGAAGCGAGCACGAAACGCAGGGCGTCTGTCCCGAACCTTTCCATCATCGTGAGGGGGTCGATCACGTTCCCGAGGGACTTGGACATTTTCTTGCCCTGTTTATCGCGAACGATGCCATGAATGAAAACCTGCTGATAGGGAATTTTCTCCTGGGTTTTTCCGGATTGTTTGGGGTCAAAGGTGAGTCCGAACATGACCATTCGGGCGACCCACAGATAAAGGATTTCGTGGCCCGTCACAAGGACGGAAGTCGGATAATATTTTTTGAATTCCGGAACCGGCGTGGGCCAATTAAAAACGGAGGACGGCCAGAGCGCAGAAGAAAACCAGGTGTCCAAAACATCGGGGTCCTGCTCAAAATTTGTTCCCCCGCACTCGGCGCACTTGCCGGGAGCCTGAGCGCCGGAGACGGGAGCGCATGTCGTCTTGAGGGCCGGGTGATCCTTTTCATGGCCTTCCTGATTTTTGACGCAATACCAAATCGGAATGCGGTGGCCCCACCAGATCTGGCGGGAAATGCACCAGTCCCTGAGGTTGTCCATCCAAAGGAGATAAGGTTTCGTCCAGGACTCCGGGAAAATTTTTACGAGACCCTGGCGCGTGGCGTCCGCCGCTTCCAGAGACATTTCTTTGGTGTTCAAAAACCACTGGTCCGAGACGAGCGGCTCGATCACGGTCCCGCAGCGATAGCACGTTCCGACCGAGTGAGCATAATCCTCGATTTTTTCTATGAGGTTCTGCTTTTCCAGGTCTTCCAGAATCCGTTTGCGGCACTCTTCGCGGGAAAGGCCCGAATAAACGCCGGCTTCCTTCGTCATTTTTCCGTCGAAACCGATCACTTCGATCTTCGCGAGGTTGTGCCGTTCTCCCATGTCAAAGTCCGCAGGGTCATGAGCAGGAGTCACTTTCACGACGCCTGTCCCGAATTTGGGATCCACCGCAGAGTCCGTGATCACTTCAATTTCTTTGTCCACCAGGGGCAACTGGACCCACCAGCCGTGAATTTTTTCGTATCGCGAATCGTCGGGATTGACAGCCACCGCCGTGTCTCCGAGCAGTGTTTCCGGCCGAGTGGTCGCGACAACCAGAGGCACGCCCTGCCAGCCGTCCGCTTTGCCTGATAAAATGGGATAACGGATATGATAAAGCTTGTCTTTCCGTTCCTCAAACTCCACTTCGATGTCCGAGAGAGCCGTGTGACAGCGGACGCACCAGTTGACCATGCGTTTGCCGCGATAGATCCAGCCTTTTTTATAAAGCTCGATGAAAGCGTGAACCACGGCTTTGGAACAGGACTCGTCCATGGTGAAATGCGTGCGCGACCAGTCCAGCATGCTCCCCAACCGGCGGAGCTGCATGAGGATGGTGTCGCCGGACTCTTTGCGCCACTGCCACATGCGTTCCAGGAATTTTTCCCGGCCCAAATCGTGACGGGATTTTTTCTCGGCCTTGAGGAGTTTCTCCACAACATTCTGCGTGGCGATGCCGCCGTGGTCGGTGCCCGGAACCCAGAGCGTGTCAAAACCGTTCATCTTCTTGAACCGGATCAAAATGTCCTGAAGGGTGTTATTCAAGGCGTGGCCCATGTGCAGAGAGCCCGTCACATTGGGCGGCGGGATCACGATCACATAGGGCGGTTTGTCGGACGAAGGATCCGGCTCGGCGAGCTTTTCCTGAACCCAAAAATCGGCCCACCGGCTTTCGATCAGCTTGGGATCATAAGCCTTGGGAATTTCGCGTGTTGGTTCTGGCATATCAGTCATATTTTACCACATCCCGAGGGGCGGCGGGCGATGTATCTGGACGGAAAACGGGGATCAGAGTTTTGAAATGAGGTCGGAGACCGCGGCCGTGATCATGTCCGCTGTCTGTCTCCCGAGGGACATGTTTTCTTCGTAACCGTCGTCGTGCCATTCAGAGTCGGGAACGATGTATCCGATCTCGTTGTTGCAGAGGCCGAATACAAAAGGATATCCGGGCGCCATTTTCCGTCTCAAAACATTTCCCAGTTCCGGGAACGCTTCGCCGGGCAAGGTCAAGATCTGAGCCGGGCCGATCTGAATGAACCCGATATCCGCGGGCAAATGATAGCCGTCGGCGTCTTTATGGATATATTCCCTGGAACTGCCGAACATGCCGGATTCAATGGCGCCGACATAGCGTTTATTATTCACGGGAAAAAGGATGTCTCTGGAACTGACCTTGAGCGTCTTGATCTCGACGGGTTTTTTATCGGAAAGGGATTCGATGACTTTTTCAGCCACGCCTTTGCCGACGCGGCCCCTGGACCAGAACGAATGGAACAGGACAAACGGCGACTGCATCCCGCCGATGTCGGCCGCGACAAACATCCCCACGCCGCCGTATTTTTTTTCGATCCTCTCGCGGAGGACGCCGGGATAATCCGAAGTGATCTCGGTGTTGCCCCCGTTCAGGACTTCGGCGTGCATGGCATAATTCGCCAGGGTGGCGATCGCACGGTTTTCCTCGTCCACGAACTGCATCGTGAGGAGCATGTCGTTGATCACTTTGGGAGGCCTGGAATCCTCAATGGGGTTGTCATAGCGGATTTTCCCGAAAACCGCGCGGGCGGGCTTGAGTCGGCTCAAAGCGTCTTTGGCGCAGTCGAAAACATGGCCCCGCACATGGCTCAAAAATTCTTCGTCTTTGCCGGTTTTCCCGTCCTGACCCCACAGCCCGATCGCGTCCGGAGCGCTGTGATCGTGAGTGCTGCAGATGAATATTCTTGAGGGAGAAACGCCCAGCTCTTTTTTGATCCGGGCCTTCACTGCGGCGACATCGTCGAAAAGATAGCCGATCAGGTCCACCGTGATGATGAGCATGGGCTCGGTTCCGTCGCTCAGGGCCAGAGCCGTGGTCCAGAGATCGTCGTGCACGCCCGTGGCATAGCGGCCGCCCTGATACCCTGCCAGCCAGACAGGGTCCCACTTGCCGTTCCGGTTATAATCCTTGAACGGTTCGCCGTCGTCATAACGGTGATTGTTGTTGGCGTCGCTGAAAGGTTCCACGACGGGCGTGATTTTGACCTTGGAAGCGCCGGCCATGAAATTGATTTTCGCCTCGGCGGCAAAAAGATTGGGAACCATAAGAAGCGCGGCCAAAACCGCATAACTTTTTTTCATGTTTATCCGCCCACTCCTTTAAAGAGGATGCCCCAGATGAAGTCCACGCCCATGTGCACGACGGCGGCGATGGTGATTTTGCCCGTGACCATAAATGTCCATCCGTAAAATGCGCCCGCGATGGCGGCCAGGATCACATAAGGCCAGCTCGGCGGGTTCAAGTTGTTGTAATGAGCCATGCCGAAAATAACCGAGGCGGCCGCGAGCGCGATCCATTTTGAATAAGGCAGACGGCTGAAAATTTTCGCGCACAGGTTCTGGATGATGCTCCGGAAAAGCAGTTCTTCCGGCAGGGCCACCAGAAAATAGATCCCAAAGATACTTTCTACCATTTCCGCCACGGGAGTGTCAAAGCCGCCATACCGCAAAAAATTGAGGCGGATCCCGATGGGGATGAGAGTGACTGAAAGGGCGAGAAGCGAAAAAACAACCGGGACGAAATCCGGCCATTTCCACCGGAAGTGATATCCGATGTCCGGCAGGTTTCTGACGATGAGAAAGAGATAAAGTCCCAGGACCGGAGCGCCGAAAGCGAGAGCGGGGATTTGGATGCCTTCGCTGAATTTAATGTCAAAGCCCGACAATTTTCCGAACTCGATCGGGAGCCAGAGAATGAGAGCAGCAAGAAATTCTTTCACGTAAAATTTATGGTTCTCCAGCACAGGCGAGACAAGCAGGATCAGCGGGACAAGAACCCAAAGCGCCAAGCGCAGAAACAGGCTGGGACTGAAATTGCCCGGCCAGACGCTCGCGATGACATAAGCCGCAAGAATCCCTGCGGGGATCAGGAGCTTGTTTAAAAATGACCGGCCCGCAAACACGCGGGAACGCTCGCAAAAAACTTCCGAACTGTATAGGATATAGGGGATGAGAAGAACGGAAAAAGGGATGAACCCCTGGAAATATGACGCGGACCAGAAATGGATTTTGGCAAGAACCTCGAGGAGGACCGTGGCAATGCTGAAAAGCAAAACCAGGAGCCCGAGGGCAATTTTAAATTCCTTATTCATCCCGTGTTGATTCATAAAAAAAATCGCCGGTCCGCCGTTCAGGTGTGCATCGAAATCGCTCTTATCCTGGCCTATATCTGGATCGTGGAACGCGTCAGCCCCCAAGGGTTCAACGCCGTTTTCCTCTGGGGCCTGGTCGTGGGGTTCCCCGTGGCCTGCATCGCGCTTGACCAGAGGGAGTTCCCGGAATTCAGCCTCGACTGGCAGGCCTTCCTCAACTGTCTCCGCATACTGGTCTGGTTCACGGTGCTGGCGACTGGACTCCTCACGGCGATGTCGCTCTATTTCAAAACTTTCAATTATGACGGACAGTTCTTAAAGCGCGTCTCCGAATATATTTTCTGGGCGTTCCTTCAGCAAATCGGCCTTCAAACTTTTCTCACCCACCGCGTCGGCAAAGTCGTTTCAAACAGACGCCTCGCCGCCCTTGCAAGTTCTTCTTTGTTCGCTCTCCTGCATTTCCCCAATCCCGTGCTGATGGCGTTCACCTGGGTCAGCGGGTTTTTTTGGGCTTTGTCTTATCTTGAGGCGCCGAATTTATATGCGATCGCGATTTCCCACGGATGGCTCGCGGTCATCGCGCTCCACAGCGTGCCCTCGTCCTGGCTCCACGGCCTCCGCGTGGGCCCCACCTACTGGACTTACTGATTTACTTTTAGCGGAACTTTATACGCCCGCCTTGGCCGCGGCAACCCGTGGTGGATGGCGTGCCGTTCTTCTTTTTCCATGATGACGTCGATGGCGCTCCGAAATGAGCCGATGATCACCAGGAGCCAGCCCAGGACATGCGAGACGACGCTCCCGATGCTTCCGATGTTCTGAAGGAATTCCACTTTGGAGGGGCCCAGAGTGAAGGCCGCGCCCAGGAGGAAGAACAAACCTCCCACGCCCACCATGTCATAGGGCTTCTTGTAGATTTCGTATCCGGCGAGCTTTGCGAACAACGGCGCCGAGAGGCAGGCGATCCCGAGAATGATGGTCTCGTACATTGTTGCACCCCCTTCTTTCGTCTAACAAATATACCCCCTGAAAGGCGGTTTTTCAAGGGTTCGGAATTGTTATAAAAGAGGGGAAAAAAGGCGGGCGGCTCCGTCCCTGAGACGGACGGGCATGGGCCTGGAATCCACTTTGGACTTTGTGATTTCCCGAGCCTGGCTTATTTTGCGGTCCACCAGAGCTGAGAGGTTTCGGGCGAGAGGAAGATCATAACATTCCACGTCCAGTTCAAAGTTGAGCCGGAGACTCCTGCGGTCCCAGTTTGAGGAGCCGAAGAGGACCCAGGCCTCGTCAATGATCAAAAGCTTGCTGTGGTCAAAAGGCGCGGGCGTGCTCCAGACGCGGCACCCTCTCTCAAGGACTTGCCAGAGCATGGACTGCGTTGCCCAGCGCACCAGCATGAGATCATTTTTTTCCGGCATGATAATGTCCACCCGCACACCGCTCATGGCGGCCAAGTTCAGAGCGTTGATGAGGGTTGTGTCCGGCAGAAAATAGGGCGTCATGATTTTTATGGATTTCCGGGCGTTCGTGATGGCGCTGAGGAGAATCCAGCGGCAGTGATCCAGATCTTCGTCGGGGCCGGAACTCACCGCCCGGGCCTCGGCGTCCCCTGACTCGGAAAGTTTCGGAAACCAATTTTCTCCGTCAATAAATTCTCCTGTCGTGAACGCCCAATCCAGACGAAATGTCTCCTGAACGCGGGCCACCACCGGGCCTTCCAGGCGGAAATGGATGTCCTGGATGGGGTCAGAGGTGATGTTCATGCTCCCCGTAAACGCAATTTTTCCGTCGATCGTCAGAATTTTCCTGTGATTGCGCAGATTAAAATAAGCCATGCGCCAGGGCAGGAGAGTGGGCATGAAATAGGCCACCCTCGCGCCATTCTTTTTTAGATCCTTATATACCGAAGACCAAAAAAATCCTGAACCGACATCATCGATCAGGACCCGGACCTGAACCTTCCTCAAGGCCGCTCTGGACAAAGCGTCAATAAACATCCGGCCGGATGAATCATGGTTGAAAATGTAAGTTGAGAGACAGACGGAATTTTTCGCTTCGTTGATGGCCTGAACCATGGCGGGATAGGCCTTGTCACGATGATCAAAAAAATCAACCTTGTTGCCGAAAGTGAGCGGATTTTTTACGACCCGCTCAACGAGGTGAGAAAGGGAAAGGAGGTGCTCGAACCCTTCGGGCAATGAGGCGGCAAACTTTTCGTCGTCAAGCTGGATCTTCGCGGCGGATTTTGAAGTGATCCTTCTTTTTTTAAGGCGGGAGGCTTTGCGTTCGATGCGGTTGATGCCGAAGAAATAATACAGAACGGGCCCCGCGATGGGAAGAGCCCAAACCACCACCACCCACCAGGCCGCGGAGTGAGGGTCCCTGCGTCTGAGAATAGCGTGACCTGTTGAGAATACCGCGGGCAGAATATACAGGACGCCGAGGAGCACTCTCATGAAGAGAGTTTATAATTTTTCTTTTACGATGTGTCCGTCCACGAGATGAATTCTGCGGCCCGCGTGGCTGGCGAAATCCATGTCGTGGGTCACCATGATGACGGTGGTCCCAAGCTTGGAATTGCAGTCACGGATGATTTTCATCACAAGTTCTCCGTTGACGGAATCCAAAGACCCTGTGGGCTCGTCCGCAAAAAGATATCTCGGCTCCATGCAAAGAGCCCGCGCAATCGCCACGCGTTGCATTTCGCCTCCGGACAATTGCCTGGGCAAGCGGTCCGCCTTGTCTCCCATCCCAAACTCATTAAGGAGCGAAAGACCATACGCTTTCCGTTCTTCTTCTCGGCCATATTTTCGAGCGGGCAATAAAATATTCTCCAAAGCCGTGAGTTCCGCGATCAGAAAATGGAATTGAAAAACGAACCCCATCTTTTCGTTGCGGAAACGGTGAAGGTCTTCGGATTTCATTCGGGTGATGTCAACGCCGTCGATTTCGATGGTTCCGCCCGTCGCCTTGTCCAGACTGCTCAGCAAATAAAGGAGCGTGCTCTTGCCCGCTCCGGAACGGCCCGTCAATGCCACGAATTCTCCGTCTTTAATTTCAAGATTTATGTCGGACAGGATCCGGTTGGAAGAGTTGCCGATGAATTTTTCCACGCCTCTGGCGGAAATGCCCACGGGTCACTCCGCTCCGGCTCGGATGATTTCGATGGGCGTGAGTTTTCCCGCGGCGCGCGCGGGGAGAATGCTGGCAAGCGAAGACGCTATCAAAGCCAACAGAGCGGCCTGAACATAAATGTAAGGGTCAAAGGAAATCATGAGGTGTCCTGTCCCGATCGCCATGGGTCCGCCTCCGAAGGGAATCGTCTGAAGATAAAGGCATGCGGCATATCCGAACAAAAGTCCCGTGAGCGCGCCGGAAACTCCGAGCATGAATCCTTGAGAGAAGAAGAGCCAGAGGATGTCCCGCGTGTCATATCCCATGGAACGCAGGATCGCGATGTCCTGCCGTTTGTGCATCACGGTCATGTTGAGGACATTGTATATGCCGAACGCCGCCACGATTAAAATAGCGCCGATGGACATAAACCGGACCATGTCTTGAATGCGGAATACGTCGAATAAATTGGAATTGATCTGGTCCCAGCTTTCCACCTTTTCAGGCCCGATGGCCGCCCAGGTGTTGGCGATGGCCGCCGCCTGAGAATGGTCATGCAATTTTACCGCAATGGCATTCACCTGATTGAGAGTCCTTTTTACTTTTTGGACGTCGCCCAAAGAACCATAGGCGTTCACATCCGCAAGGCGGTTCCCGGTTCGATAGACCCCGACAACCTTGAACGGCGCGGGAGGTGTGTTGGCCAGAGAGACATAAACATTTTGAGAAACTTCCACGCCCAATTTTTTCTTGAGCTCAGATCCGATGATGAGACGGTTGCCTCCGGAAGCGAGGTCCGCGAATTTGCCTTCGATGACATAATCGCCGATGGTGGTGACTTTCTGCTGTTGAAGGGGATCGCATCCGGTCAAGATCGCAGAAAAATTGGCTTTGCCGTTGGCGAAGATGACGGGAGCGGTCAGCTGGGGAGAATAGGCCGCCACGCGGGGATCGTTCTTGAGGCGCTGATACCAGCTCTGGGGATTTTCAACAATGGCGCTGTCTTTTCTGCCCGAGGGAGGAACGGTCCAAAAGATGTGCTGATATGCCGACGAGAAAAAGGAGTTGTCCAAAGAGCGTTCGGTCAGGAAATCTTCGCGCGACTGGATGAGGACATGGGCGCTGTTGTTGATGAGCTGGTCGATCAGATAATATCGGAATCCGAGCATGAAGCCGGAGATGGTGACATAAGCCGCGGCGCCGAAGAAAATTCCAAGGAGAGTGAGGAGGGTTTGGCGGGGCCGCGAGAAAAGATAGCGGAGCGCGAGCGCATTCATTTTTTTTCTGCCTCTTTCTTGATGAGGAGCCGGTCGCCTTCTTGGACGCCGCCGGAAACGATCTGAACCGTTTCTCCGTCCACAATGCCTATTTTTATTTCAACCGCCTGCGCCCGGCCGGAACCCCGCTTGACCCAAACTTTTCCCTCTTCAATCGCGGCAAGAGGCGCCAAAAGCGCGTCGGGAATTTCGGCAATGCCGATGGCGACATCAGCCGTCATGCCTGGGAGAATCTGCGGAGGGAGGTTCGCGACCCCGATTCGGACAAGAAAATTGTTTTCGTGGGAATAAACTGACTGAACCGCGCCTTCGAAAGATTCTCCTCTCATGCTTTCAAAACTGATCCTGGCCTTCTGCCCTTGCCGGACGCGGAGGACAGCGCGCTGTTCGAGCGACACGACGATGTAACGGTCTTTCAGGTCTGCGAGGCTCAGGATCACGGACTGGGCAAAAACATTTTCTCCAATCTTGACCGGCAGATAAGTCACGGTCCCGTCAAAAGGCGCGGCAACGGAAACAGTCCCCTCCAGCTCAACGAGAGGCTGACCCCGCTTCACCGGATCGCCTTCCTTCACATAAAGTTTCCGCACCGTGCTGGTGACCCCAAGTTTGACCTGATAACTTTTGGAAGCCGTCACGGTCCCGATGCCGTAAACGCTCTCCAAGACCGGTCCCCGTTTGAGAGGCTGTGTCAGAGAATTTGAACCGTTCGAAACCACGCTCCGCCATTGCCAGGCCGCAGCCAAGAGGACAGCCGCGATTCCGGCGATGACGAAGGCTTTTTTATGTTTCATTCGGCAGATCTTTTCGTGCGGGAGATCATCTGGTGCCGGCCCCGGGTGCGCGTTGTTTTGCGAAACCTGTCCGCCGCCTTGTGAACCGCCGTCTTGTCATCCGTCAAACATCCGGCTATTTTTTTCATATGGATCCCTCCATTTCCCCCAAGTACAGCTTAGCTGTTTGGGAGCAAGAAGGCTATGATGTGGGTCATACTGCAGGATACGAGAGGAAAAATTGGTGCGCCCGACGGGAGTTGAACCCGTGTTACGTCCTTGAAAGGGACGTGACCTAACCGCTAGTCGACGGGCGCGTGAGCCGAAGATTATATCATTTTATGAAAACAGTTTCTCGCCCATCTTCCAAACATCTCCCGCGCCCAGGGTGACGAACACCGTGTCTTCGCGGATGAGCTTGCGCAGATCTTCGGAAAAGCCGTTTTGATAGAGAGCGTGAACCCTGTGGCGTTTGACGGCGGAAACCAGTTTTTTGGAGTCCACGCCTCGGAGAGGTTTCTCGCCTGCGGAATAGATTGGAAGAAGCAGAACCTTGTCGGCCCCTTTGAAACAGGCGGAGAAATCTTTCCACAACAGCTTCGTTCGGGAATATCGGTGCGGCTGGAAAAGCACCACGAGATTTTTGTGGGGATATTTTTCCCGAAGCGCCTGCAGGACAGCCCGAATTTCCGTCGGGTGGTGGCCGTAATCGTCAATCCAGACCGCGCCGTCTTTCTCTCCCCGCTTTTCGAGCCGGCGGCCCACGCTTTCAAATTTGTCCAAGGCCTTTCGGATTTGATCAAACGGAATTTTCAGCTCCATGCCGAGCGCGCAGGCGGCGAGGGAATTCAAAATGTTGTGTTTGCCCGGCAGTTTCAAGGTCACCTGCCCGATTTTAGCGCCGTTGTGAACGAGCGTATACCAAGTGCCTTCGGAATATTGGTGAATATCTTCGCAGGCATATTCTGATCCGTGACTGAAACCATAGGTCACGACGCGGCGCGTCAGGCTCGGCAAAATGGATTTGACGCCGAGATCGTCCCGGCAGACGATGTCGCAGCCATAAAAAGGCACGCGGTTGGCGAACTGAACAAAAGAAGCGCGCAAATTTTTGACCGTTTTGTGATAATCCAGATGATCGTTGTCGATGTTGGTGATGATCCCGATCGCGGGCGAAAGTTTCAGGAACGAGCCATCGGACTCATCAGCTTCGGCCACCATGAACTCACCGTTGCCAAGTTTCGCGCCGCCGCCCAAATGCTTCACTTTTCCGCCGATGATGAAGGTGGGGTCCCAGCCCGCTTCCTGCAAAATGGCCGCGGCCATAGACGTGGTGGTGGTTTTTCCGTGAGAGCCCGCAACCGCGATCGTATATTTCAGCCGAGCGATTTCCGCAAGCATTTCGATGCGGGGCACGACGGGTATTTTGTGTTTTCTGGCGAAAACGACTTCGGGATTTTCTTTTTTGACTGCGGTGGAAGTGACCACGACTTGCGCGGGGCCGACATTCTCTTCGCGGTGCCCATAAAAAATTTTCGCGCCCAACCCCATGAGCCGAACCGTGACGTCGGTCTCCTTCAAATCAGAACCGCTCACCTGATATCCCAAAGTGAGAAGAACCTCGGCGATGCCCGACATTCCGGACCCGCCGATCCCCACAAAATGAATGTTTTGGATGGTTTTAAACATACGAAAATTTAGTCTATTTTAACAATCGCGCATTTGAGATATTCGGTCTCGGGCATGGCCAGGTGAATGGGGTGGTCCCGCGACTGGCCCCGCATCTCGAGGAGCCGCGCCGTCCGTTTCTGTTCAGCGGCGGCGCTGTTGATCATCTTTAAAAAATCGTCCCGGCGGATGTGATGCGAGCAAGAGCAAGAAATTAAAATTCCGCCCTTGTTCAGGCACGCGATCGCCAGTTCGTTCAGCTTGCCGTATTTCCTGAGCCCCGCAAAAACCGTCTTTTTCGTCTTGGCCAAAGCCGGCGGATCCAGCACGATGATATCAAATTTTTTCTTTTCCGCCTGAAACCCCGCCAATGCCGCTTCAACGTCTTCCTGAAGGACATTGCCCTTGAGGCCGTTGATGGCGTAATTTTTCCGGATGAGGTCACAGGCTGGCGCGGAGGAATCGATGCTGGTGACGCTGGCCGCTCCGCCCTGAGCCGCATAAACGCCGAAGGAGCCGACATAAGAATAACAGTCGAGGACGCTCTTGCCCTTGGCATAAAAAGTGAGGCGGACGCGGTTTTCTCTCTGATCAAAAAAGAACCCGGACTTTTGGCCGGACTGAGGATCCGCCATAAACTTCAATTTGTTGCCATGGAACCCCTGGGTTATTTCGATGGGCCCCTCAAACTTTCCGTCCACAAAACCCACTTCGTCCTTGGCGCCTTCCATCGCGCGCATGGAACTGTCGCTTTTGTTGTAGATGGCTTTGGGCGAAAATATTTTTTTGAGCGCGGAATAAACGATGGGCAAAAGCAGGTCAATCCCCAAGCAATACGACTGCACGACAAAAACGTCGCCGAAACGGTCGATGATGAGTCCGGGCAGAAAATCGGATTCTCCGAACACGAGGCGATAAGCGGTTTCGCCGGGAAAAAGTTCTTCGCGGAGAAAGAGGGCGTTCCGGATGCGGGCTTCAATGAACGCTTCGTCGATTTCTTCGGGTTTATGAGTGAGGATGCGGAGCGCGATCAAAGAATGTGGATTGCAAAATCCGCGGCCCACGAATTGCTTGCGCGCGGAATAAATGTCCACGAGCCCGCCGGGCGTGACATCCTCCTCGGCTTTGTCGATTTCGTTGGAGAACACCCAGAGGTGCCCTTCTTCCACGCGTTTTTCGCTGTGGGGTTTTAAATAAACTTGAGGATATTCCATTTTATTCCGGGAGATAACTCGCGGCTCCTGATTCTGTTTCCCACACAGTGACGCGAGAGGGTTTCGGGGACGGGAGCGCTTTGACGAATTCTTCGCAGATCCAGCGCGCGACATTTTCCGCGGAAGGGTTCAACTTGTCGAAAGGCGGCACAACGTTCAGGTTTTTATAGTCAATTTTTGAGATGATTTTATCGAGGATCTGCTGAACCTCGACGAAATCCACGAGATATTCCTCCGGCTGGACCAGCTTTTGTCCGCTGAAAACGACGCGGACGCGCCAGTTGTGACCGTGGAGCGGCTCATCAACCCCATGATAATTGCGCAGGAAATGCGCGCTCGAGAAAGTTTTTTCAACCTGAACTTCGTACATCTATACAGTTTACAAAATATATAATAGGAATATGTTCCCCATCCTCATCCGCCTGGGCCCGATCACTCTGCACACCTATGGTTTATTGGTGGCTCTGGGAATTTTCGCGGGCATCAAGATCTGCATCCGCGCCGCGTCCAAAGACGGATTTTCCGGCAAAGAAGTTCAGGACTCCATTTATCAGCTCGGGTTTTATGTCATGCTCTCCGGCATTTTGGGCGCGCGTGTGTTTTATGTCGTCACTCACTGGGCGGAGTTTTCTGCAAATATCACCGACGTCATAAAAATCTGGCAGGGCGGCCTCGTCTTTTACGGCGGACTGATCGGAGCCCTCGTCGGATTTTATGTCTGGAACCGCTCAAAGCCCTTCGCCGCGGACTGGAAGCAAGTCACAGACTGGATCGCGCCTTCGCTTGCGTTCGGACACGCGCTGGGCCGCCTGGGCTGTTTCGCGGCCGGATGCTGTTATGGCAAAGTCACCGATGAGCCGTGGGGCGTCACATTCCTCAATCCTGACTCTCTCGCTCCGCTCGGAATTCCCTTGCATCCGACACAAATATACGAATCGATTTTCCTGATCCTCCTCGGCTGTTTCCTCCTCCGGCGCCTGTCCAAAACGCATCAAGACCCCAACCGAAAGCGCGGCGCCATATTCATAGAATACCTTCTTATATATAGCGTCGGCCGTTTCCTGATCGAATTCTTGCGCGCCGACGAACCTCTCCAAGGGGGGCTTTCTCCCGGGCAAATGGTAAGTTTGGTGATTTTTGCCTCGGCGCTCGCCTTCGCAATTAAACGAAAAAATGTTCGGTAGATTCCGCCTGAACGGCCTGGACATGGCCAAGATCGGGGGCAGTCTCCTGATGATCATCGGGCTCACTGTCATCACCTTTCGCTTCACGGATATCCACGCCTCCATCCTCACTCTTTCATGGCAAAAAACCCGAGGTGAAATTATTTCGTCAACCGTCGTCGAACGCACCTCTTCCGCCCACAAACCCCAGGCTGGCCAAGTGCCCAGCAAACGCTCCATCCCCTATCATTTCTTCGATCCCGAAATCGTTTATCATTACACGGTCGACGGCAAAGAATATCAATCCAACTCGATCCACGCCGTTTCAGGCGGCCCCTTCACTCAAAGCTCCGCCCAAGGCATTGTGAATGATTATCCCGTCAGTTCCCCCGTGACCGTTTTTTATCATCCCGCCAACCCCGCGCAAGCCGCCCTCAAACGCCTGCCGGACTTGTGGGCCCTCTTCTTCATCGCCCTCGGCCTATATCTGTCAGGCCTCGGTTACCTGGTCTTTCAGGGCCCGGGGGTTTGATACACCTGCTCACCTCGTAAAACTTTCCTACACATATAGACATAATTAGCGTCTTTTCTCACTTGCGGTTCTGGGGTATGCTATACACCATGAAGCAAACATCCCTTGACCTTATGTTGCGTCCATGCTACACTTAATACAGATCTATCACGCTCCCCATGGGCGGGCTCCATTCCAGGATTGGTATGAAGACTTGCGAGACGAAAAGGCCAAAGGCATCATCACTGCGCGTCTTGGCCGCGTCAGGGTCGGCAACCTGGGGGACTGCAAATCAGTGGGGCAAGGAATCTTGGAGCTGCGGATCAACTTCGGGCCTGGATACCGGGTATATTTAGGTCAGGATGGCCCGGACCTCATCATTCTGCTCTGCGGGGGCGACAAAAAATCCCAGCGCAAGGATATCGAGAACGCTCAAAAATATTGGGAAGATTATAAACGGAATAAAAATGAAACAAAATAAGCAGAAAAGAGTGTTGACCACGCCTTATGAAGACTTTCTGGACAAACAATTAAAGTCCCCGAAAGCTTGCGTGGCTTATTTGAACGCGGCTCTCGATCAGGACGACGACGAAGCCTTCCTGCTTGCCCTCAGGGATGTTGCCCGCGCCCAGGGCGGACTTTCTCGTTTGGCCCAGATGGCCAAAATTCACCGCGTCACTCTGCACAGGATGATGTCTAAACATGGAAACCCCCTCCTTCACAATGTCACAGGCCTCCTGCATGTGATGGGCCTCAAGCTGACTGTGACGCCGCAACACCCTCAAAAGTTCAGCCGCGCGGCTTGACATTCCCTGTCCAAATCTAATATAATCATCAAAGTTTAGTTTTTCTCTTATCGAGAGTGGTGGAGGGATAAGGCCCGATGAAACCACGGCAACCGCTTTGAAAGCCCTCAAAGGCCAGGTGCTAAAGCCAGTTTCAATTTGAAGCCCCGAAGTTTGGGGACGAACATTGAGATGCGATAAGAGGAGAAACATTCCAGCCCGAGCGGAATTTCTCCTCTCGGGTTTTTTATATATAAGGGCTCCGCAAGGAGAATGTCATGAGCAAGATTAAAGCGTTAAAGTGTAAGGAATGCGGCCAGGAAACCCCCGCGGTCGCCAAACATGTCTGCGAGTTCTGCTTCGGGCCTCTCGAAGTGGTCTACGATTACGACGCCATCCGCAAAGAAATTTCCCGCGAAAAAATCGAGTCTCGCCCCCGCACCCTCTGGAGATATTGGGACCTCCTCCCCGTTGAAACCCGCGAACCCGTCACGCTTGGAGAAGGGTTCACTCCTTTATTTAAGTCCCGCAACCTGGGCAAAATGCTCGGCCTCAAAAATCTCTATTTCAAGAACGATACGGTCAACCCCACATTCTCCTTCAAAGACCGCGTGGTCACAGTGGCTCTCACGAGAAGCCGCGAACTGGGCTTTGACACGGTCGCCTGCGCTTCCACGGGAAACTTGGCAGGCGCAGTTGCGGCCTATGGTTCCGTCGGAGGATTCAGGACTTTCGTGTTTATTCCGGCAGATCTGGAAAAAGGCAAAGTCGTGGGCGCGGGCGTTTATGACCCCATCATCGTGGGCGTCAAGGGAAATTATGACGATGTGAACCGGCTTTGCGCCGAAGTTGCTGACCAATATCGCTGGGCTTTCGTGAATGTGAACATTCGTCCTTATTATGCTGAAGGTTCCAAAACCCTTGGCTTCGAAGTGGCCGAACAGCTCGGCTGGCGCGCACCGGACCATGTTGTGGTGCCTGCCGCGTCCGGTTCCTTGCTCACCAAAATATACAAAGGCCTGGGCGAGTTTCACCAGCTGGGTTTGATCCCGGAATTCCACACGAAAATTTCCGTCGCTCAGGCGGCGGGATGCTCTCCCATCGTGACAGCCATCAAGGAAAAATCTGACATTGTGAAACCTGTCATCCCGCACACCATCGCCAAATCCATCGCCATCGGGAACCCCGCGGACGGATATTACGCTTCAAAAGTGGTGCAGAAGACCGGAGGCTCAGGAGAATCAGTCACGGACGACGAAATTGTGGAAGGCATCAAGCTGCTGGCCAAGCACGAAGGCGTCTTCGCCGAAACGGCAGGCGGCACGACGGTGGCCGTGTTGAAAAAACTCGTTGAATTAGGTAGGATTGAACGAGACGAGACCGTGGTGGCATACATCACCGGAAACGGCTTGAAAACCCAAGAAGCAGTGGCAGAAAAAGTTTCCAAGCCGCACTTGATCGATGCTCAGATCAACCAATTCCGGGACCTCTACGATTCCATCGTCAAGTCCAAGCGCCCCGAACCCGTCGGCGCATAAAATTTAGCGGAGGAAATCATGTCAGCGAAAGTCCGAATACCAGCCCCGTTGCGCAAACTCACCAAGGACCAGGCCGTTGTCGAATCAAAAGGCGGAACCATCGACGAGGTTTTGGCTGACCTCGAAAAAAATTATCCCGGCATCAAAGAGCGCATCTGCGACGAAACGGGCCAAGTGCGCCGCTTCATCAACATTTTCGTGAACGGCGAAGACATCCGCTTCAAGGAAGGCGCCAAGACCAAGATCGCGGCCGACGCCGAGATCAGCATCATCCCCGCCATCGCCGGCGGCATATAAAAAAATAGCGGCACTCGATATGAAACAGGCCGTTGACCTCATCTATCCCAAAAACCTCATCCAGGAACCCGTCCTTTGCCAGATGGTGAAGGAAATCCCCGTCATTTTCAATGTCCGGCGGGCGAAAGTCAATGAAAAGGTGGGAGAGATCGTGCTGGAACTTGAAGGCGGCGAGTCCGACCTGAAAGCGGCGACGGATTATTTGAAACGGCGCGGGATCAAAGTCCAGCCCATCACGCACGATACCTTCGAAAGCTGATTAACCCCAAAAAGTTTTTTTTCTTCCTCATCTCCCTCCTGATCGGGCGGGGACTTGCCGTTTGCGCGGACGCTCCATCTTCCGTCAACAGCGCGGCCATCCTGATCCTGCCGGCCTCTGACAATGAAACCTCGGCCCAGACTTGGATCAGCGCCATGGAAAAATATCCCAACCTCCGCCTGACCATCGCTTTCTCGAAGGACGATCTCGCGCGCCTGATCCTTCAGCAGAAAAAGCTTGAGGGATGGAAACGCGACCGCCGGCTTGAACCTGCCCTGCGTCTTGCGTCCGACGCTCCGCTCCCCTTGATTTATGACATGGATTTGTCTAAAATTTATTTCAGAAACAAGGCCGTTTTGCCGACGGAAAAAATTGCCTGGCCGGACGATGTCCTGGTCGGAATCGTCAAGGAAAAGGTCAAGTTTTCAGGATTTTGGGGGTCCCAGCCCAAAGGATTTGTGGCGGGGGGCGGGTCTCTGAGTTCCCAGATCGCGGAAATCCTGATCAAACAAAAGTTCTCCTGGACCGCGGCAGGGTTCCCGGACGCGGAGTGGGCGGATGACGAGATCATGGCGCTCGATTCCGGAAAAGATGAACCTTTTCAGATTATGAAAGCTCACGGACTCTCCAAATTGTTTTATCAAGAGGGCGCCGAATTCTCGCTCTCCAAGCCCTGCTGTGTTCCCGCGAAACTCTTTGTGCAAAAAATGGTTCAGGATCTGGAAAGAGAAAGAAGTCAGGCTCCCGTGATCGTGTTTGACGAAGCCCGCGCCAAGGTCACGCTCGATGATTTCCTCAAAGAAGTCGCCGTTCACCTCTCCACGGTTCCCGGAGTTCAGACGGGAACGCGGCTCAGCCTGAAACTCTGCTCGGAAATCCAGGAAACCAACCTCACGGACGCGCAGTCCGCCTCGCTCCAGATCTGGCCCCATTCCTGGAGCTGGATCAAGGGGTTGGGAAATCCGTCCGGCCCAGGCCTGACAACCTGGGTGGGAGACAGCGCGAAAAATTATGCCTGGTCTCTCCTCAGCCAGACGCGGAACGAAGTTGAAAAATATAAAAATTCCGGTTCAGCCGACCTCGCAAAACTGGACCTCGCGATGGAAGAATTTTATCTCGCGGAATCCGGAACATTCTTCGAGTGGTTCGGAAGCGGCGTCACGGAAGAAGAACGGAACGGCGCGATCGCCCAGATCAAAACCCAGAAACAGATGCTCTTTAAAGCGACGCTCGAAAATGTTTATCGCCACCTGGACCTCGCGGTGCCGAACCAGCTGAGGCGCGCTTCTTTTTCCGGACATTCACCGAAAATGATCGTTCCCTCAAGGCCTTCGCCCAATCCCGTGATTTCAGCGATCCCGGCCGCTCCAACAGAAACCGCGGCGTTCTCCACGGGAACAAAAAAAATGGTTCTGGAATGGGAACAGGCGGACGCCGCCGGAAGCTCAACCTCAACCGTGAAGCCGGAAAATGTTTCCGGATCCGCTCTTAAAAAATTTTCACTCTCTATCAGCAGTTCTTCCGGCCGGGAATGGGCGCATTTCACCATCGTCTTCGAAGGATCCGTGCTTCCCACAACCGTGACCGACCTTTATATCGACATCAACCACCGGCCCGGCGCCGGAAACGCGGCCCTCGTTGCAGGACGCAGTGCTTCCCTGGACGAATCAGACGGATGGGAACTTCTCCTGGTCAGCCGCTGGCTCCCCTCGCGAGGGTGGACCGCAACTCTGCACCGCTCGCTCGAGCTTTCTCCGCCCGTTTATAGCGCGGCGATCCAATATAAAACGACCAGCCGTCCGGAAACCACCGTTTTTCAAATCCGCATTCCCAAGAATATGCTGGGCGGCAATCCTTCCCGGTGGGGATTCTTGCTCTGCGCCGCGGACGCCAGCGGAACCATCAAGGACTTTCTGAGCTCGTCCGCCGACAAAGACAATTTGCTCTCTGAAATAAAAAAAGGGAATTCCGTTCCTCTTCCCATGATCCGTGAAGAAGCGATCGTTCATCAGGAGGCCGCGCCGTGAGAAGAACCGCCCTCGCCCTTCTTGCCCTGCTCGTTGCCTGGGGCATCTGGCAAAACAAATTTTCCGTCAACACCGCAAGCCTGCCTTTCGGAATGAAAACGGCCTTTGAACCCAAACCCATTGAAGTCCATCCGGAAGTCCTCAACCTCCAGGAATCGTTTGCGAAAGTGGCGGAGGCGGTGAAGCCAGCGGTCGTCAACATCTCCACGGTGCACCTGGAACAATATCAGTCGAATCCTTATGAATTCTTCTTCATGAACCCCGAAGACCTCTTTGATCAGTTCTTCGATTTTCAGGGTTCGCCCAGACAGAAACGCTCCGCGCCTCCCCAGTCCGAGTCGAAAAAATTCCAGCGCAAAATCCCTGGGACGGGGTCCGGCGTCATCATCGATCCGGACGGATATATCCTCACCAACGAGCATGTCGTTCGGGGCGCGGACGAAATCAAAGTGACGATCGCAGACGGCGAAAAAAAATACGACGGCAAAGTGATCGGGCGGGACGAAAGAACGGATCTGGCCGTGGTTAAAATAAAATCAAGTTCAAAATTGCCTTACGCCAGCCTCGGGAATTCCAGCGCGGTCCGCGTGGGCGACTGGGCGATCGCCATCGGCTCTCCCTTTGGGCTTTCACAGACCGTCACGGTCGGAATCATTTCTGCCTCCAGGCAAAACCTCGCCATTGAAGACCGCAACTATAAAGATTTGATCCAGACGGACGCGGCCATCAACCCGGGAAACTCCGGCGGCCCTCTCGTCAACATACGCGGCGAAGTGATCGGCATCAACACCGCGATCTACACCCCTTCCGGCGGGTTCGCGGGCATCGGGTTCGCCATTCCCATCGACCGCGCCAAAGAGATCATCCCCCAGCTCCGCGAAAAGGGCAAGGTCATCCGCGGCTGGATCGGGGTCGTGCTTGAGGAAAAAATTGACGACGCCACGGCCAGCGTTTTCGGCGTGCCCGACAAGGAAGGCGCCATGATCCGCGAAGTGCTCCCGGATTATCCCGCCGCCAAGGCCGGCCTCAAGCGGGGCGACATCCTCCGTGAATTCGACGGGAAAAAAATCAAAACCAATTTCGATCTGCAGGCGTTCGTTCAGTCCGCGGTTCCGGGGAAATCCGTTCCCATCAAAGTGATCCGCAATAAAAAAGAAATGACTCTCTCTCTCGCCATCGAAGAAGCGCCGTCTTCGTTGAAAGGAGAAGCCAAGGGTGAAGACGACGAGGATGGATCAAGACTTTCTGAAAGCGCACGGTCCAAATGGCTCGGAGCCACGGTCACAGAGCTGAGCGCGGCAATGCGCGAAAGATATTCCATTCCGGCCGGAGAATCAGGCGTTTTTGTGGGAGACATTGAGCCCGGATCCAAAGCCGAAGAGATGGGTCTTGAACCCGGGGACCTCATCCGCGGAATCAATCAGGAACCCGTGACAGATCTCAAATCGTTTAAGGATTTATCTAAAAAAGTGAGCACGAAAAACGGAGTTGTTTTGGATATCTTGAGAAGAGGAGAGTCCCGGTATTTAAGCTATATGGGACCTGAAAAATAATGGCGCAATATTCCGTCCTGGCCGCAAGCTCAGATTCAAAGATTTTGGACATGGCGAAAGCCGCGATCCTCGAAGAAGATTTGTTTCCGATCGCCTGCGGAGACGGCGAAGAAGCCCTGGAGTCTGCCCGAAGCGCCCAGAACCCGCCGCTCCGCCTCCTCGTGATGGAAGCCTGCCTGCACAAGGCTGACGGGTTTGAAGTCCTACGCGCACTTTCAGACCACAAAGATCTTAAAAAAATTCCCTGTCTCATGCTCCTGGACCCGAAACAAAAAATTTCAGGATCTCCCGCTTCGCTCCGCCTGGGCGCGGACGACTATCTGCAAAAACCGTTCGAAAAGTCCGAACTGCGGGCCAAGATCCACAGCATGACGAAACATTTCCGGCCCCACGCTTCGCCGCACCCCATCACGGGACTGCCCGGACACCCTGAACTGGAAAATTCCCTGTTCAGTCTCCTCAGCAAAGGCGAAACCTGCGATCTGGTCTGTTTCGACATCAATTATTTCCGCCCCTTCAACGACCATTATGGTTATGACAAAGGCGACGAAGCCATCCGCATGGTGGCTCACCTGACGCAAGGCGTCCTGAAATCTTCGGGGATTCCGGACACGCCCGGAACCCTCAGCCACATCGACGGAGACGACTTCATCGTGCGGGTCCCTTCCGGCAAAGGCGACAAGGTGCGCAAGGCTCTCAAAGAAAAGTTCCAGTCGGAAGTGCAGAAATTTTATTCCAAAGAAGAGATCCGCAAAGGGTTCATCTTCCAGAAAGACCGCGAGAACAAGGATCAAATTTTTCCCCTGATGCGCCTCTCCACGGCCGTGCTCAATGCCGCAAGAGAAAAATTCTCCCACTACGGCGAACTCGTGGCCGAGATCAACGAAGCCCTGCACCAATCGAAAGTGGGCTCCCAAGACATTTAGCGCCTTTGAACCTTCGTCGCCTCGCCCTCCTCGCGCTCCTTATTTTTTTTATTCTATTTCCGCTTGCCGTTCAGCACGGTCCCCTGGCCTATACCCTCCGGCTCCTGGGGATCATGGGCCTTTATGTCATTTTGGCTCTGGGCCTCAATGTCACGCTCGGGTTCGTGGGGCTCTTTGACTTGGGTTTCATGGCTTTCTATGCCATCGGCGCTTATGTCTCCGCCATCCTCTCCATTCACGGCATCAATTTCTGGCTCTCAACGCTTGCGGCCATTTTTGTGACGGTCACGATCCGCGTCCTTCTGGGCGCGCCTGTCCTGAGATTGCGGGGAGATTATCTCGCGATCGTGACCCTGGGTTTCGGAGAGATCTCCCGGCTGGTCCTCAACAACTGGGACTCCGTCACGAACGGCCCCAAAGGGCTCCCCAGAGTGAGCGAAAATTTCGGTGCCATCCGTTTGTTCGGATTCGAGTTCACGGAAAATATCCATTTTTATTATTTGATCCTTGCGGTTGCCGTTATCACAGTCCTCATTTCCAAGAACCTTGAACATTCCAGGATCGGCCGCGCGTGGATCGCGGTCCGCGAAGACGAAATCGCGGCGGAACTCTCCGGCGTTCCAGTGACGCGCGTCAAGATGCTCGCTTTCGCCACGAGCGCCCTGTTTGCCGCCATTGCCGGGTCCATATTCGTTCACTGGGAAAGGTTCGTGACGCCGGAATCCTTCACCTTCTGGGAATCCGTGCTGGTTGTCAGCATGCTGGTTTTGGGCGGCATGGGTTCCATATCCGGCGCGATATTGGGCGCGGTCCTCATCTCAGGATTTCCTTTATTCCTTCAGGCGACACTTGGCGGCGAACTGATCCATTATCGTTATCTCATATTCGGCGCGGCGTTGGTCGCCATCGTGATCTTCCGTCCGCAGGGACTTTTGCCGTCAAGACGCCGGGCGCTTGAACTCGCAACTCCCGAGGATCCGGCGTGATCCTCCTCGAAACCTCCAGCATCACAAAAAAATTCGGCGGGCTCTGCGCCCTCTCAGGCGTAAACATGGAAATGGAACAAGGGGAAATCGTGAGCCTGATCGGACCCAACGGGGCGGGCAAAACAACTTTTTTTAATCTCCTGACCGGCGTCATTGAACCCGACGAAGGTGAAATCATATTTTCCGGTGAAAAAATTTCAGAGGAAACTCCCCACTGGATCATTGCCCGCGGCATCGCGAGGACTTTCCAGAATATCCGCCTGTTCCAGAACATGAGCACCGTGGAAAATGTCATGGTCGGGCGCCATTGCCGCACGAGAAGCGAAGTGCTTTCCGCGATATTCCGCACCCGCGACTTCTTCACGGAAGAGACCCAAATCGAAAAAAGCGCCGTGGAAACCCTTTCCTTCGTGGGCCTCCTGCCCTATGCCAACGAGCTTGCCAAAAATCTCCCTTATGGAGAACAAAGAAAACTCGAGATTGCCCGCGCCCTTGCCACGGAGCCGAGACTCCTGCTTCTGGACGAACCCACGGCCGGCATGAACCCCGCGGAAAGCGAAGACCTGATGGAGCTGATCCTCAAAATCCGCAAAGAAGGCATCAGCGTGCTTTTGATCGAACACCAGATGCGCGTCGTGATGGGCATCTCAGACAAGGTGGTGGTGCTGGACCACGGAGTGAAAATAGCCGAGGGCAAACCCAAGGAAATCCAGAACAATCCTCAGGTCATCGAGGCCTATCTTGGAGCGCCGCATGCTTAAATGCTCAGGAGTCTCCGTCACCTACGGCAAAAAAATAAACGCCCTGAAAGAAATTTCTCTTGAGGTTAAACAAGGAGAAATCGTCGCCCTCATCGGCGGAAACGGTTCAGGCAAAAGCACTTTTCTTAAAACCATCTCCGGCCTTTTGCCGACGGACCGCGGCACAATCCATTTTAATGATAAACGCATTGATCCTATGCCGGCTCACAAAATATCCGCCCTCGGCATCGCCCATGTCCCGGAAGGACGCCGGATTTTCGCCCGCCTGTCCGTGGAAGAAAATCTGGAGCTCGGGGCCTATTGCCGCAAAGGGAACTGGCGTAAAAAAACCCAAGGATTGTTCGACATTTTCCCCATCCTCAAGGAACGGCTGAAACAGCCGGGCGGAACACTTTCAGGCGGAGAACAGCAGATGCTGGCCATGGGGCGCGCCCTCATGAGCGAACCCAAACTTCTCATGCTGGACGAGCCTTCCATGGGCCTGGCTCCCCTGATGGTCGCCAAAATTTTTGGAATCATTCAAGACATCAGCAAAGCCGGGACCACGATCCTCCTGGTCGAACAAAACGCCAAGCAATCCCTCAGCATCGCCCACCGCGCCTATGTCCTGGAAACCGGACGCATCGTTCTGGAAGGCACCGGGAGCGACCTCCTTGAGAACGATCAGATCCGCCACGCGTATTTGGGGAGTTCTTAACTTGAAACCCCCCTCGAAGAAGGGTATACTCTAAATATCTATGACTGATGTTCTTCTGATTAATCCCCCCTGGACCAAGAAGGGTGGAAACATATGGAAAGGGGTGGCAAGCATCATGCCTCCTCACGGGATCGCTGTCATCGCGGCCGTTCTGGAACAAGCGGGCCTGAAAGTCCGGATCCTGGACACCCACGCCATGAAAGTGGCCATGGAAGACCTCAAGGGCTGGCTCGAAACCTATTATAAAGATCCTCCCAAATTCATCGGTCTGACCGGAAGCACCCTCAACATCTCTTATGCCTATGACACAGCCCAAATTTGCAAAGAGCTTTATCCCAACGCCAAGGTTGTCCTGGGCGGCGTCCATGCTTCCGAAAAGCCCCAGGAAGCCGTCACTCAGCCCTTTGTGGATTTCGTCATCCGCGGCGAAGGCGAATTCGCGTTCCAGGAACTTGCGGCCGGCAAACCCCTGTCCGAGATCCGAGGCCTTTCCTATAAAGAAGGCGGGCGCGTCATCCACAACGAGCCGGGAGAGCTCATTAAAGATCTCGACGCTCTCCCCATGGCGGCCTATCACCTGCTCCCCATGGACCGTTATTTCCCTGCGGTCGGCTCTTATAAAAATCTCCCCGCGATTTCGATGGTCACTTCCCGCGGCTGTCCCGGAAAATGCACTTTCTGTTATCAGCCTTTCGGGTCCCTGATCCGCCAAAAATCTCCCAAGAAAATATTCGAGGAAATTCAGCACCTCATCAAAAATTACGGCATCAAGGAAATCTGTTTTTACGACGACAATTTCACGACCCTCAAACCCCGTATCCGCGAACTCTGCAAGATGATCATTGACGCGAAGATGAATTTCACCTGGAGCTGTTTTTCCCGCGTGGACTGGGCGGACCTCGAACTCCTTAAACTCATGAAGAAAGCGGGACTCCGCCAGGTCATGTACGGCATCGAGTCCGGCGATCAGGGAATCCTGGACACCATCCGCAAACAAACCACGATCGAAAAAATCCGCACGGCCAACCGCTGGACCAAAGAAGCGGGCATCGAAGTGCGAGCGGCTTTCATCTTCGGGAACCCCGGAGAGACGGAAGAGACGATGAAGAAAACCATAGATTTCGCAATCGAACTGGATCCCGATGTCGCCATTTTCAACGTCGTGATCCCCAACCCCGGAACCCAGATGTATGAGTGGGCGGTTAAAAACGGGGTTCTCAAAAACGAAAACTGGGACGAATATGATCTCACCAAACCCGTTATGACCCTGGCCAATGTCTCGGGCGAAAAAGTGCAGGAATATTATAAACTCGCCTACAAGAAATTTTACATGCGCCCGGCTTATGTCCTTAAACGCATCCTCAAAATCCGCTATATGGCGGACGTCCGGAGCCTCTTGAACGGCTTCAAGGGCGTTTTGAGCGTCGTCACCAACCCTTGAAACCCCGCAAAAATAAAATTTCCGTCGGTAAAAAAAAGCGCCTGGGCAAGAACGTCCAGCTGGGCGTCTTTTCCGGCCGCAAAATAAAGAGCATGACTCTCTCCATCGGGGATTCCCCCAACATCCGTTCCGGCTCGGTGATATATCTCGGAAGCCGAATCGGCAAAAACCTTGAGACAGGACACAACGCCGTCATCCGCGAGGAAAACTCAATCGGCGACGGCTTTTCGCTCTGGACCAATTCCATCGTCGATTACGGATGCAAGATCGGCGACAACGTCAAGATTCACTGCAACTGTTATGTCGCCCAGTTCACCACTATTGAAGACGATGTGTTCATGGCTCCGGGCGTGACGGTGGCCAACGACCTTCACCCGGGATCTCCTGATTTCAGGGACTGCATGAAAGGGCCCACCATAAAAAAAGGGGCGCAGATCGGATGCAATGTCACCCTGCTTCCCGGCGTGACCATCGGAGAACATTCTTTGATCGGCGCAGGAAGCGTGGTCACGAAAGACATTCCGGCTTATTCTCTCGCTTATGGCAACCCCGCGCGCGTGGCGAAGAAAATCACGGACATGAAATGCTCCATCAAGAAAAATTTCCCTTACGAACACCTTAAAAAACATGGATAAAATTTTAATCATCAAAATCGGCGCGCTCGGCGATGTGGTGCGAACCACCTCCCTCCTTCACGCCCTCAAAGGCGAAGTCACCTGGGCGACCAAGAAACCTTCTTTCCCTCTCCTCGCGAAAAATCCGCTCATCCACAACACCGTCGACATTGCGGAGAGTTATGATGATCTCCTCAAACAGGAATATAAACTCATCATCAACCTTGAGGAAGAACCCCAGGCCTGCGAGCTGGCAAGCCGCGCGAAAAAAAGCGAACTCGTGGGGGCCTATTCCGACAACGGAAAAATCACATACACAGACTCGGCCGCGCCCTGGTTCGATATGGGATTGATCTCAAGGTTCGGCAAAGCCGCGGCGGACAAAAAGAAGTGGGAAAACACGAAGTCTTATCAGGAACTCATGTTCGCGATGATTGGAAAAAAATTTAACGGCGAGGAATATATTTTGCCCGTGGAGCCCCACTCGAACGAAGCGGGGAAAGAAAAAGTCGGTCTGGAGACGCGATCCGGAGACCGGTGGGTGGGCAAACGGTGGACGAGGTTCCCGGAACTGATCGAAAAATTGAGCAATGAAAAAATACGGTGCGTAAAATTTAAAGCTTTCCCAACCCTCTCCGGGTTCATCAAGCACATCAACACCACCGACATCGTGGTGACCACCGATTCCCTGGCTCTCCACCTGTCGTTGGCGCTCAAAAAACGCGTGATCGCGCTTTTCACCTGCACTTCATGGCATGAGATTTATGGTTATGGAAGGACGGAGAAAGTGGTGAGCCCGCAAATCGAAAAGTATTTTTACAACACAGCGGAGGAAGCTTTAAAGTCCGGCGAAGCGATCCAGCCGGAAACAGTCTATGACGCGGTCAGCCGTACTTGTATGAAACTCCGAAGCCGCCCCGCGGGGGTTCCCACTTAATATTCTGGAAGGGGCAAATCGCTCTGGCCGCGCCGCACTCAATGCAGTTCTCATAACCCACCACAATCTTCTTTTTCGATTCATCCCAGTCATAGACTTTCGCAGGACACACGGTCGTGCAGGGCTTGTCTTTGCATTTGAGGCAGAGATCGGGTTTGGGAATGGCAATGTGGCTCTGATGATCGTTTTTATATGTGAGGGTCCCAAGTTTTTCTTCGACGGAAGACATGGTCAGTTCCCCTCCTTCGCGAGAGATTTAAATTTGAGAGCGCCTTTGAGAGCCTTCTTGCCCATGGCCATGATGTTTGAGAATGTCAGCTCTGACTTGATGAGCTTGCGCACAGCCCTGTCGCGGAAAATCCGTTTCAATATGGCGGACTGGACATCGCGTTTGGGCCTGCCGTCCACATTGAAATATTCATAGGCGGAACGGCAGATGAGGTCCGGGATCACGGTGAGCAGTTCCGGGCGGGATTCCACTTCTTCTTCCAGATCCTTGTGATCAAAGAGGTCCGGAATCACATAAGAATCCCGGAGTTTCTTCTGATAAAGCGAAAGTGTTTTGGAAGAAAAATCATTTTTCTTCTTGGCTTCAATGGCAGTCTCGGCCGCGAATTTTCCCGCGCTCATGGCAAGGTTGGACCCTTCGCGGTGAGACGGGTTCACCATTTGGGCCGCGTCGCCGCAGATCATGATTCCGTCCGCGAAAAGAGGCGGCATGGAATTGTATCCGCCTTCGGGGATGATGTGTCCGGAATATTCGAGCGGCTTGGCGTCTTTCAAAATCGGCCGCAGAACGGGGTGCTGTTTCAGCTGGTCCAAAAGCGCATACGGCGTGATGCCGGACTTCATGAAGTGGCTCACTTTGCAGCCGATCCCCAATGAAATGGATTCTTTGTTCGTGTACAAAAATCCGTATCCCAGCATTCCTTTGGTGATCTCGCCGAACATTTCAACGGTGGCCCCTTCGTTCGCTTCCAGGCAAAAACGGTCTTCCAGCTTTTCTCTGGGGAGGAAAAGGGTTTCTTTGACGCCGAGGGCAATCTCATCGGCGCGCCAATCGTCCATCATCCCGGCTTTCCGGGCGATCAAAGAATTGATGCCGTCGCAGGCGATCAGGACATCGCACAAGAGCTCGTCGCCTTCGCTCGTTTTCACGCCGACCACCTTGTTGCCCTTCTTGATGACGTCGGTGACCAGCACGCCCGTATAAAGCTGGGCTCCGGCTTCTTCCGCTTTCTTGGAATACCAGCGGTCAAAATTGACGCGGATGATGCTGTAGCAATTGTGGGGTTCTTTGCGCCATTGCGCGGATTTAAATCCCACCTGGACGGCGGAATCTTCGGAGAGCACCATGATTTTCTGCTCGGTGATGGGCCGTTCGAGCGCGGCCTGAGGATCCTTCCAAAAATCGGGGATGACATCGTTCAGCATTTTGGTATAGAGGACGGCGCCCTGAACGTTTTTCGCTCCGGGATATTCTCCCCGCTCCAAAATGACGGTCGAAAGTCCTGCGCGCGCGGCGGTGATTGCGGCGGTGGTTCCCGCGGGTCCTGCGCCTACGATGATAACGTCAAATTTATCGTCTGCCATTTACATGTACGGGCGATATTTGAGATCTTTGATCCGCTCATCGCTCAATCCTTTTTTTACGGCCGCGACAAGGGCTTCAGCTTGAAATGGCTTGGTGAGGACCTGGGAGACTTGGGCGAACTTATCGAACAGAGACAAGGCAGGTTTGAGCGCGGAAACAACGATCACGGGGAGCCGAAAAAGGCCTTCATCTTCCGAGAGACGGAGCTGGATGGTGTATCCGTCCATTCCGGGGAGCATGACGTCCAGGATCAGGAGGTCGGGTTTTTCAGTTTTGAGCTTATTGAAGGCGTCAGGCCCTGTCTCTGCCGTGATGACCTTGTGCCCTTCGCGCTCGAGAACAAAAGAGCAAAACTGGGCAATGGTGGTTTCGTCGTCAGCGATCAGTATTTTTGCCATAGACCTCGTTTATTGAGCTTCGAAAAGCTCCTTATATCTTGCGGGATACTTTTCCTTGAACTGGGCCAAAAGTTTTTTGCGGTGTTCCGCCCAGGCTTTGGCGTTGGCTCCGGTCTTTCTTTTTTTGGAATCGTCGCGGAGGAAAGTGAATATTTTTCTGCCGTCAGCATCGGCGATGGCGCATCCGGGCTTGGACATCATGCGCTTCACATATCTCTGCCAGATGCTGTCTTCCACCTGCCAAACAAGCTTGTCTTTAAAAATTTCGGGGTTGGAGGTCTTCATTGAAGCCTGCTCTTCGGGTTTGAGCTGTAAGAACTGAGAATTCAGGGGCCGTGAAGGCGTGTGGCACCGGGAACATTTGTCCTGCAGAAGTTTATACCCGGCCTGCTGTTCAGGCGTGTATCCGGAGACGTCAATTTTGTCCGGACCGAAATCGTTGGGATAAGGATTTTTCAAAGCTTTTTCTTTTTCGAGTTCAGCCGCAGACTTCGCACCTTCGGAAAAAGCGGGGAAATTCAAAACTGAAACTGTGACCAATGCCGCGAACGCCGCAACGACTAATTTTTTATTCATGACTTACCAAGCCTCCTGTTTTTCAGCGATGCTGAATAAATATGCTACTAAATTTTCCAACTCCTTGCCTTTGATCCGCTCTTTAAACGGCGGCATGAAGAGAGGGGGAGTGGGCCCCTTTTCGTCTTCCTTGGCTTCGGGGTTTACGCCCACCTGAATCTTTTTGATGAGTTCCTCTTTCGTGAAAGTTCCCACCGTTTTCACGAGGTTGGGGACATAAGTTCCCTGGCGGTTATAAACGGCGATGCCGTGATTGGCGTCTTTGCCGTGGCAGGATACACAGCCATATTTCTGGAACACATAACGCCCGTGCTGGGTGGCGGAAGCAAACTGAGGTTCCGGCTCTTTGGGGGCGGTCACGCGATAACTATAAGGAATGGATTTTTCGCTCTTGAGCGACATCACATACGCCGTGAGAGATTCTGTTTCCTCGTGGTTAAATCCGAAATAAGGCATGGCGCTTGGAGGAACCGGCTGAGGGTTCTTGGGGTCCGCGGAGAGATGGCCTTCGGGATCTCCGGGAGTGATCACCGCCGGGTTCGTCGCGAAGTGGAGGCGGATCCAGTTTTCCAAAATTCTTTCGTTCTTGGTGATGAGTCCTGCCTGAACCGCAGGTCCGAAATCAATGCGAGTGACGGGTTTGACGGAAGTTTCCACCGCGAGGTCAGGCGCAATGGGGCCGCCGTCGCCGTTCACCTGGTGGCAACCCACGCACCCGTTTTCAAAAAATGTTTGTTTGCCCTTTTTCACGATGTCCATTCCGGGAACCTTGGGCATGGCTTCGTGACACTTGGAGCAGGACGCATAAATCAAGGGGCCGGCTTTCATGGGATTTTCCCAATATTCAACCACTTCCCAATCATGTTTATGTTTCCACTCCTCTTTCTGCTCGGGAGATGCAGGCATGTGGCCCGCGCCGACGAAAGTGGTGGCCAGTCCCTGCCCTTCGTGACAGACGGTGCAGCCGTATTTTTCAAAAGGATGTTTTTTGTGGATGTCGTTGTCGGGCGCGGCAAAAGGATGATCGGGGAAATCGTTGGTCAGGGACGGATTCACGAGAGAATCGTGGCCCTGGTGGCAAGTGACGCATCGGTCAACGCGGTGCAAGTCGGTGAGCAAAATTTGTTTTACTTCGGGTGAGCGGCGCTTGACCGCTTTGAGCTCGTCCGTGAACGCTTCTTTGCCCTTTTCGTCAACCGCTTCCATCTTCTTTTTGATGGATTCGATCTGGCGTTTTTTATATTCCGCCTGATACGGTTTCCATTCGCGGAAAAAATCCTGATAGAGCACGACAAGGAAGAGAGCCAGGGCGAGGAAATTCCCGAGAAAGAAAAGGTTTTTGAGAGTGAAAAGTTTGTTGAAGAAGAATTCTTTAAATTTCAATGGAGTTTATATGCTGAACCCGAATTGTTTCAAGCTGAAAATATATTTGATGTTGAAGCCCAGACGGAGTCCGACTTTGAGAAGCACGCCGATGGTCATGAGGAGAAACACCATCGAAATCGCATATCTCGGCCAGGCGGCATTGCGGATATACTTCTGCGGGACCAGAACGCCCAGGATATAATAAAGCCCGGCCGCAAAAACAATCCAAAGGACCTGGGTCCATTCCATGGGCTGGCCGGACCATTTTTCGATCAGCCCTGAACCGATAAACTTGAGGAGGACAGCGCCCGCGAGAATCGCGCCCAATCCCGTCCACACCATTTTTTTGAAAGGCAATTCTTTCTGAATGAGTTTCGGGAGCGCCACTCCGAGAGTGAAATATCCGCCCATGAGGATGATGCCCAAAGCGTTCGGGAGACTCCAGGTGGGCGGAGGCGGAGGCTTGTGGTGGAGCCAGTTTTCCCAGGGCCAATACCAGCCCCAGTTGGGTCCGCGCATGTAGGTTCCGATCACGATCAGGATAAACCAAAGGGCGATGCCGAATATAAAAAATGTGTTGGCGAAAGGTCTTTCCTTAATTGAATAATATCCCACGCCTTCAGGATTGTTGTCGACATAAGGAATCGCCATGAGGCCCGTCAGAATCAATGTCGGCAACAGCACTCCGGCCATCCAGGGATCAAAATAGACGAGAAGTTCCTGAAGTCCAAGGAAATACCAGGGCGCTTTCGCTGGGTTGGGCGTGACATTGAGGTTCGCTTCTTCTTCAAGAGGCGCTTGCACCCAGATGGAGAGGCCGATGAGGAGCGCGATGAAAAGGATGGACATCATGTATTCGCGCACGACGAGGTTGGGCCAGACATCCACTTTCTCTTCATTTTTATTCTTAAGATCGAGAGGCGCCGCAGAAAATCCGTCTTTACGAATGCGCCAGAAGTGAACGATCATAAACACCCCCGCTAGGAAAGGGAAAGCGATGCAGTGAAGGACATAAAAACGGAGGAGCGCCGTTTCGCCGACATAGGTTCCGCCCAGAAGCATGAAGCGGGCATCGTTTTTCAGGTTCATGATGGAGAAAGGACCTTCGGCGCCAAGGATGGGCGTGTTTGAAGCCATGTTGGAACCCACCGTAATCGCCCAAATAGCGATCTGGTCCCAAGGGAGCAGATATCCGCTGAATGACAGAAGAAGCGTCAGCAAAAGCAGGACAACGCCCACCACCCAGTTGAACTCGCGGGGCGATTTATAGGAAGCGGTGAGAAAAACACGGATCATGTGGAAGATCACGATCAAAACCATGAGCTGGGCCGCCCAGCGGTGAAAATTGCGCCAGAACTGACCTGTGGTGACGACGAACTGCAAATCTTTGATGTCCTGATAAGCCAGATTTACCGTCGGGCGATAATAAAACATGAGCAAAATTCCGGAAACGGTGAGGAGGAAGAAAAGCCCGAAAGAAAGGCCGCCCAAACCCCAGGTGTATGTGAACTTGACGGCGCGTTTACGGAGTTTCGCGGGGTGAAGGTGGAGCCAGACATTGCCGATGATATGCTGGGCGCGGTCGCGCGGCGTGTCGTGCCATTTGCCGCCCCGGAACATGGAGCGCCAGATCTGGCTGTCGATGATTTGTTTTTTTATTTCTTCAACGGACATTTTTTATGCCTTCGCCGTGAGGTCAATCATGAACTGTCTTTTGTCGCGGAATCCGGGACGCGTTTCAAGGATGGATTTGTCCACCAAAATTTCTCCGGTCGGCAAGAGAGCCACCGCACAGCGGTTCAAAGGTTTGGGCGCGGGGCCCGCAATCACGTCGCCTTCGATGCTGAAATTGGATCCGTGGCAAGGGCATTTGAATCGGTTTTCGGCGTCGAACCAGTTGGGCGTGCATCCCAAGTGCGTGCACCGCGCCCAGAAAGCATAAAGAGAAGTGGGGGTTTTCACGATCCAGACGCGGAACTCTTTGGTGAGCTTGGTGGAAACGCCCAGAGGAAAATCTTCGGGCCGGCCGGCTTTAAAAATCTGGGAGGGTTCATAAAGAACATTGGGAAGCATGAATTTTCCAACCGCGCCCGCGGCGGAACCCATGAAGGCGGCGAACATGCCCCAGCCCATCCACAGGAAATTCCTGCGCGTGACGGGTTTGGCCATCAACACAGGCGCGGTTGCCGGTGCAGGAGCGGGGTTCGAAGGTTGGTTAGGTTTATTTTCTTCCACGGGTTTTTAATTGAAGGGCTTATTATATAAAAAAACGACAGCGTGTCAAAGGGAATTGCCGCATGAATTTCCCCTAAAACCCAAATTGCACTTTGGCTCCCAGAGGGTTGTTCTCGGGATCTGCGAGATAGATGCTGAGGCCCGCAAAAACATCGAACCAGAAGTGGGCGGCGATGGATTGGGAGAGTTTGTAATCATTGGATTGATAGCGCCAGCCCAGATACATTCCGGCGAGAGCGGCGAAGGCGGCGTTCGTCGCAGAGGGGCCGCTTCCATTATAATGCGCGGCGCCGAAAAGGGCGGAGGCGGCGATCAAACCTTTGCGTTTTCCCCAGGCGTCTTCCCAGCCGCTTTGGATCAATCCGCGGAATATGGATTCTTCGCTGGTCGCGGCTCCAAGGGAAATGGGAATCCAATAGGCGCTGTAAACTCCGAGAGAGGGTTGGCGCGAGAAAGTGTCGCCCAGAATTCTGGTTTCGCGGATGTCCCAATAATCCCGGTTATTTTTCTCGAGGCGCGCGCCCAAATAATTGATTCCGGCACCCAAGGCGGCAAAACCCAGGACCCAGGGGCTTGAGAGGTTGTCTTTTTTAAATGGCGAGAGAGAAAGGTCGGAAACGGTGGAACGGTCTTTTAATATTTTCAGGTCGTCGCCGGTCAAACGATATTTTTTCCTTATGAATTCGCGGTTGGAAAGATAAATCTGGATGCCGTGAATCTGCTGGGCATAAACGAAAGGGGTGTTCAGCTCACCGCCGTCTTTTTTATGGTCGACCGCAAGTCCCCAGCCCGCCATTCCGGCCGTCGCGAAAAAATATCCGATCCCTTTCGCGGTTTCTCCCTGATAAAAATATCCCCCGCCCGGGATAAGAAAACTCCACCAAAATTCTCCCTGAGGCGTTTTATCGGCGGATTTTAAAGGAGCGGCAACAAAAATAAAAACAAATGCTAGAAATGCTTTGCGAGCCATTTGGCGAGAACCGTGCCGCGCAACGTCTCCGCGATCAGGTCAGGGCTGTCGGCAAAATTCGGAGTCTCAGGAAGCATCGCCAAAACGGGAATTTTCTTTTCCTTGAAAAACTTGAGGCCGCTTTGGCACGCAAGGTCTTCAGGGTCAAAGAAATTCAAAACAATTCCGATCACGCTTATCTTTTCTTTTTTCAGCGCCTCCAAAGTGAGGAGCGTGTGGTTGATGGTCCCAAGTTTCGCCGAAGCCACCACGAGCGCGGGCAATTTGAATCTCCGGATAAGAGACGCGACATCCTCATTTTTCGTGAGGGGAACTCGCACGCCGCCCACGCCTTCCACCACCATCCCCGCGTGTTTGCGGCTGAGGTTTTCATATTTTTTAGTGAGCCCCGGCAGATCAATTTTTCGTTTTTCAATCATCGCCGCTTCATAGGGCGCGAGAGGGTTCGCGAGATAGATCGGGTTTATTTCCTCAAGCGTTTCCAAAACATCTCCCGCCTGCCTCAAAAATTCCGCGTCTTCCTGACCGCCGGAAGCGATGGGTTTCATCACGCCGATATTTTTTCCCTTTTCCTTAAGAAATCTTGCGATGCCGGCCGCGACAATGGTTTTTCCAACGCCCGTTCCCGTCGCTGTGACGAAAAGGCCCTTCATGACGCCACCGAAAAATTTTCAGCCATTAATTTTGACACGAGTTGAACCTCCTCAAAGGTATGTTCACTGGAAATTGAAAATCTCAGACGGCATTCGTTCTTGGGCACCGTCGGAGGGCGGATGGCCGGGACACAAATGCCATGAGCTTTCAGGTCCTCCGACATTCTCAAAGCGCCTTCCGCGCTCCCGGTCCAGAAAGGCACGATGGGGGTGGCGGTTTCCTTGAGCAGTTTGGATTGCTCCTTAAAATTCGTCTTGAAATCATTTTGCATCGTCCGAGAGAGGCCCATGAGTTTTTCCCGCGTTTCCGGTTCACTTTTTATTAATTTTATGGATTCCAGAGCCGCGGCGCAATTGGCGGGAGAAAGGGCTGTGGTGTATATAAACGAACGGGCTTTGTTGATGAGAAGATCAATCAAATCTTTTGAGCCGCAGACGAACCCACCTTGAGAGCCCAGGGCTTTGGAAAGGGTTCCCACCACGATCTCGGCCTGCCCCAGAACTCCGAAATGTTCCAACGCACCGATGCCGCTTTTTCCCAAAACGCCCGTCGCGTGAGCGTCGTCGATCATCGTCCAGATGCCGTGTGTTTTTGCCAACCCCAAAATTTCAGATAATGGCGCCAAATCTCCGTCCATGGAAAAAAGCGAGTCGGTCACGATCAGCCGCTTTGAATAATTTCTCGTGCGGTGCAAAATTTTCTCAAGAGACTCCACAGATGCGTGTTCATAAACAAACGGCCTGGCGCGCGACAATTTGACCGCATCCCACAATGACGCGTGGTTCAGCTCATCCATAATGACGGCGTCGCCTTCGCCCAGAATCGCTGTGATCACTCCCAAATTCGCCATAAATCCCGTCGGAAAAAGCAAAGAAGATTCAGACTGCTTGAATTGCGCCAAAGCTTCCTCAAGTTCCCGATGAATGTCCGTCGTTCCTGAAATCAGACGTGAAGCGCGTCCCCCTGTGCCATATTTTTTTATGGCGTCCTGAGCGGCCTGAGCAACCTTGGGATGATGGGAATATCCCAGATAATCATTGGTGGAAAAATTTATTTTATAGGAAGCCTTTGAGGAAACATCCCGCCAGAGATTTTTCTCTTTTATCGACGACAATTCCCGTTGGATATGTTCGTTCATGGCTTTTTTACGATAATAGCGCCGATCGGGCCGCCGAACCCAAACGAAAGAGACATCGCGTGAGTCATGGCCCGGGATTTCCCGCGCTTGGGAGTATAATCCAGATCGCAGGCGGGATCCGGGTTTGTGAGCCCCGCAGTCGGTGGAACAAATTGATCTCTCAATGCCAGGCACGTCATGCCAAGTTCAACGCTCCCTGCCGCGCCCAAAAGATGTCCCGTGGACGCCTTGGTGCTGGAAAATGAAATGTGTTTGAGAGAGTCTTTAAAAATATTTTTTACGGCCAAAGTTTCGATGACATCGTTCGATTCTGTTCCTGTGCCGTGCAGATTCACATAATCGATTTTGTCCGGCGTCAAAGACGCGTCTTTCAAAGCTCGGGCAACCACGCTCGCGACGGAACTTCCGTCTTCTTTGAACCGCGTGGGATGAGTCGAATCCGAACCCACGGCACAGCCGGAGATTTCCGCAATAATATTGGCTCCGCGCGACAAGGCATCAGATTTTCTCTCAAGGATGACAATGCCCGCGCCCTCGCCCATTAAAAATCCGTCCCGCGTATGGTCGAAAGGTTTGGGCTCTTTGGACAACACTCCCATGTTTTTAAAGCCCGAAATGGTGAGAGGATTCAGAGACGATTCACAGGATCCCGCGATCACGATTTTACACAGACCTTCCTGGAGCCAGCGGGACCCGGCCAGAACTGAATGAATTCCTGTGGCGCAGGCGGCCACAAAATTTTGGGTCGGCCCCTCGATGTCGAGCTTTTCCAGCAAATATTGTCCAACGGATTCCGCGTGGATCGGCTCATCAATTCCGTCCTGAAAAATAGGCTTTGAAACTGAAACGGAACAGCCGATGTCTTCGGGCAGATAGTCATCGATATCAATCTGCGCGTGGTTGAGAGCTTCGTGCGCCGAGCTCAAAGCGATCGGGAAAATTCTGTGTCTTGCCTGAGGGGCGAGGAAAGGGGCGGTCCTCACATAAAGCCCGAGATTTTCAGAAAACTCCAGAGCGTTTTGAACCGCGGAAACGCTTTGACCCATCTTGACATAACCCCAGGTCTTTTCGCGCGCACATCCCAATGGCGTGATCAGCCCGATTCCCGTGATCACAATGCTTTCCCGCATTTAAATCACTCTCGATTCGAAATTATAAACCTGACCGCTCGCGGACTTCTGCTTGGCGATGAACAAAACAAACTGCGCGAGCTCGCGGATGTCCGTCAGGCGTTCCAGAGTGTGTTCGGAGCGGATCCGCTCTTCATATTTTCCCCACACTTCGCGGCCCATGTCCGTCAGATGAAACCCAGGCAAAATTGCGTTCACGCGGACATTGAACCGTCCCAACTCTTTCGCGGCGGATTTTGTGAGAGCGATCACTCCCGCCTTGGCCGCGGCATAATTTGCGTTCCCGATGGAGCCCCGCATGGCGACGATGGAGGAAATATTGAGGATCGCGCCTTCTTTTTGCTCAACCATAATTTTGGAACAATCCCTCAGGCACCAGAAGGATCCGCTCAAATTTGTCTGCAGCACCTCGTTCCATTCTGCGTCGGTCATTTTGAGGATGGTGCGGTCTCGCGTGATGCCGGCATTGTTGACCAGGACATCGATCCTGCCCCATTGTTTCATCACTTTTTGAATCATATCCTGAACCTGCTGAGAATCTCCGACGTCGGCTTTGACAACAAGTGGTTTTCCGCCCAGCTGAGTGGTTTGTTTCTCCACTTCCCGCGCCTTGGCTTCATTCAGATGATAGTTGAGCGCAAGGCGGAACCCATCACGAGCGAAAGCCAGGGCAATTTCTTTCCCGATGCCTCGGGAAGCCCCTGTGATGAGCGCGACGGGAGCGTCAATCATCATGTCTGTTTATTTGAGCTGGACGGCAAACGCCCCGTCCGTCGAATGAGATGCATGTGTCATGTCAGGATCCTGCCCTTCAATTTCAAAACCCAGGTCCCGGATCATATTGAGGTCTTCTTCCGGTTTCTGACCTTTGGTCGTGAGATAATCCCCGACGAAAATGGAGTTGGCGACATAAAGCCCGAGCGGCTGGAGCCACCGCAGCTGGACTTCGCGTCCGCCGGCGATCCGAATTTCAGAAGCGGGATTCAAAAATCTGAAGAGACAGAGGATCTTGAGGCATTTTTGCGGCGTGAGATGTTTCAGCTCCGCAAGCGGCGTCCCTTCGATCGGGATCAGGAAATTGATGGGAATGGAGTCCACATTCATGCCGCGCAAGGTATACGCCAGCTCAACGATGTCGCTGTCAGGTTCTCCCATTCCGAAAAGGCATCCGCTGCAGGACGATAACCCATGCTCTTTCGCCGTGCTGACGGTGCCGAGCCGGTCTTTATAGGTGTGAGTCGAGCATATCGATGAATAATGATTTTCGGTCGTGTTCACATTGTGGTTATAAGCGTCCACTCCGGCTTCTTTCAAGGCCTGGGCCTGTTTGGGCGCAAGCAATCCAAGACAGACGCAGACTTCGAGTTCAGGATAATTTTCCCGGACTTTGCGGACCGCGGAAGAAACCTGCTCGATCTCTCCGTCTGTGGGACCCCGTCCGGAATTCACCATGCAGAACCGTTTGGCTTTGGAGTCCCTGGCGCGAGCGGCCGCCGAAAGAATATCCTCCTCCGAGAGAAAAACATATTTTTCGATGCCCGCCTTGGAAATTTTGGACTGGGAACAATAGGAGCAGTCTTCCGGACAAAGACCGGACTTGGCGTTCAGCAAAAAATTGAGTTTGACGCGTTTGCCGAAATGCCTGAACCGGACTTTGGAAGCCGCGGCCAGGAGGGGCAGAATTTCGTCATCGCCCGCGTTCAGCACCGCAAACGCCTCTTCGCGCGTGAGCTCGTTTCCTTCAAGGGATTTTGATGCAAGTTCGTTCCAGTTCATTTCATCCGCCTTTGGGCTTTCCGATTTTTTCGTAACCCTTTTCGACATAATTCGTCAAATAATTTTTTGAATACGCATAATTGGGATCAAGCTTAAGTGAATTTTCAAAAGCCATTTTTGATTTATCCAGGTATTCGACGCGGGACTCATGCGCGGTCCATAAAATCCAATATGCCGCCCCCAAACCGGCAAAATACGACGGCTCAGTCGGATCAAGTTCAACCGTTCTTTGATAAAGGGCGGCCGCATCTTCATATTTGCCGATCGAATAGGCATATGTGCCTGATTCATAAAACGCCGTTATCCAATTGCCCGTTGCGATTCCCACAAGGTTAAATTTCAAAAGTTCTTTCATTTGATCCAAAGCCGCGTCCGGCTTTTTTGCCTGAGTCGCGATTTGCACATAACGGAATCGGTTCCTCAGGTCATTGGGAAATGTTGAAAAATAAATTTGATAGGCTCCCTCAATGTCTTTCCACACATTATCCTGGCTCAAATATTTTGCTTCAGCGGGTTTGTCCTTCCCGGCCGCCAGCCAGAAAGCGCTTTCAATCTCAGAATGTGTTTCAGGAATGATCAAATAAAGCGCAGGATGGCGAAGGGCGTCTTTGCGGCACTCCTCAGCGAAATCAAGCATCTGTTCAGTCGAGCCCCCCCATCTGGGCTGCAAATAATTCAACTTGATGAAACAGGCGTTTAAGTTCCCCGGATCGGAGGCCATGGCTCTTTGAAAGTATTTTTCTTTATCTTTATAGGGACGGTTCTGTCCCAAAGCGACCGTCATCATATAACAGGATGAATACGGATTGTTTTTGTTTAAGCGGTAAGATTCTTCCAGGTCTTCTTCGGCCAGTTTCAGTCGCTTCATGAAAAGTTTCCAGCCGACTTTGGAAACGTTCTGCGCAAAACTATACCCCCGCGCCTCCCAAGCATAGTGCACATAAAATCCCCCTCGGACCAGAAACGGAACATGAGAACCGGCGGACTTATCGCACCACTCATTCAGGGTTGAAAGAATTTCCGACACTTTCATTTTAGACACTGTTTTCACATAGTCCTCAGAAAGCGCTTCCAATAAACGATCAAGGATATTCATTGAATTCCTGTCGCCGCCTCGCGCCAGGTTCAGCAACCGCTCAACTTCCCGTTCCACTGCAGAAAAATCTTTTTGGATATACAGCGTTTTTATCCAGGGCGTAAAATCATAGCTTTGAACAACGATCAATGGCGCTGGGTCGGCGGCGGTCGGGGTTGTGACCATTTTAGCCAGATCAGGCGCATGTTTAGGGAGTTGGTATTCGAACTTGCGCAGCATCCCCCTGTTGGCATATATTCCGGCAGATAGAACCGCGAACAACAATGCGAGCAAAATAAATAATCGTTTCATATTGTCAACCTCCATTGGCGCCTCAAGGTTGACAATAATTCTATCATATCAGGATCGTCCAATTGAACGTCCAGGTTGAAAAAATGGCTTTGTGCTGTTAAGATTTCCGGATGAGAAAGTTGTGGATCGGCCTGCTCCTAATTTTTGCCGGCGCCCTGTTTGTGGGGTATCGGCTGAACAGAGAATGGACCGCTCACCCAGCTCCTCTTGCGCGAACCCCGCTGCAGGAAGACATTTTTCAAAATCCGCCCTTGGAACCGGAACTGGAAGCGTTTATTCCGGACGGAGCGGTTGCTCTCATCGGAGTCAGGGGACTGAAAGGCCTTTTGGGCCGATTTTCCTCGACAAATCTTTATATCCATTATGAACAATCCATTTCCAGCGCTGTCCGGAAAGCAGAAGAAACATACGGCGCAAAAAACTTATCGAAACGCTATCTGTCCGACACGTCTTCCATTGAAACGATCATTGGAGAAAGCATGGTTGTCGCTTTCTATCCCAAACCTTCCAAAATCATCCCCGCAGCTTATACAGGCCTCCCCGGAACACAAGATCCCATGCCGGGGTCCGCATACAAACCCGACCCTATTCTGCTCATTTCAAAAACCCAGCCGCAGGCAGAAAAACAAATTGAAGAATGGGTCAAACCTTATGCCGCCCTGTTGAGCAGACAGGGTTATGGAAGAAATTTCATCCAATCCCTTAACAAATATGTTTTCTGGGCATTTCTGACGAAAGGGAAATCCCGATGGATCTTTGTCGGAAATACCCTCGATACCGTCAAGAAGGCCCTCGACTTGGCAACGGCTCAATCTGACAAGAAACCGCTTTCCGAAGGGGAATGGGTGAAGAAGTCGTTTAAAAAACTTCCCAAAGACGCGTTTGGCTATGTCCTCCTTAATCTCAACGGCATTCCTGGAGCGAGAAACAAAATGTCCTATTTTCCAATTGTCCCCGATTGGTATTGCCAGAGTTTGACCTGGAAGGATGGAGTGGAAGTTCATGGCTTTTTGAACTCAAACCCGGAACTGGAGAATTCAGCCTTCGGACCTTTGACCAAGATCGGACCTTCGGATTATCCGATTCTTCGCCTGATCCCAGACCCAACCCTTGCGGTGACCGCCACGAATTCTCTCACGCCGGAAGCCGCCGAAAACATTCTGGACGATCTTCTGCTCAGAGGCGCCTTATTGCCCAAGAAACTGTCCGAATCTATCGGTAAATGGAAAAAGGATATCGCGGGCCAAGCCTGTGAACAAGCTTATGCCGCCTATAATGGGTTTCAAAAATCAGGTTCGGAATATCTCCCGGATGTATTTGGCGCAGTCCAGATTGCGTCTCAACTTAAAGTTCAGGCCGCCCTGGAGATCGCCAGGAAACTGCTGGACTCCAAGGATTCTGACGCCTCTCTGGAAAAGAAACTGCTGGAAGGTTACGGCTCTTATTTCACCCTGACTTACAAAGACCCCGCCGGCAGGGGAAAAAAAATATTCATGGCTCAAAATGGGAATTATCTCCTCTTCGCTTCAAACGAGAACCGGATCAAAAGTCTCTTGATCAAGGGGACCCATTCTTCCCAATCAATTTACGCCATTGCCGCGAATTTGCCGGCGCAAGGCAATGCGACGATTTTTTATGATATCCGGGGATTGTATGAAAATTGGATCCAGGTGGGCATCGAAGAAGCCGCACTGAAAACCGGGAACCCCTGGCTCATGAAGTATCGGGAATCCTTGATGGCCTGGCTGGAATTTTTCTCCGGATTCAAAGGCGGGACCACAATCCTTTCAAATACGCAAAAAGGACTCAGCATCCGATCCTTTTATCCATACCAGGACTACACCTACGAACAGTGGGAACAGAAATTATTTAATTTTAAGCCTCGGATGCGGGAGTGGACTTTGGCCGGGATCCAGTCCAGGATTCTTTACGACACATATATGATCCAGTATACCGTGAACTCCGCGATCCAAAACTATAAAAAGAGAGCTCATAAAAACCCGCCGACCCTGCGTTCCCTGGTTCCAAAATATTTGAGCGCCATTCCGGAAAACCCATTAAGCGAAACTCAAACTGTCCATTCCACTCTCGACGGAAAAGGCGGCTGGTACTATAACCCGATCACCGGCACAGCCGTGCTCAATTTTTCGAACGTAAAGCTTTTTCCGGGATATCTCGCGCCTGCAGGCAACGCGGCTTCTGAAAAAAATGAAGATTCCGGCAAATACGATGTCAAAGCTTTCAGTTATCCGTCCTACATGGACAAAGAAGAAACCACGCGCAAAAACCTGCTTTCCCTGAGAGACGCCCTGTTGCTTTTTAGCGATGATCACAACGGCGATGTTCCGGAAAAGATAAAAGACTTGGTCCCGAAATATATTAAAAGCATCCCCATCGCTTCTCTCGAAAACCACCCAAACTCCAACAAAATTTCTTCAACATTGGACGACAAGGGCGGGTGGTATTACCTGCCAAATAAGGCCATGATCAAAATTAACTGCACTCACAGCGACCATGAGGGATCACCTTATTATAACTGGTAAACTTAAAGCCCCTTAAAAATTGTAAAATATAAAGATGCGTTGGCTCTTGCGCTCCAAAATACACAAAGCGACCGTCACCGAGTCCCGGCTGGACTATATCGGAAGCATCACGATTGACGGAGATTTGATCAAGAAAGCAGGGTTCTGGCCCGGAGAAAAAGTCCTGATCGCGTCTAACACGACAGGAAAACGGCTGGAGACTTATGTTTTGGTGGGGCCCAAAGGGTCCGGAGTGATCTGCATGAACGGGGCCGCGGCGCACATCGTCAAGGTGGGCGAGGAAATCATCGTGATGGGGTTTGAACTTTCAAACAAGCCGGTCAAATCGAAAAATGTTCTGGTGGACAGAAAAAATAAATTTAAACGATATTTGTAGGGGCGATTCATGAATCGCCCGCACGGCATCAACCAGGATCCCTGCCGAATTTTGCCTCAATAATAGATTTGATCCCGCCTCTCGGCGTAAAATCTCCGCGAATATAAGCCCACTTCGGTTTGCAAACTTTCACAAAATCCTTCAGGATTCGGTTGATCGCGTTTTCATAAAATATCCCCAGGTTCCTGTAAGCATGGATATAAAGCTTGAATGATTTGAGTTCCACGCACCATTTTCCGGGACCATAAACCAGCGTCACATTCGCGAAATCCGGCTGGCCCGTTTTGGGGCACACCGAGGTGTATTCGGGGACGGCAAGGGTGATTTTATAGTCGGGGAACTGGTTGGGGAAAATGTCCATCTCGGGCAGTTTCACGTCCAGGCCGGTGCGGGAAAATTTTTGTTTTTCTTGCGGGGTCATTTTTTCTTCGAGGGAACCGGGATGACGGCGGGTTTGGCTTTCGGCGTCCATTTGGAAACGTCCCACACCTTGATGGTTTTGTCGGCGCTTCCGGAAACCAGCCACTTCTTGTCCGGGCTGAACGCGAGAGAAAGCACGGCGCCCCGGTGCCCTGAAATTGAGGCCGCCTCTTTGCCGCGCGCAAAATCCCACACATGAAACGCCGTGTCGTTGAACCGATAGGGAGTGCCGTCTTTGACGACGGTCCCGGCATACGCCAGAAATCTTCCGTCCACAGAAAACGCGAGCGCCGAAACCACCAGGTCTCCGGTCTTGATCACACTCATCTGCTTGAAAGCTCTCGGATCCCAAATTCGGAGCGTCCGGTCCTCGCTTCCCGTCGCCAGCATGGACCCATTGGGACTGAACGCGATGGAGCGGATGGCATTTTTGTGGCCGATCAAAACATTGGCGATGCCGAGGTCGTTCTGGTCAATGATTTTTATCCTGTTGTCCGGACCCGTGAGAGCCGCAAGCCGCCTGTCGTTTGAGAAAGCCACCGCGTTTCCATCGAAAGTTTTGGCGGGAGTATAATTCTTTCCTTCAAGGAAGCGGACCTCTTTGTCGTTCAAGACTGCGGCCATCGTTTTCCCCGCGGGTGCCTGGGCCAGGGCGCTCACTTTGCCCTCTGCCGCGATCCTCTCTTCAATCGTATAATCCGTCGCGCTCCGGATGAGGATGGTTTGATCGTCCCCTCCGGAAACCAAAGTCTTTCCATCGGGAGAAAAAAAGATGGAGTTGACGGAATCCGAATGGTCCTTCCAGGTCCGCATGGAATGAAAGTCTTTCGTGCTCCAGAGGTTGATGGTCCCGTTTTGCCCGGCGGAAACCAGCACTTTGGAATCAGAACTGAACGCAAGGGAATAGACGCCGCCCGGGTGCCCCGAAAGCGTGGCCGCGGGAACGATCTTGTCTTCGGCGTTCACGGCCGGGGCAACGGAAATTGCCAATAAAGATAACAATAAATATTTTTTCATTTCAGTCCAGAAGCGGATCCAAAAATCCGGCTTCTTCAAATCCTTTTTGTCTGAGCAGACAGCTGTCGCATTTCCCGCAGGGCGAAGCGCCCCCGGAATAGCACGACCAAGTGTATTGATACGGCACTTTGAGTTTTGTCCCGAGCCGAATGATCCCGGCTTTTGTGAGATGGATCAGCGGCGCCGAAATTTTTATGCCATTTCCCTCGGTCCCGCGCCGGGTTCCGAGCGCGGCCGCTTTCTCCATCGCGCGCATATAATCCGGCCGGCAATCGGGATATCCGCTGTAATCCACCGCGTTCGCCCCGATCACGATCCGCTCCGCTCCGATCGCGTCCGCGCACGACAATGCGAAACTCAGAAAAATCGTGTTTCTCGCGGGAACATAAGTCGAAGGAATTTTTCCGCGGGACATTTCCTTCACGCTCCGTTCCTTCGGCAAGGCCGTTTTTTTGTCCAAAAGAGCGCTGCCGCCCCACGGGAGCCGGATCTTCACAATCTGGCGGCTGGAACCGGAAATTTTGGCGATCTTCAAAGCGCTCGAAATTTCTTTTTTATGCCTCTGACCGTAATCAAAGAGGAGACAATGCGTCTGAAATCCTTTGGATGCGGCCCAAAAAAGCGCCGTGGCGCTGTCCAAGCCTCCCGATAACAAAACCACGGCCGTCTTCATGTTAGCGTAATAGAATATCATAATTTGATAGAATGCCGCCATGCCTCCGCAACTTTCGGACTTCGATTTTGAGCTCCCGCAGGAACTGATCGCCCAGGAAGGGCTCGCCGAGCGGGACTCCGCGCGCATGATGGTGCTCAGGCCTTCGGGAGCGTTCGAACATCAACAGGTCCGCGATTTGCCGTCGATCTGGAAATCCGGCGACCTGGTGGTGAGAAACGATACCCGCGTTGCCCGCGCGCGGCTTTTCGGGAAAAAAGACACGGGCCGCAAAGTGGATTGCCTGATCGTCTCAGATTCCGTTCAGCCGGAAGAAAAAGAAGCGCTCTTGCGGGGCAAAGCGTTCGGCCAGGGGTCCACCATCGCGTTTCAAACGCCCGGAGGAAAAACATTCTCGGCGGAAGTGATGGAATGGCTGGGCGGGTCAAAATATCGGCTCCGTTTTTCGGACCCCGCGATGATCCAGGAATGCGCGAAACTCCCGATCCCGCCTTATATAAAAAAGCCGCTGGAGAGCGAAGAAAGATATCAGACCGTTTATTCAAAGCTCGAAGGATCCCTCGCCGCGCCCACTGCGGGCCTCCATTTCACGCCGGAGCTGATCCAAAAGCTGGAAGGGCAGGGAGTGGAGTTCGCCTCCGTGACCCTCCATGTGGGGATCGGGACTTTCGCGCCCATCCGGGAACAAAACCTTGAGCTTGTGAAACTTCACGCGGAACATTTTTCCGTGACGGAGGAAACGGCGGAGCGGATCAATCTCGCGATCCGGGAAGGACGGAGAATTTTCGCGGTCGGAACCACTTCGGTCCGGTGCCTGGAATCCGCCATGGACGGCGAAATGGGCAGGATGAAAGCCTCAAGCGGATGGACGGAAATATTTATTTATCCGGGATATGTTTTCAAGACGCCTTTGGCGGGGATGATGACCAACTTCCATTTGCCCGAATCGAGCCTGCTCTGCCTCACGGGAGCTTTCATCGGCAGGGAACGGCTCCTCTCGGCCTATGCGGAAGCCATAAAAGAGAAATACCGATTTTATAGTTTGGGCGATTCGATGCTGATACTTAAATGATGGATTTTTCGGACTGCAGATCGAAGACGCGGATTTTGCTCATGTTGACGACGACATCGATGTCCTGCTGGGGTTTGGCTGAATTCTGAGGTTCCATCCTGGCGATGATGCTGTTCTTGCCCGTGTTTAAATAAAGATATTTTTCAGCGCCCATGGGTTCCACGACTTCGACCGTCACTTTGGTCCAGGACCCTTCATGAATTTCCCCCGCGTAAAATAACCGGTCATAAATGTCTTCGGGCCGGATTCCGAGAGTGACTTCTTTTCCGACATAAGGTTTCAATGTGGCTTCCATTTCTTTTTCTATTTTAAGCTGAAAGCTGTCGGGACGGTTGTCCGTGTCGGGCTCTTTGATCCAGAGGCTGGTCTTTCCGGCTTCTTTTCTTTCGGAGATGCGGACGGTGAGGAAATTCATCGGCGGAGAACCCACGAAGCCGGCGACGAAACGGTTGGCCGGGCGGTTATAGAGCTGAAGCGGCGGAGCGATCTGCTGGATCACGCCGTCTTTCATGACGCAAATTTTGTCCCCCATGGTCATGGCTTCAACCTGGTCGTGCGTGACATAGATGATGGTGGTCTGGAGGCGGTCATGGAGTTTGGAGAGTTCGGCGCGCATCTGGACCCGGAGTTTGGCGTCCAGGTTTGAAAGGGGCTCATCGAAGAGAAAAACTTTGGGTTTGCGGACAATCGCTCTGCCGACCGCGACGCGCTGGCGCTGGCCTCCGGAAAGCTCCTTGGGTTTGCGCTCAAGCAGGTTTCCCATGTTGAGAATTTCAGCGGCTTCCTTGACGCGCATTTCAATCTCGCGCTTGGAATATTTCCTGAGCTTGAGTCCGAAAGCCATGTTTTCATAAACGGTCATGTGAGGATAAAGCGCGTAATTCTGGAACACCATGGCGATGTCGCGGTCTTTGGGAGGAACATCGTTCACCTTGCGGCCGCCGATCCAGATTTCTCCGTCGGAAACTTCTTCCAGGCCCGCCACCATTCGGAGCGTCGTGGATTTGCCGCAGCCGGACGGACCCACCAGGATAAAAAATTCCTTGTCCACAATCTCCAATGAAACATTGGTGACGGCGGCGGTGCCGTTGTAACGCTTATATACGTTCTTTAGAATGACTTCAGCCATGGTTATATTTTTAGGGAATGATTAAGGTAGGATTGTATCAAATCACGGGGACAAAAACTATTTCATCACGGCTTTCCATTCTTTCACCATGTTCCTCCCGTTCTGTTTGGCCCAATAAAGAGCCGCGTCCGCCCGGCGGATCAGTTCGTTGGGCTGAAGGGAATCGGAAACATAATGGGAGATGCCGATGCTGACCGTGACGCGGATTTCCCCTTTCCTGCGCCCGATGCGGAGCGTCTTTGAAGAAGCTTCCTCTGAAAGGGCGAAAACGAGATGCTCGATCGCGTGACGGACCTGCTCGGCGATCGCGCGGACTTCTTCGGGAGGCGCCAGGCCGATGAGGATCGCAAACTCTTCACCGCCGTAACGCGCGATGGTGACGCCCGGATGGAGCGTGTTCTTCAGGCATTCCGCCACGCTCCTCAGGACTTTGTCTCCGACGACATGCCCATAGGTGTCGTTGATCGATTTGAAATGGTCCAGGTCCAGGAGCAGGACGGAGAAAGAAGTTTCATAGCGCTTGGAGAAACTGATTTCGTCGTTCAGCCTCTCGAGGAACACGCCGCGCAGATAAAGGTTGGTGAGCCCGTCCCTGCGGCTCCGTTCCACCACCATGCGATAAAGATAGGTTTTGTGGAGACCCAGGCCCAGGAGCTGAGCGTAGAGCGAAACTTCGTCCAGAAAGTCTCCCGAGACGGGGCCTTCCACGAGGAGCGTGAGCAGCCCCTGAACTTCTCCGCCCCATTTCACGGAAGCATAAACCAGGTGAAGGTCATCGCTCTTCATCTGTTCTGACAAGTCCGAGTCCCCGGGCAGATTAAACGCCGACGCCCGATCAGTCAGATCGGGAACTTTTTTCAGAAGTTTGCTCCAATCTTCTTCCGTGACCCAGCCGCTCGAAAAGGAGGGAATCCACGAGCCCTTTTCGCCCTTCTCTTTTTCAAGGTTGGTTGAAAATGCCAGGCCCAGAACTCTGCGGGTGGATCCGAAAGTGGTGCTCAGATCCATCAGGACCGCTTTTTCGTCGGTGCGGGCCACGAGCGTTCTCGCGAAAGCATAACGCTTGGAAATCCGTTCCATTTCGTCCAGGACTCTCTGGCGGATTCCGACCCACTTTTCCCTCTCAAATTTGCTCTGGCCCACCTGCTCTTTGAGCGCTCTTTCGCCGGAACGGTGCTGATCGGTCGCTTTTTTTACCTCATGCTTTAAAAGGCTCGGGAAAAAACCGGTCATCACGAACAGTCCGGCGTATAAAACTCCGACGATCTCGTGGCCGGCGAAATATCCGAGCGTGAGCACCGCAACCACGGACACGAAAAGAACGGGGAAATAAACCTTGAACCGGGCGCGCATCGCGTGGATCAGGAAATAAATGGAGAACAGAGGGAAAAGGGCGAAGAGGTTGGTCATGATTCGACTTTCACCAGTTTGTTCCTGCCGGAATCTTTCGCCTGATAAAGGGCGCGGTCGGCGGCTTCGATGAAATCCTGGGGCGACTTCATGGAGGCTTTGAGCGCGGCGACCCCGCCGGACATGGTGACATGAATCTTTTCAGGCCCCACCGGAGTGGATTCCACCATTTTCCGGATGCGGTCAGCGATCGCGAAGGAGTTTCTGATCTGGGTGTGCGGCATCAGGACAGCGATTTCTTCGCCCCCGAACCTGGCGCAGAAGTCCGTCTCGCGCGTTTGGTTGATGACGATCTCCGCCACGGTTTTGAGGACCCGGTCTCCTTCGAGGTGACCCCACTTGTCGTTGATGTGTTTGAAATGGTCCAGGTCGAACAGGATGAGGGACAGGGAAGAGCCTGAGGCCTTGGCCCTGGCGAACTCTTCTTCAACTCTTTCATCGAACCGATAACGGACATAAAGACCCGTGAGCGAATCGTGCACGGCCAGGGACTCGACTTTTTCATAATAGACCGCGTTCGCAACCGCGATCGAAACGATGTTGGAAATGTCGGAGAGGAAACGGAGATCTTCGTCTTTCCATTTTTTCGGCAGATCGGTGCGGACCGTGAGGTGCCCGACGATAAAATCTTCGCGTTCAATGGGGCAGGACATGAGAGAGCAGTCCGGAGGCAGTTTGTGCGGAGGGAAACGGAGATCTTCCGAAGAATCTGAAATCAGGAGCGGGATCTTGTGGCGGACCCCCCATTCGCTCAGAGCGTCTTCTTTGAGGGGGGCGTTGGGAAAACTCAGGAAATCCAGATTGATCCGCAGTTCATAGTCTCCCGAAAAAATTTTCCTGACGGACTCCTGCGTTTTGCACTGAATGTCTTTGAGCTTGACGATCCCGGCCAATTGATCCGTGAATTCCCGGAGCTGGGAATATCTCGCGATGCGCTCCTCAAGGCCCGTGGCGAATTTCTCAAGCTCTTTCTGCTCTTTCTGATAATCCAGGATTTCAAGCTCCAGCTTTTCTCCGTCTTCCTGGAGCTGATGCTTTTCGAGGTCTCTCAGCTCGATCAATTTTTCCGCAACCCAGAAGAGCGCCCAAAGCCAGACCATCTGGAGGAAGAAAATCACGGGAGCCGCCTGAGCGCCGATGTCGCTTCTGGAAAACAGGCTTTCCGCGGAAAACATGACGCCCAGAATGCCGACCAGGCTGACGATGGCGGCAAGGCCGGCCGCGCTCAGAGGACCCGAAAAATAAAGCAGGAGCATGACGGGGATCGCGAGGACCGGAAAATAAAAAATGGGCTGAAAGTTCATGACGGCTGATTCCTTATATAAAAAAATTCCGCCCCCGCCGGAATCCCTCCTCTTCCAGCCGGGCAATGTGACAACGCTTGAGGATAACAGGGAATCAGTTTTTTTTCCAGACCTGATCTATTTTTTTTCCTGCGGCCCGGGCGAGCGAGGAAAGAGACAGGAGATAAGACGCCTGGGTTTCCGCAAGAGCCGCCTGAGCCTGAGCGCAATCTGCAACAGCATCGGCTCTTTCAGAAACAGAAACTTCCTCAGCGGCCGAAAGTTCCATGAGCGCGAGGGCCAGTTTGGTTTCAGCGATCGCAAGATCAGCGCGGGACTTGATGAAACAGGCATGGGCCTCTCTGACTGGACCCTGACCCAGGGCAAGGTCCGGATCGATCTCCTGATCCGGCAATATATTAAAATCAGGATCGAGGCGATACCTTGGAGCTGATTTTAAACCGAGAGCCTGAATCCATTGCCAGAACCTCAATTCTTCGTCGGCCTTTGCGCTCTCAACCCGATTCTTAAACTGGGCCTGACGCGCGGCGACTCCCAGATATTCCTCCGGGGAGATCGCGTCCTTTTCGAGAAGCCGATCCGCCTCCGCTTTTTCCTCTTCAAGCCGCTCGAGCGCCTTTTCATAAATTCTCTTCACTTTTTCGGCCTTCGCAAGATTCCAGCACGCCTCCTGAACACGGAAAACCGCATCCCGGCGTGATGGATGGAAAAGCCCAAATATCCCGCCGCCGGAAAAATGATTTTCAATTGCGATATTTACGCAGTCATCGACGGAAACTCTAAGCGCATCTTCAAAACCCCTGGAACCGGAATGGGAGAGCCCAAGGCAGAGGAGCCAGATCCCCAGACCTGCGTTCAGCGTTTTCATAGGAACAAGTATATTTTGCCGCGCGCCTCTGGACAATCGGGGACTTATGTCCACCGGTGTAGGAAAGTTTCAAAAAAATATAGAATGAATTCATGAATAAAATAAAAATGATCCTGGCAGGTTCGGTCCTTCTCTTTTCGGGCGCGGCGATGGCGGCGGAACAGGTTTCCGTCACGGTTTATAACAGCAACCTCGGTCTGGTGCGGTCCGTCCGGCAGATGCCTCTCAAGGAAGGGACTTCGGAAATCCGGTTTGCGGATGTCGCGTCTCAGATCGACCCCACCTCGGTCCATTTCAAATCCCTCACCGCTCCGGACAAGACCGCGGTCCTCGAGCAAAACTATGAATACGATTTGGTGGACGCGAACAAAATCCTTTCCAAATATATCGATCAGCAGATCCAGGTCTTCACCAAGGAAGGAAAAATGTTTGACGGAAAACTCCTGAGCTCTTCCGACGAAATCGTGCTCGAAAAAAAAGACGGCGGAGTTCAATCCGTGTCCAGAGCCAACATCCAAAACGTTGATTTCCCCAAACTCCCTCTGGGCCTCATCACCCGCCCCACTCTGGTCTGGACCGTCGCCTCTGAAAAGGGGGGAACGCACGACATGGAAGTGAGCTATCTGACCGGGGGCATCAACTGGCACGCGGAATATGTCGCGGTGCTCGACAAAGACGATAAAAAAATTGATTTGTCGGCGTGGGTCTCGGTGGACAACAAGTCCGGAGCGGCATATCAAGACGCGAAAGTTAAACTCATCGCGGGCGAAGTGCATCGCGCAGTGGAACAGGAGCCGATGTATGATCAGCGCATGCTCAAAACCGCCATGGCGATGGAGAGGAGTGATCAATTTCAGGAAAAAGCATTTTTTGAATATCATCTCTATACGCTCCAGCGGCCTGCCACGATTAAAAATAACCAGATCAAACAGCTCCAGCTTTTTCCCTCCGCGAGCGTGTCCGTAAAAAAGATTTATGAATATGAAGCGCAGTCCGACCCCAACAAAGTGAAAGTGGCGGTGGAATTCACGAATTCAAAGGCCGAGAATCTGGGCATGCCCTTGCCCGCAGGAAAAGTGCGGATCTATAAGCAGGATTCCGACAAGTCCCAGGAGTTCGTGGGCGAGGACGCGCTGGACCACACTCCGAAAGATGAGAAAATCCGGCTCACGCTCGGGGACGTGTTTGATGTGGCCGTGGAGCGGACCGAGAAAGACATCAAGAATATCTCCGAACGGGTTCAGCAGAGAACGGCAGGGATCAAAATCCGAAACCACAAAGATTCGGACATCGAAGTGCTGGTCGCCGAAAAATTCTGGGGCGATTGGGAAATCACGAAATCAAATTTTCCCCACACCAAAAAAGATTCAGTCACGGCGGAGTTCAAGATCCCGGTAAAAAAAGACGGAGAAACGATTCTGGAATATACGGTTCAGAACCGCTGGTGACCCTATTGAAATATTCCCGGTCCCCTGTTAGACTTGAACCGTGCCCAAAGTGCTGGTCGTTGATGATGACGCGGACATCCTGGACCTGATCAAGCATTCGTTCCTGATCCGGGACTTCACCGTGCTGGAAGCGCAAAACGGGGAAGACGGGATCGCCCTCTGCAAGAAAGAGTGCCCTGACCTGCTCATCCTTGATCTGTCTCTTCCCGACATGGACGGAGTCGCCGTCTGCCAAGCCCTCAAACAAAACAGCCACACCCAAGAAATTCCCATCCTGATGCTGACGGGCCGAACCTCGGTCGTGGACCGCGTGAAAGGCCTGGAAACGGGAGCGGACGATTATCTCACCAAACCCTTTGACCCCCTGGAACTTTTTGCCCGCGCCAAAGTTTTGCTCCGCAGAAACAAGAAAGCCCAGGGCGAGAGCCGGACTCCCGTTAAAATGGGAGACATCCGCATCGATCCGGACAACTATAAGCTTGAAATCAACGGAAAGTCCATCGACGATCTGACCCCCAAAGAGTTCGACATCCTCTATCTCCTTATAAAGAACTCGCCCAAGCCCGTGACCCGGGACGATATTTATCAGAACATCTGGGGCAAGAGCAAAAAGGGAAAAACACGCGTCATCGACATCCATGTGGCGAAAGTCCGCAAAAAGATCGGAGAAAAATATATCAAAACCATTCCCGCCAAAGGTTATTTTTTCACCGCCGCTTAAACCGCTCCGCCTCTCTCTCAAATAAATCCGAATAAATTAAAAATCCCTTGAATTTTCAGGGCTTGTCTGTTATGAAACATTCATGGAACGCCACAGACATGCCTAACGGAAACGGTAAAGGCGCTTTAAAATTTCTCTGCATTTCGCGCGTCGGATGCATCGGAGACCTCTGCATCCGGCTTCAGGATGAAGGGTGCAAGGTCAAATATTACATCGACGACAAGGACGAGCGCGAAGTTTCCGACGGGTTCGTTGAAAAAGTGACCGACTGGCAGGAATGGAAAAACTGGGCCGACGTCATCATCTTTGACGACGCGGATTTCGGATCGATCGCCGAGTCTTTAAGGAAAGAAGGCAAAGCCGTCATCGGCGGCACGGTGTATACGGACAAGCTTGAGATGAACCGCGAGTTCGGCGCGGACGAAATGCAGGCGGCCGGCCTCTCGCACCTTCCCTCCTGGCACTTTGATTCCTTCGACGACGCCGTCAAATTCATCAAGGAAAATCCCGAGCGTTATGTGGTCAAACCCAACGGTTCCGCTCAGACGGAAAAAGTTTTGTCGTTCATCGGGCAAGAAGACGACGGCCTGGACGTGCTGACCGTTCTCGAACATTATAAGCGCGGCTGGGCCAGCAAGATCAAAAGTTTTCAGGTGCAGAAATTCGCACAGGGCGTGGAAGTGGCGGTGGGCGCATTTTTTAACGGCAAAGATTTCGTGGGTCCCTGCTGCATCAACTTTGAGCACAAGCGGCTTTTCAACGGCGACATCGGGCCCACCACGGGCGAAATGGGGACGTCCATGTTCTGGTGCGACGGCGGAGATCTTTTCAAAGGGTCTCTTTATAAAATGAAGAGCCGCCTCGCCCAGGCGGGATACATCGGATATTTCGACATCAACTGCATCGCCAATGCCCGGGGGATTTATCCTCTGGAATGCACCTCGCGTTTCGGGATGCCCACGCTCTCAATTCAGATGGAAGGGATTTTGTCGCCTCTGGGAGAATTCCTGCACGAACTGGCCAAAGGCGGCGTCCCGGCCCTGAAAGTGAAAAAAGGGTTTCAGGTCGGCGTGGTCGTGGCGGTTCCCCCTTTTCCCTTCGAGGACCCCAAAACTTTCAAAAAATATTGCGAAGATTCCATCGTGCTTTTCAAGAAGCCCATGAAGGAAGGGGTTTGGCCTGCGGACGTGCGGGTCATCGACGGGCAATGGCGCCTGAGCGGCCACACGGGATATGTGATGGTGGTGACGGGCGCGGGGCCCACCATGGAAGACGCGAGAAAAGAAGCTTATGCGCGCTTGAAAAACATCATGATCCCCAACATGTTTTATCGCACCGACATCGGCGAGCGCTGGACCCGGGACGGGGACCTCCTCCGGACCTGGGGTTATGTGACCTAAATCGAATCTTCTCCCTGAATGATTTTCAGCTCTTCAAAGATCGCATAGATATAAATCGGCAGGACCGAATAAAAAAAGTAAACGATCGCGATCCCGGTCCTCGGGATAAACAGAGCGCATTCAAAAATCACCGACGCAAGGACCATCCTCCCCACAATCGCCCAGCGATATCCTTTCGTGAGGTTGCCTCCCAGTTTTTGAGCTTTCGCGCCGTGCGCTTTTTCACTCATAAAAATCATGAGCCCGAAATTGAGCGCGATGGCGAGATATATTTTGGGAGATTTGAAAAGAAGGAACCCGCCCAGGCTCACGAAGATGATCAGGATGAAGACCGTGAGGAAATGGATATACTTTTTCGTCGCGGAGCGGAACGAGCCCCAGAGAGTGACGTCGTGGTCCGAGATGATGGAGAGGAGCGCCAGAGGGTGCCAGATGCTTCCCATGAAAGCGATGGCTCCGGCCGTGATCATGATGCCGATCTGCGTCTGGGAACTGAGCGCGTCGATATATTTTTTAAGCGTCAGATAAGGAAGGATGGGGAGGAGGTCAAAGAGCCCTCTGAGCAGGCCCATGACCGTGAAAGTGAACATCCGCTCTTCATAAAATCTGAAACTCCTGCTCAGCAATAAAAATGTGCCGGAGAGTTTCTTGGAGGTCATCTCCGAGGAAGGTTTGAGCGCTTTCGCGATGACGCCTTTGGAGATGTCCACCGCCGACACCGCGTGGCACTGATAACATTCCACGCTTTTCCCGCCGAGCTCGTCGTTGAGCAGGTATTCTTTTCCGCAGACGCAATGATATTCGATCATGGTTGCCTTACGGATTAATTATAGAACAAAAATAATGCGCGGGAATAATTTTTGTTATGGAGATTTGGGCTTATGTATAATGACGCTCATGCTCTCCTGCAGAATATGCGGAAACGCCGAAAAAAACATTGAACATCATGCCCGGGAGATGATGTTCGGGACAAAGGAACCTTTCGTCTATGTCGAGTGTTCCCGGTGCGGCTGTCTCCAGATCAAAGACGTTCCGCCCGACCTCGGAAAATATTATCCCAAAGCTTATTATTCCCTCCAAAAACCCGGGGCGGACAAAGAAAATTTCATCAGAACTTTCGTCCGCAGAAAACGGGCCCAATATTGCCTCAGCGGCCGAGGTTTTCTTGGGAAAATGTTCGCGGACAGGATCGGGGTTCCCGGATATTACGAATGGCTGAAAAAAGCCGGCGTTTCGTTCGGATCAAAAATTCTGGATGTGGGCTGCGGAACGGGATATCTCCTGACGGTGCTCGGGCGGGAAGGGTTCACGGACCTGACCGGCATCGATCCGTTCATCGAGAAAGACATCCTTCATGAAAACGGAATCAAGGTGTATAAAAAGTCGACGCAGGAAGTGCGCGAAGCCTATGACTTCATCCTGATGGACAATTCTTTCGAGCACCTTCCGGACCCGCTGTTCGTGATCCAGGAACTGCACCGGCTTTTGAAGCCCGGAAAAACCGCTCTGCTCCGCGTGCCCGTCGCGGGGTCCTGGGCCTGGAGCGTTTACGGCACGGACTGGGTCCAGATGGATCCGCCCCGACACCTTTATCTCCACACGGCGCGGAGCATCGGCCTCCTGGCGGAGAAAGCGGGGTTCAGGCTGGCGGAAACCGTTTATGATTCCATCGATTTTCAGTTCTGGGGAAGCGAGATGTATAAAAAGGGAATTGCTTTGACCGACTCCAGGTCTCCGTGGATCCATCCCAAAAACGACGCGCTGTTTCCAGCCGAACAAATGCAACAATATCGCGAAAAATCTCTGGAACTCAACAGGCAGGGAAAAGGCGACCAGGCATGTTTTTATTTGGAAAAACTGCCTGAATAATCTTCCTCCGTCCGTTTTTTTCTGATCTTTGCTTATTTCGGGGCGAAGAGGGTTTTATAATTTTCTCTATGATAATAAGCCAGGAACAAATTGCCGAGGACGAGGAAGATTGCAACCGGCAGGCCTTTGGGGTCCAGGAACGCGTGGATACAGAAGATGTTCACGATGATGGGAGCAATGAGCACCGCGGCAAGCGTCACGAACCTGCCTGAGAGGAAAGAGATCCCGCAAACCAGTTCGACGATTTTTGCCAGAACCACGAGATATCCCGAAGCTTCCATCCCCTCATTAAATATTTTCATGTTGCCCGTCAGCTCAGGCTGAGGATAAAGCTTGAAAAAAAAGGCGATCGAGGCAAAAATAAACAAAAGTCCCATCAAGGTCCGCACGATGATCATGGCAATTTTCATGTTTTGTCTCCTCGGATGCGTTTGATATTCACTTCGTTCTGGAAGGGGTGAGGTCTCTCAAGAGCCCGTCTTCAAGGCTATAGATCACGCTGTGGACGGTGAGTTTCTGGCCCCGTTTCCAGGCGTCCTGCACGACGGTGGTCTGACAGACATTCTTGGCCTGCTCAATGACGTTCAGCTCGCAGAGGCGGTGATGCCGTTTCTCGGCGGAAGAAATTTTTTTGAGTTCCCTCTGGTGAAGGTCGCGGATATCCTGAATGTGCCTCAGCCAGTTGTCGATGAGTCCCAATTTTTTGCCCTGCAACGCCGCTTTCACGCCCCCGCAGCCATAGTGCCCGCAGACGATGACATGGTCCACCTTGAGGACGTCCACGGCAAACTGAAGGACGGAGAGACAATTCAAATCCGTGTGGACCACGACATTGGCGACATTGCGGTGAACGAAGAGTTCTCCAGGCAGAAGTCCCACGATCTCGTTGGCGGGAACGCGGCTGTCCGAGCATCCGATCCAAAGATATTTGGGGTTTTGCTGGTGCACCAGGCGGGAAAAAAACTGAGGGTCATGTTCCAGCTGGGTCCGCGCCCACTGACGGTTATTCTTGAAGAGCGATTTGATGTCGTGATCCATTCAAACGATATCGTAGATAATCCTGATGATATAATCCAGAAACCGCCGTGGAAAAAATTTTACTTTGAGGACGCTCCAGAGGAAACGAGATATTCATCCAGTTTATCAAAGGAACCGGTCCAGCCCTGGGTCATCCCCGCCTTTGCCTTGACGAACACTTCAATCTCCTCAGCCGTCGCGTTCCCGAAGGCTTCCCAATTGACCGTGACGCGGGTTTGGTCAGGACCCTCTTCCGCAAAGGTGACGGCGGTGAGCATGGTTTCCGGCCATGTTGGGGCATGAGGGTGACGAGAGACCTTTTCATTCTCGTCGCAAAACTGCTGGGTATAGACGATCCGGTGCGGACGCTTGATCTCCAGATATTTCGCCCGCCCATACATCGTGGTTTGTTTTCCGTCCGTCATGCACCAGAAAGTGCCGCCGCCTTCGCGGATGTCGGCTTTGATGAAGCGCCCCGTAAATCCTGTGGGCGCCAGCCACTGCATGAAATGTTTCGGGTTGGACCACATCTCGAACACCGTCTCGATCGGCGCCGCAAACGAGCGGTTGATCACAAAGATTTCTTTATTTGATGCGTCCATTTCCAAAAACTCCGCAAGCCTGTCCCACGTCGCGTTCCCGCCGGCCTTCTTGACAAAGTTTCTGGTGTTCTCGGCCGCTTCGGGAGTGGGCAGAGTCATGGTCATGTCCATTTTCGTTTTCCCTTTCACGTCGGTGAACTGAACCGTCACGCGGAACATGGGAGGCGTTGCCTTGGTCGCTCCGTGGTCATAAACAAGCCGCGAGTGCAAGACGATTTCGTGGTATTTGGTCAGGTTGGGATAATCTTTCCCGTCCGGCCCGTGCATCGTATAATCCCAGGTCCCGCCGACTCTCAAATCCTTGCTGTGCGTTGTGAGCGTGAACCCGCGCGGCCCCCACCATTTCGCCGCCTGAGCGGGGTCTGTATATGCCTCCCAAACAGTGGAGAGGGGAGCATCATAAATTCGAGTGATCGCAATTTCGTTTGATTTATTTTTGGCGGGCATTTTTTGTTCCTCGCTTTTTTTAGCTGAAAGTTTCAGGTTCGGATTCCGGATCATATTATATCATCAGTTTCCTCTTGGATTATCGTCTGGAATTCAGCATGTGGAGTTTGTAAAATTCAATTTTCAACATGCATGGGAGGGTTTTATGAAAAAAATAACGCCGCATTTATGGTTCGACAAAGAGGCGAAAGAAGCGGCCCGATTCTACGCCTCGGTGTTTCCGAAATCCAAAGTCCGAAGCGTCTCGACGATTCATGACACCCCCTCGGGAGATTGCGACATCGTTTCGTTTGAGATTGCAGGACAACTTTTTGCCGCCATCAGCGCCGGACCCTATTTCAAATTTAACCCGTCGGTGTCGTTCATGGTCAACTTCGATCCGTCACAGGACAAAAACGCCCGCAAAAATCTCGACGCCGCGTGGAAAAAACTCTCAATCGGCGGCACCGCGCTCATGCCTCTGGACAAATATTTCTTCAGCGAACGATACGGCTGGATCCAGGATAAATTCGGGCTTTCCTGGCAGCTCATCCTCACCGACCCCAAAGGCAAGAAACGGCCTTTCATCGTTCCATCTCTGATGTTTGCGGGAAACGTCAGCGGCAAAGCAGAGAAGGCGATCAACTTCTATCTTTCCATTTTCAAAAAGGGCTCGAAGGCAGGCGCCATGCATCGATATGGCAAAGGTCAGGAAGGAAGAGAAGGCACAGTCATGTTCGCCGACTTCAATCTTGCCGGCCAATGGATGGCCGCGATGGACAATCCGCGCAAGCAAAATTTCGCCTTCAACGAAGCCGTTTCATTTGTGGTGTCTTGCAAAACCCAAAAAGAGATTGATTATTATTGGAGCAAACTCTCCGCCGTTCCAGAGGCTGAACAATGCGGCTGGCTCAAAGACAAGTTCGGCCTTTCCTGGCAGATTGTCCCCGCGGACATGGGCAAGCTGATGGGGAGCAAAGACCCAAAGAAAACGGAGCGCGTCACCCAGGCCTTCCTCAAGATGAAGAAGTTCAACATCGCGCAACTCAAGAAAGCTTATGCGGGGAAATAGAAAATTTAAAAACTCTTGTATTGAAATTGCTGTTTGTAAACCCCTGCTTCATAGGGCGCGTTTTCCGAAGTTTTCATAGGATTATTTATATTAAAAGTTCAGTCATTATCTTTTAATATGTCAAGGTCTTATTTAAATCAAATAAAAACACCGTCGACGGTTTAAGATCATCGACGGTGACTTCAAAACTTTCTCCCGAGGTAGGACTCGAACCTACAACCCTCCCGTTAACAGCGGGATGCTCCACCATTGAGCTACCCGGGAATTAAATTGGGGCTTTGCGGTGATGGGCAATATTTTAGCAGAATTTTAGGGTTATCGGAAGGTGCGGCGGAGTTCTTTGCGGAGGAGGCGGGATTTTTTGCGGGCTTCCTTGCGGTTGAAACTCAGGGCGTCCAGGCGGCGAGCGGCGGATCTCACGAGCAGGGTCTGGAAGGGCGCTCCGCGGACCACGGCGCGATATTCGTTCAGGGCGTCGTCCTTTCTGTCCTCCGCTTCATAATATTTTCCGAGGACATATCGCGCGGCAAGGCTCAGGCGCGGGAACTGTTTTTGGCCGGCAAGGTCTTCTGCAATATTGAGCGATTCATGCCGCTCTCTCTGCGCGAACAAACTCAGGCTGAGGCCCAGGCTCGCCAGGGCCTTGCGGCGGGGATTGTCCGAGAGTTTTCGAATCATTTTTTTGAAATGGTCTTCACCGGCCTGCGCGTTTCCGCTTTGGATGAGGTTCATTCCCTCCACAAACTCTTCTCCAAAAGGCGTGCGCACAACCTCAGGCGTGAAATCGGATTCGATCAGGAAAGTTTCAGCGGGAAGGCGTTCAAAACCCGGGCCATCGTCATAAGGCTCGGGGATGTTTTGAGGAGAGGCGGGCACTGCGGTCTTGGGGTCGGGAGACGCGCGCGCCATTTCGCTCTCGTCTTCGGCTTCGGGGTCTTCGTCCGCCCACTGTTTCTCCACGTTCACGCTCCCGGCCGCCACAATCTCGCCGGATTCCACCAGGATCAGCCGCGCGTTCACTTCCACTTCCTGATCGTCCAAATCAATCAGGGTCCCGTTCACGATCGCTTCCACTCCCAGAATTTTTCCGATTTTCTTCGCCGACTCCCCGTCCACCGCGCCGGAACTCTCCAGTTTCAGCTCCTTGAAAACATTTTCGATGAGCGAGCGTTCGATCACTTCCAGTTTGTTGATCTCAACCAGGTCCGTGGTCAAACGCTCAGAGATGATTGTGGACCCTTTGGACTGGCGTCCGTCATGATAAGGAAAAGGGAGGACCGCGACCCGGGCGTTCTTCAATTTCTTCGCGCCGTCGGACAGCTTTTTGGCCACCTTCTCAAGCGGATCGGCCCAGGCCGGAACCGCAAGAAAAACGAGGACGAGCAAAGACAGGAATTTCCTCATATCGTCAAATATAACAGGGAACCCGTTTGAATTCAAGACGCGCGATTTGCTACGCTATTGACGAAGCCACCCTGCGAAAGAGGAACCATGAAAGCAGTCGTCATGGCCGGCGGGTTCGGAACGCGCCTGCGGCCTTTAACTTGCAACCTCCCCAAACCGATGGTCCCCATGGGCAACCGCCCGATGATGGAACACATCTTTTCCCTGCTGGAACAGCACAATTTCACCGATGTGTCCGCCATGCTTTATTTTTCTCCCGAAGACATCCGCGGATATTTTCAGGACGGAAAAAAGTTCGGGCTCAAGATGAAATATTTTCTTCCCACCGGAGATTTGGGGACCGCCGGGTGCATCAAGTTCGCCCAGGAAGAGCTCGACGAGACTTTCCTGGTCATGTCCGGAGACGTGCTGACAGATTTTGACCTGACCGACGCGCTCAAGTTCCACAAAGAAAAAAAAGCCCTCGCCACCATGGTCCTCACTCGCGTCACCAACCCCCTGCCCTACGGCGTGGTGATCATCGACGAAGCCGGACGCATCACCCGATTCCTTGAGAAACCCTCCTGGGGCGAAGTTTTTTCCGACACCATCAACACGGGCATTTATATCCTGGACCCCAAGGTGCTCGACGAAATCCCCGCGGACCGGAACTTTGATTTTTCCAAAGACCTCTTCCCCAAACTCCTGCAGGAAAAAAAGCCGATTTATGGTTATGTCGCGAACGGATATTGGAAAGACGTGGGCGACCTCCGGGAATATCGCCTCGCGCACCAGGACATCCTTGAAGGCCGCGTCTCCATCAAAGTGCAGGGCAAGAAAATGCACTTCGTCAAAAAAGAGCATGAAGCCGTGGTCTGGGCGGACAAGGATGTGGACGTGCAGGACGGCGTGGAGTTTTATGGCAACTGCATCCTCGGGAAAAATTGCAGGATCGAGTCCGGCGCAAAAATCGAAAATTCCGTGATCGGCGAAAACTGCGTGATCGGAAGCGGAAGCCAAATTTCAGGGAGCGTGCTTTGGAAAAACGTCCGCGTGGGGCGGGAATCCGTGGTCCGAGAAGCCGTGATCGGCGAAAAGACTCTCATCGGAGACCGATGCCACATCCAGGTGGGCGCAACCATCGCGGACGAATGCGTGATCGGCACCGGCGCCCAGATCCGCGCCAACGTCAAAATCTGGCCTCACAAAATTTTGGAAGACGGGGCGGTGCTCGCCACCAGCCTGATCTGGGCGGAAAAATGGTCGCGGTCCCTCTTCGGGGCTTATGGCATCAGCGGGCTCGGGAACATCGAAGTGACCCCGGAATTCGCGGCCAAGGTGGGCGCGGCCTATGGCGCTTATCTCGGAAAAGACGCTTATGTCGTCACTTCCAGAGACGCCCACAAAGCCAGCCGCATGATCAAACGCGCGTTCATTTCCGGGCTTCTCTCCTCCGGCGTGCGCGTGGGAGACATCCGGACTTCTCCCATCCCCGTCATGCGCTATGAAATGGGGAAAGAAGGCGAGAGCGGCGGCGTCCACGTGAGAATTTCTCCTTTCAGCGGCAACATGATCGACATCAAGATCATGGACAAAGACGGCGGCGACATTTCCATCCTGCAGGAAAAATCCATCGAACAGCTTTTCCTCCGCGAAGATTTCAAGCGCGCCAACATCGAAGACAGCGGCGAGATCCAGGCTTCGCCCCGGTCGCAGGAATATTATAAAACCGGATTTTTAAAAGCGATCGACAAAGAAATGATCCGCCAGGCGCGCCTGAAAGTCGTGATCGATTACGCCTATTCTTCCGCGTCCATGGTTTTCCCCGCCATCCTGGGGGACCTGGGCATTGAAGTGGTCGCGCTGAACTCTTATTTGAGCCCGCAAAAAATAACCAAAACCGAGAAGGAATTCCAAAACTCCCTGGACCAGCTTTCAAACATCGTCACGACCCTCAAGGCGGACATCGGATTTTTGATCGACAACGGGGCGGAAAAAATATTCATGGTGGACGAGCGCGGACGGATTGTGCCGGACCACCAGGCGCTGGTCGCCGTGGCTTATCTCGCGCTCAAGAGCATGGACAGCGGAGCCGTGGCCGTGCCCATCACGGAAACCTCCGTCATCGAACTGCTCGCGGCCAAGAGCAAAATGAAAGTGATCCGCATCCCCACCATGTCCCGCCACATCGTTTCCGCGTCCAGGGCGGAGGGCGTCCGTTTCGTGGGCGACGGCGTGGGAGGATTCATCTTTCCCGAGTTCCAGTCCGCCTTTGACGCCATGTATGCCATCGCGAAAATTTTGGAAATGCTGGCCAGCCGCAAGACCCGCATCGGCCATGTGCTCCGGGAAATTCCTTATAAGATCGATGTCCAGCACCGAAAGATCCCCTGCGCCTGGGACAAGAAGGGGCAGGTGATGCGCCTGGCGATGGAACATTTCAAGGACAAGAACCCGGACATTGTGGATGGAATAAAAGTTAAACTGAAAGACGCCTGGGTCTTGATGATCCCCGACCCGGATGAGGCTTATTTTCACATCTGGGTGGAAGCTGAAGAAGAGCGCAAAGCCCGCGACCTCCTGCGTGACATCACGGAAAAAGTCACGAAGTGGATGGTTTAAACCCGCCTCACAAAAATATTCTCGGCAATTTCTTTCTCGAGCGCCAGGGTCGTTTCTCCGACTTCAATCACATGGGTGGGAAACGTCTGGTGCAGGCTGAAATGCGTGCCGGGGACCACTCCCAAAGACAATAACTTGTGAAGTTCCGGATGGCTCTGGAGCAGGAGATAGGCGATCTTGCCCTTCTCCCCCGATTCCAGCTTGTCGAGGGAAACGATGATCGGCTCAATGGTGTCGGAAGCGCTTCGGCAGCATTTTCCGGGCGGGATCGGAGAACCGTGAGGGCATTCCCCGGGATGCCCAAGGAGCGAGCATATGGATTCGGCCACTTCGGGCGAAATGATGTGTTCCAGCTGGCAGGCGTTGGGGTCCACCGCCTGTTCCGACAGAGCCAGGACATCCGTCAAGAGCCGCTCCGCCAGGCGATGGCGCCGCGTCACATCCTTGGCAAGCGCTTCGCCTTCTTCAGTCAAAACAATCTTGGAGTTTTCTTCTCGCGCGAGTTTCCGCCTGACGAGAACCGGGAAAGCTTCCAGACTGACGCCCTCCTCAAGCACGGCAAAAATCCTGTCTTTTTCCCTCACGCCGATCTCAAACTGGTGCCAGATCGCGCTCAGAGCCTCTTCGATGTTTTCCTGTTCCTGACTCGGTATGGGATATTTTTTTTCCTGCGTCATAGTTTGATCCACCCCTCTTTTAAGATCCAGTTCAGGAGTCCCCCCACTCCGAGAGAAAAAGTCATGACGAAGGCCGCAATCGCCAGCGTGGTCCTGAGCCCTCTCTCTTTTATGGTCACAAAAAACTGGGCCACGCAGGGCATGAAAAGCGTGATCACGATCAAGGCCACCGTGATCTGCTGGGCATTCATGATCCCGTTCTGCGAAAGCATAAAAAATCCCGCCGCGCCATAATCCCGGCGCATGAACCCGATGATGAAAGATTCCGTCGCTTTTTCCGGGAGGCCCAGGAATCCCATGACGATGGGGTTCGCCGCTCTCTTGATCAGTTCCAGGAGGCCGATCCGATCAGAAACAAATAAAATGAATGTGCCCAGCATAAACATGGGGACCGCTTCTTTGAGATACCACACGAGGCGCGCGCGAATTTTTTTTATGAGGTTCCGCATCTGCGGCATCCGGATGGGCGGGATTTCCATCAGAAACGGAGAACGGACGCCGGGCAGAAGTTTGGCCGCGCCCCAGCCCACCGCAACCATGGTCCCGATCACGACGGCAAACCAGATGGCAAAAACTTTCCAGGACAAGCCCGCGATCATCCCCAGCATGGCGCCCAGCTGAGCGGAGCAGGGAACGCTGAGGGTCAGCAAAATTGCGACGATGATTTTCTCTTTCTCGGAGTCCAGCACGCGGGTGGTGAGCACCGCCATGGTGTCGCAGCCGAGGCCCAGGATCATCGGGAGCACGGCTTTCCCGTTCAGTCCCATCACGCGGAAAAAGCGGTCCAGCATCACGGCCAGGCGCGGCAAATATCCCGAATCTTCCAGCACGCCGAAGAAAAGGAAAAAGCAGGTCACGATCGGGAAAATAAGCGCCAGGGCATAGGTGATGGCCATCGTGAAAAGGCCATAGGGCCCCGTGATCATGTCCTGCACCAGCTTGAAGGGGACCAGGAGCTGAACGAGGCTCGTGACCGCGGGATTGAGAATTTTTCCGAACAAGCCGTCTTCCATGATTTTAACCAGGAACTGAGCGCCGAAAACGCCCACGAATTCATAGAGAAGAAAAAGCACGCCGACCGCGATCAAATATCCCGGCCAGGGTTTCATGGAAGCTCGGCCGAACGATTGGGCCCAGGACGATTGAATCATTCCGGTCACCTGAACGACCTGCGCCGTCATTTCAGACGCCTTCTGCTGGCGGGAATCGTGGGACAATATAAAAAACGGCCTCACGAACCGCTTGAGAATTTCCTCGACGGTCGTGACGATCTGATTTCTGAGAGGGTCCGGCACGGGAACGGCGGATTTGATGGGTTCCCAAATGGTGGCGTCTTTGGTGAACATCGTCTGGGCGATGAAAGTTTTCCCTGGAATGTTCGGAATCAGGGTTTCAAGATTTTCGAGGGCCTGATGAACCTCCTCAAGATAATGCACTTTGACGGTCGGCACACGGGCATTGGAAACGGCTTTCCGGAGCTCAATCATGCCTTCGCCCGTCACCCCCACCGTCTCCACGACGGGGATCCCGAGCATTTTTGAGAGCTGTTCCGTGTCCACTTCAATACCGCGCTCGCGGGCTTCGTCGCTCATGTTGAGGGCCAGGATCATGGGGATCCCGAGCTCGGCGAGTTCCAGCGTGATCAAAAGAGTGCGGCGCAAATTTTTGGCATCCGCCACCTGAATGACGGCCGTGGGACGGTCCCGGATGAGGAGGTTTCTCGTCACGCGCTCGTCCTCGGATTTTGGAAAGAGGGAAATGATGCCCGGCGTGTCGATGATCTCCATCTGTTCGCCGCCGAACCAGCCCGTGCCCCTTGAAATGTCCACGGTGGTGCCCGGATAATTCGAGACCGCGACATATTTCCCCGTGAGCCGCCCGAAGATGACGGATTTCCCGACATTGGGATTTCCGACGAGCGCGATCATTTTTGTGGCAACGACTTTGTGTCCGTAGGAGCTGATCATGGATTCATCTCTTTCGCCCAGTTTCCCCAGGCTTTGCTTTTTAGGCTCGAGTCTGGACCGTCCGTAAAAAGGACCAGAGCCCAATCGTTGGGGTGCTCCGACATGAACCGTTCCGCCGTGCCGAGCCCCATCACGAAAATCGCAGTGGAGAGAGCGTCGGCCCGCGCCGCGTCTTTTGAAACCGCCGTGACGCTTTGGATATTGTTGTCCGCAGGTTTGCCCGTCTTGGGATTGATGAGGTGCCCCACGGTTTTGAGCTTGCCGTATTTCTCCGCCTTGAACGAGCGTTCATAATTGGCGGAAGTGGAGACGGCGGCGGCGCCGGAAGGAAATCCGGCGAGTGAAAAACTCCTCCAGATTTTCTGAGGTTCGCGCGGATCTTTCACGGACACCGTTTGAGACGGAGAGAGAGGCCAATAAAGGATTTCGCCTCCGAAATTGAGCGCCGCGGAATTTATTTTATGTTTCCTCATTTTTTCCAAAGCGCGGTCCATGGCATATCCTTTCCCGATGCCGCCCGTGTCGATCCCGGAACCTTCCAGCATGAACCTCACCGACAAATCCGAGTCATACACTTCAAGAAATCTGCTGTCCGCCTTCATCCGCGTTTTATTGACGATCTTGTCTTCCGGCCACGCGTCCAGTTTCCGTTCCCGAAGTCCCCAAAGGCGCGTGAGCGGTTCCACCATGATGTCAAAATATCCCGAGGTTTCCCGCGACAAGTTTTGCGAAGCGACCAAAAATCTCACGATCTCTCCGGACGTCGTGACGCTCTCAGGATAGGCCTCGCGGTTGATCCTGGAGATTTCCGAATTGGGTTTATAGTTGGACAGAAGCTCGTCCCAGCGGCGGACTTCGGCAAAACCGGCTTCCAAAGATTTTTCCGCTTCAGCTTTGTTGTCCGCCTGAACGGAAATCTGCAGAAGCGTCCCCATCACCAGCTCCATCCGGCTTGCTTCTTCCGCCCGCGCGCACGAAAACGAAGACATCACCATCATCAGGGATACGGCGGCGGATTTGGACCGAATCATGCCGCGCTCCTGCCGGCGTTCCAAAGAACCAGGCCGGAAAGAATCAGGATCAAAAGCGCGACCGCGGAAAAATCATAAAGCCACACAAAACGGGGGCCGAAAAAATAGCCGTTGTGGATGGCGAGGACCAGACGGCGGAACGGGCGCGCCAGCTTGTTGAAATGCGTTTCATCCCAGGTCTGCCCATCGTCCCGGGTGCTGAGCCAGCCGTGCGAAGTGAACAGGATCAGGGAATGATCCTCCCCCTGCGATATATTTTTAAGTTCAATCCCTCCGGTTTTGGGATCAAAAGGCACTTCAATCGATCTCCAGATTTTTCCGCCGTCCGAAGAAGCGATGACCTTGCCCCATTTTTCCGTCAAAAAAATTTCATTGCCGTAAAATTTGATGTCCGAAACATTCTGCGGCGGATAAAGCATCGGGACCTCGTCCCAGGATTTTCCGCCGTCAAGGGAAGCGAACAGCCCGTCTTTTCGTCCCTGAAATATTCTTCCCTGAACCTGGGGATCCGCGGCGATCACGGTGGTTTCGTTGCCTTCAAACCAGGGCGCGTGGTTGAGAAGAATCCCCGTCGCCAAAAGCAGGACGAGGAACAGGGCGCTCGCCAGGCCGAAATAATTGTGTATTTTTTTCCAGATGATTTTATTCATGGACCTCGTCCAAAATCACGAGCGCTTTTTTGATGCCCGCCGTCATCGCCTGCACCGACATCGTGGCCCCCGTCAGGTTTAAAATATCGCGGTTGATCCTCATGGGGTCCTTCGCGGTCTTTCCCCGGAACTGGCGCGTGAACCGCTCCCGCCTCACTTCAGAGCCCACCGTTTCCCGATAAACCATCACGTCCACGCGCTCCACTTTTCCCTCATTCGAAACTTTCACCATAAAAGTGATGGGCTTGAATTTCCCGATCTCGTCCACGATGATCGCGCGCCCCGCGGGAACATCCTTGAGGTATCCCTGAAAGAAAGCGACGGTGCTTTGCGAGAGACTCCACCCCAGCCGGCTTTCAATTTTATCTTTTTCTGACTTCGTGAACGCGTGAACCTTTTTCTCCGTCCTGTCGCACCCCGCAAACGCCAGCTTGAGCGCGGAATTTTCAGTCAAATAGACTTCTTCAGCATAGGCCTGGGCCGGTTCCGCCTCAGCCGCCCGCGCGGTTTTCGCGCAGACGGCAGAGAGGACCAGAAATAACGCGAGCTTAGAAATAAGTCGCAAAACCCAAAACCCAGGCGTTGTTTTTGACGCGCTCGACAGCGCGGTCTTCATAATTGATCTGATAATCGATCTTAAAGACGGTCTGTTGAAGCGGTCTGAAATTGAGCCCCAAAGTGAGACGCTGTTTGTCGTTGGCGGAATCGTTCAGGTCCGTGTTGTAATCGTCCCAGCGGACCACGCCGGTGAACGACGAATCTTTGCGCACTTTATCCTGCAGGAAATGGACATTGACCTGTCCATAATATCCTTCCATGCGTTCCGGCACCGACGAAGCGATCGACGCGTCTTTATTGATTCCGGCGTTCGCATATTCCCCCAACACTTCAACGAACCTCCACTGAAATCCCCAATCCAGAGCGAATAGGTTCAGAGCGTTCTGCCCGGCATCGTCATAGGTTGAAGTGTAAAATGACCCGCCGATCTCGCTTCCTATAAAAGGAGAAATCCCCAGGCGCCCGACATATCCCACATTTTCGTTGTTGTCCGCGGAAATTTTGCTCCGCGCGTTCCTCATGCCGTTCGCTTTCGTGATCTTTGTTCCATCGGCGCCGCCGTTGAATCCCTGGGTCAGATAACCCTGATAATCCAGTTTGAGGGACCCGGCTGGATAAAGAGTCCCAAAAAAACCCGCGCCGGCTTCAGAAAAAGTCGTCGGGAGTATGAACTGTGAGACGAGAGGCCGGTCATTGAGATCGTTGATGGGAGAATCGTGGATGAGGTTGAACTTTCCAAGAGGCATCAGCACAATGCCGCCTCGGAACCCCAGGCTTTCGCCCAGGATGTCATAATCCAAAACCGCGAACTCAACCTTGGATTCGCCGGAAAGCTCTGCGCTGCCGCTTCCGGACGTGGTTGAAACCGTCACATCGCCTTCATCCTTGACGCCGCCGTGCTCAAACTCGATTTCCGCCGCAAAACGGATGCCTGGAGCGATGTCGGCATAAAGGAAAGGAACCACTCTGACGGAATCAAACTTCTGTTTGCCGTTCTGACGGTTGCGGTATTCAAAATCCGCGTATCCGCCGACATAGGTTCCGCGGCCCATCTTGCGCCACACGGGTTTCGTATAAAGCGTCTGGGAGATGGGACCTTGAGACTCCGTTTCCGCTTGCACCGCTCCAACGCACAACAAGAGCCCCGTGAGAGCCCATCCTGCCATTTTTGCTTTTTTAGTCATACTTTATCCTTTGTTTTAAGTTGTTGAGACTTTGTCTCATTATTATAAAGCGGTCTTCTGCAAAGAGCATTTCTTGCACCGGCCGAAAATTTCGTGCCTATGCCAGAGGGGCGTGAACTCAAACTCGCGGCTCAGCCGTTCCTGGAGGCGTTCAATCGTGGCGTTCGAGAACTCAATCACATCCCGGCAATCCACGCAGATCATGTGGTCGTGGTGCGGCCTTGAAAATTTATGCTCATACCCCGAGGTTCCGTCAGGGAAATGGATTTTGCTCACGAAGCCGGCCTCTTCCAGGAGATGGAGGGTGCGGAACACGGTCGCCCGGCCCAACGACGCGTCTTTCGCGCCCAATGCCCGATAAATCTGCTCCGGGGTCACATGGGTTTGGGCCTCAAGCAGTAACTCGAGAATTTGGGTCCTCTGCCGGGTCAATTTGAGCCCTTTGGACTCCAGATATTGCTGAAACACCTTCTGCGGGTTCGATTTCATATTTTATTATTGAGATTGAGTATCAATATCGATTGTATACAAATCCTCATTTTATGTCAAGTCCCAGACGAAAAAAAGATTATTTTCCGCCTTGACTTAACCCCTATTATCTGTTAAAAATTGAAGGAATATCATGAATAACAAGGCGCCCAATCCGATTCAGGCCCGGATCAACAGAGGGAAGGATTTCGTCAACTCTGTCGTCCGGTTTCCTGCGACCCTGAGACGGATCTCCGTTTCGGGAGAAATCCGCAAGATTTTCCAGCACAAGCTCACGATCATGGTGGTGCCGCACAACGCCCTCTCGCGCTTTCATTTCCAGTTTTCTTTCTCGTTTTTAATCTTCCTCGTCGCTTTCTCGGCGGGGATGTTCACCTGGGCCGCGCTCACCGTCACCAGCAACATCGATTATTGGCGCATGCGCGTGAACCACGAAGTCCTGAAACTCAAGGTGGATTATTTCGCAACCGAACTGCGCAAAAACCGCGAGATGCTCGACGGCGTGCGCGAGGCCGACATCCAGCTCAGAAAACTCCTCAAGATGAAAAGCAGGCAGGACATCCTGGACGGCGACAGCGCCGAGGCGCAAACAGGGCGCGGCGGACCTCAACCCTTTGAATCCTCCATTCTGCAGAAGGAGCTCAACAAACAGCTCTGGACGATCACCGAAATCGAAATCCGACAGGCCTCCAAAGTCATTGAAAAAGAATCCGCTTCGCGCCTGAAATCGTTCAAGGAAATTTCCGAATACATCGCCTATGAGCGCGGATATTCCCGAAGCTATCCTCTGGGATGGCCGGCGGAAGGACGCCTGACCTCGCACTTCGGCGAGCGCGTTTCCCCCATGCACGGCGGGCCGGAATATCACATGGGCCTGGACATCGCCAATGAACTTGGAACGCCCGTCCATGCGACAGCGGACGGCGTGGTCAGGGTCGCGGACTGGGAAGGCGGATACGGAAGGCTCGTGATCATCGACAATGGATATGGATTTATGACTTATTTCGGGCACAACTCCGCTCTCAAAGTGAAAGCGGGAGATCGGGTCCGAAGAGGCCAGGTGGTGGCTCTCATGGGCTCCACCGGATCGTCCACAGGAAACCATTCCCACTATGAAGTCTGGCAGAACGGACGGCAAGTGGACCCCTGGAAATTTGTGTGTTCTCCCATGCCGGTGCATCTGGGAGATGATGTGCGCATGGCGAAAAAGATCCGTCTGGGCTCTGCAGTCGGTTCGACAGAAAATATTTCAAACTTCATGGAGGCTCAATAATGTTCGGAAAGACCAGCGGATCCAACGGATCATCGGCAAGCATGGAAACAGTCATCGGAAGCGAAACCGTCATTCAGGGAACCATTTCATCCAAAGGATCCATCCGCGTGGACGGCAAAGTGGAGGGAGGAATCACGGAAGCGGACTCGGTTGTGATCGGAGAATCCGGAGATGTTCAGGGCGACGTGACGGCCAAGAATGTCGTGATCGGCGGGAAAGTGATCGGAAACATCAACGCCTCCGCCATTGAAATTTTAACCGCCGCCTCCATCCACGGCGACATCAAGACCGGCGCGCTGGCCATCTCCGAAGGAGCCAACTTCGAAGGCAACTGCACCATGGTCAAAGAGAAACAGATTATTCAGATGGACGTCAAAAACGCGGCGGGCGCGAAGCGATAAGTTTCAGCGACTCCCGCGCTCGGACGCGGATTTCAAACCTTTCCTTCCTGTCGCCGCAAATCTTTTTCAGGGCCTCATTCTCCGAAGCGTTCCCGACATAACCCAGCATATCCACCGCCCAATATCTCACTTTCCAATCCCCGTTTTTGCGCTTGAGATATTTCATTATGCCCGGAACGGATTCTTTTCCCAAATCCAGAAGGACCGCGGACTCCGACAGAGTTGATTTTCCGAAACGGTCCAGCTGGGGTTCCCTTCTCGAAATGGACTCGAGCCGTTTCAGAGCGGCGGCCGTGATCCGATCTTCCTCGGCGCCCGCAAACAAAACGCCCCGGCTGTTTATAGTAAGGAAGATTGCGCAAACGATTGAAAGCAGAATGTTTTTTTTGTAATCTCTATCGATCATGCTAAGCCAATGGTTTCGGAAACATCAACGGATCATCCTCCTCGTCTTCCTCTGCGTGTTTGTATTAAGCTTCCCCGCCATGTATTATGGCTCTTACATTCAGAGAAACATCGACACGGCCGCCGAAGTGAACGATGAAAAAATTTCTTATAACCATTTTGTCACCCTTTACAATCAGGTCGTCAACCGCAAGCGGGACAACAACGAAACCCTTTCCCAGGACACGCTCAAACAATTAAAATCCGACGTCGTTCAGTCCCTGGTGCAGGAAGCGGTGTTCGCCCAGGAAGCGAAGAAATACGGGTTTCAGGTTTCCGACCAGGAACTCGCGCAGAATCTTGCCTCCGTTCCGGCATTTCAAAAGGACGGAAAGTTCAGCCCCCAGGCTTATGTGAGCATGCTTCAGAGCGTGATCCGGAGCACGCCTCAGGAATTTGAAGAGTCCCAGAGACGCCAAATTTTGATCAACCACCTGAGGACATTTGTGATGCAGGGCGTGAAAATCACGGACCGCGAAGTGGAAATGGAAATGGCGATCCGCCAGGCCCGGATGGACCCCAAGAAAAAGAATCCCCCTCTCGACAGAGAAAAGGTCCGCGCCGAGATGGCCAACGAAAAAGGCGCCCATATCACGAACCGCTGGTACCAGCATCTCGGAAGCAACGTCAAGCTCAAGGTTCATCTGGACGAGATCGAGAAGCGGGGCTGAACTCCGCCAAAAACTCGGCCAGGTGCAGGACCCGGACTTTCTCTCCCCACACATTCTTCCTTAAACCATAACCCACATGCAGCAGGCAAGACGACGCCTGGGTCACCACGATCTCCGCGCCTGACTTTTTTATGTTATCCATCTTGCGCTCCAAAACATCGTCCGCAAGGTCCGGATGTTTGAGCGAATAAGTCCCGGCGCCGCCGCAGCACCAGTTCGCCTCTTCCAATTCAACATATTCAATCCCAGGAATTTTTTTAAGGATCTCTCTCGGAGAAGAAGTTGAGCCCTGACCGTTGCCCATCTGGCACGGATCGTGATAGGTGACTTTAATTGGGGACAGCGCCCTATTTTCTGAAAGAATAGGGCGCTGTCCCCAATTCATTACATCCGTGACCAAATGTTCCGAAAGATTTTTTATTCTGGAAGCGAAGGTGACCGCCTCAGGATGGTCGGGCAGAAGCGTCGGATAGGCTTTCATAAATCCCGCGCAGGAATCGTCGTTCACCAATATCGTTTCCGCGCCGGAAAATTGTTTTATGTTTTTGAGAGCAAGTTCCCGGGCCGTGTTCATGTCGCCCGCGCTCTGGGGAATGAGGCCGCAGCAGGAATGACTGCCGCATTTGACGGAGGCGCCGGACTTTTCCGCGGCGTCCACACAGCCCTGGTCGGATTTGGGATAAAGATATTTTATTCCGCAGGCGGAAAAATATGAAACAGATTTCCCGCCCTGATTGGATGACGGAGCGGTTGATCCGAAACATAACGGCGCTTTTTCCACCAGTTCTTCCGCGGCCGCCATTTCCCTGCTCATGAGTTTCAATAAACCGATTTTTCTCAATAGCCTCGGGATATAAGTCCTCTGAAGAGCGAAGGCCGGCCACAAAACTGCTGAAAGAAATTTTCGCTGAAACAGAAGAAGCCGAAAAACAGCCCTCATCATTTTCGCGCTCGAAGGAGATTGGGCGATCTGCCGGGCGGTTCCCATGAGGCGGCCCACGGGGACCTCGGAATAGCAGACATTGGTGCAGGCGTGGCAAGTGAGGCAGGTGGAAAAAATGTCCATCGCGCTCGCGGGATTTTTAAGTTTGCCTTCGAGTATGTTGCGGAACGCCTGAGCCCGGCCTCGGGGAGACAGAGTTTCCTTGCCGGAAACCATATAGGTCGGGCAAACGGTTTCGCAGAACCCGCATCGGTTGCACTGGACAGCCGCGTCGTATTCTTTTTGTAGCGCGGAATATTGCGGCAAAATAAACGATTTTTTTTCGCTCATGTTATATTAACGCGGGAAATACATTTTGGGGGTCCAGCCCGGCTTTAATTTTATCCATGACTTTTCTCGCGGACCCGTCCGGCTTGGCAGACAGATTCTTGCGGGCGGCGGATTTGGCGACAACGGGATATCTCGTCGGATAAGTTTTCAGGGTCACGGTTCGGATGAGGCCCAAAGAGCCTTGAGACCCGAGCATCAGCTTGGCGAAATCATAACCCGCGACATTTTTAACCACCTTGCCGCCGAAATGGCCTTCTGTCCCGTCCGCGAAAACGACGTTCATTCCCAGGATTTGATCGCGGAGGCGAGGAGTTTGCGGAGCGTTCGCATAAATCATTTCCGCCAAAGATCCTTCGCCGAGGAGGAGAACTTTCTGATCTGAGGCCCCGAGTGTTTTTTGCAGTTCTTCCACGGACGCTCCCGCTTCCACCGTCACAGTGAAATTTTCCTTGTCGTGATCAAGCACTCTTGCGCCCAATTTTTCCTTGAGGAGTTCCGGACGGCTTTCCGGCGACTGATCGACGCTCGGAATGAGTTTGTCGGGATTGGCAAGGGTGAGAGGATCGAATATATTTTTGAGTTTTTTGAACTGGTGGAGGGTCCCGGGATTGAAAAGCCAGCGCATGGCTTCGCGCTTGTCGGTCCCGATGCCGTGCTCTCCAGAGATGGATCCGCCCAGATCCACGCAGGCTTTGAGCATGGCGAGACCGGCCTCTTTCACGATCTTGGTCTGAACGGGATCCCGCTCATCGAAGAGAAGTTGGGGATGCATGTTTCCGTCACCCGCATGAGCGACGAAAGAAAAATTGACGCCGCGCTCCTCGGAAATCTGCCTCATCTTGCGATAGGCCTCCGGCAACCTATTCCTCGGAACCACGCCGTCTTCCACCAGGACATTGGGAGAAATCCTGGCCAGGGACGGATAGGTCCCGCGGCGGCCTTCCCAAAGTTTTTCCCGCTCAGCCGCATTTTTCGCGAGACGAAATTCCATGGAATGATTTTTTGCGCAGGTTTGCTCGATCAACTTCACCTGGTCCATCACAGGCTGTTCGCCGTCCACTTCGATCAGCAATATGGCTCCGGCGTCCGTGGGATATCCCGCGTGGATGAATCCTTCGATGGCGCGCACTGTGACCTGATCAATCGCTTCGAGAGAGGCGGGCAATATGCCCTGCGAAATGATGTCGGTCACCGCCTGCATGGCGTCGTCCAGCGAGGGAAACGCGACGAGCATGGTTTCAACATGAGCCGGAATCGGGGTGAGGCTGAGAGTGGCTTCGGTCACGATGCCCAGAGTCCCTTCGGAACCCACCATCAGGCCCGTGAGATCATAGCCCGGATCGTCCAGACTGAAACGCGCGATTTCTCCTCCCGGCAAAACAGCTTCGAGCGAGAGGATATGCTGGGAAGTGACGCCATATTTCAGACAGTGCGGCCCGCCCGCGTTCGTCCCGATGTTGCCGCCGATGGTGCAGGCCTTCTGGCTTGACGGGTCCGGCGCATATTGGAGACCATAAGGCGCGAGCTTTTTCTTCAGGAATAAATTCGGCAATCCCGGCTGGACGACAGCGGTCCGATTTTCGGGATCGATGGAAAGAATTTGGTTCATCTTGGTGGGAGCGATGACAACGGCTCCCTGAAGGGGAATGGTGGCTCCGCAGAGGTTTGTGCCGGCCCCGCGCACAACATAGGGAATTTTATTTTTGTGGCAGGCAGTCACGATCTGGGAAATTTGCTGGGTGCTCCTCGGGAACACGGCCGCCCGCGGCATGGCGCGATCGATCGCGCTGTCATAAGAATAAAGCTGAAGGTCCTGCTCTTCGGTGAGGACATCGTCAACGCCCACGATGCCGCGCAAAATTTTGATGAATCCGGACGGAAGCTCCGCGATCTTCGCCTCAATCATCAGGTTATTTTAGGAGAGAAGCTTTGACAGATTGTTGAAACCGGTCTTTCACCCGCGTCCCGCCCATCGGGATGAAATGAAGTTTTTCCTCTGCCGCTTTCAGGCGGTCTTCCGGTTTGGGATGGGTGCTGAGCAAAAATTTAAGATCATGATCCAGACCTTGCGGCGTGGAGGCGCGGGATTTGAGCATCTCCAAAACTTCCCTGAAAGCCGAAGCGTCATATCCCGCCTGCGAGGCCAGCTCGATCCCGAGCCGGTCCGATTCCAGTTCGTCTTCCCGCGACAGTCCTTTCCAGACCATTTTTATGGCCACATCCGTCACCTGTTTCATCCACATGTTTTTCTCCGCGCTCGCTTTGGCATAGGCCGGAATGGCCGCGTCCACCATGCGGGATTTTTGAATTTCCTTGATGACGTGCCTTTGAGACACATGGGCGATTTCGTGGCCCAGAACGCAGGCAAGTTGGGATTCGTCTTTGAGCTGGCTCAGGAGGCCTTTGGTGATGAAAATATATCCTCCGGGCGCGGCAAAAGCGTTGATGATGTCTGAATTCAGGACCGCAAAACGATAAGGAACATCCTGTTTGGGAGATTGCTGAGCGACGGTGAGCCCCGTCAGGTTCACATATTCCGTCAGGGATTCGTTTTCATAGATCCCGAACTGGGCAATCACATTTGCCGCGACATCCCGCCCGATCGCCATCTCTTCCTCGACGGAAATGGGGGCCGCCGCTTTCGCCATGCCCTTTGAGAGCGCGTTCAAATCAATCGCAGAAGCCTGTTTCAAACACAGGGAGATCATCATGCCCGCAAGAATATAAATTTTCATTTTCTTCTCAGCATGCCCTGTTCTATAAATTTGTCGAGCTTCTCTTTGGGGATGGCGCGCTTCTCCATTTTCTCCACGCCTTCGGGGTTCCGCGCTTCGGGATCGACATCGTTCAGCTCTTCCACTCCGCGAACCGCCGCAACCGTGGTCTGTCTGGAAGTCACGCGCCGGGTCTTGTGGGCTTCGTTGCTCTTTTTGATCCAGTCCTGAAAACTGACAGCGTGCGCGGGAACGGAAAAACTTGTGACGAACAAAAGGACGAGCAGGATCATGGTTTTGACTCCGAGTTTTCCAACAGACTGCGGGGCTCGCTCGTCCCTGAATTTGCGTATCCGTCCAGAGCGGAGATCCTCACCCAGATTTTGCCGTCGGATCCGATGGAAATATTGTCCATGGGAATCGTGAAAATATAGGGCGCTCCATAAACAATGCGGCCGACCCTCATCCAGTCTTTTTTGTTTATGGATATTTCCGCCCAGGCGCGTTCAATGTCCTGGCCTTTGACGGAAGCTGTCAGGATGCGGGGCGCAGGGCTTTTGCCTCTGGCTTTGCCGTATTCGATGTTTTGGACCGTGACGGTGGGACTGTCGGGAGCGTGGTCGGTTGCGGGAACAAGTTTCAACGCGATGGCAGGCTCAAAAATTGTGACGGGGGTTGCGATGGCTTTTTCTATGGTGGACGGGGGCGCTCCTTTGACATCGTCGCTGTGCCAGGTGTCAATGTCCCGGCTGCCGTATCCCGCGGCCAAAATGGGGGAACTTGAAACGCTGTTCATGTCTTTGGTGGGAGACCATATCGCGATGAAATGATCTTTGCCGGGCTGGATGAGTTTGATTGGAATTTCCGTCCAGAACCAGCGCGATTCGCCCACTCTTTCAACGGCGCTGTCAAAATCGGGTTCCAGCGGAATGTCCTGCGTCGTTGTGAGCCTGAACGATTGGGACTTGTTCCAGGTTGGAGTGGATGAAACGCCCATGAAGATTTCTCCGTCATAAGATTTCTTGTCCCAGGGGGGCCTGCCTGAAGCGACAAAACTTTTCATGCGTCCGAGTTTCGCTCCCACAAACGCTTTTTGATATTTGCCTTCGGGGACGGAGAGTTTCTGGATCCAGCAAGTGTTGTAACCCACATACCAGTTGCCGTCCCATCCGCCGTTGGCGAAAAGCTCATAGTCATGGGGATTGGAAAGATCGGAAATGAAGAGAGGTTTCTCGGCCGACAACGGCACGGCGAGAAAAAACAAAGCGAAAACTGTGAGGCAGAGTTTTTTATTTACGGTTAAGAATCTCAACAAGCCGTTCCAAGTCATTGAGAGAAAAATATGAAATCTTGAGCTGTCCCTTGATTTCGGCGCCTTTGCCGCGCGAAGTGATTTCCACTCTCGTTCCGAGGGTGCGCTGAAGATCGTCTTCGAGCTGGCGGACTTCAGGATCTTTGCGGAGAGCGACAGAGACTTGCCCGCTGTCGAGCGCGCCTTTCCAATCAGAAACGATTTTCTCGACGTCCCGCACCGTGAGCTTTTCCGTCAACACTTTTTCAGCCACTTCCCCCTGCACTTGCAGGTCCCCGATGGAGACGAGGTTCCGGGCATGCCCGGCAGAGATGGTGCCTTCGATGACGGCGTCCTGGATGTTCTGAGGGAGGTTGAGCAACCGAAGCGTGTTGGCGATCACGACGCGGCCTTTGCCGATCATGCGCGCCAGATCTTCCTGCGTGAGGCTGAACTCTTCCATCAGGCGTTTATAAGCCTTGGCTTCTTCGATGGCGTTCAGATCTTCGCGCTGGATGTTTTCAATCAAGGCGATGACGAACTGTTCCTGATCCGTCACGTCCCGGACGACGATGGGAACTTCCTTGAGTCCCGCGAGTTTGGCCGCGCGCAGACGGCGTTCGCCCGCGATCAGCTCAAACTGTCCGTCGTGGAGTGTGACGATGATGGGCTGGATGATGCCCTGGGCCTTGATGGATTCGGCGAGCTCGGCGATGTTGTCGTCTTTAAATTGGGTGCGGGGCTGAAACCGGCTGGGAATGATCTTGTCGATCGCGGCTTTTCGGGTTTCTGCGGGCGAGACGGGAGCTGTGGCAACAGCGGGCTGAGGAGGTTCGGCGTCCGGCCGGACATGGGACGGGATCAGAGATTCCAGTCCGCGGCCCAGACCTCTTTCTTTAGGCACTGACGGGGGCCTCTTGGGCGGAAGGTTCAGATTCAGAATCCAGAGGCGCGTCAGGATCAGAGCCGGCCTGAGGAACAGGAGAGGCAACGGTGCCTTCAACCGGCGGCTTTTCCTCAAAAATCTGCCCGTTCCTGCCTAAAAATTCGCGAGCGAACTGCAAATAAGACTGAGCTCCCTTGGACGAGAAATCATATTTCAGCACGGGCTTTCCAAAACCCGGAGATTCCGCGAGGCGGACATTTCTGGGGATCATGGTCTGATAAACTTTGTCTTTAAACACCTTTCTGACTTCCGTGATCACATCGTTGGCAAGCTTGATGCGGGAATCATACATCGTGAGAAGCACGCCCTCAATTTCCAACGCGGGATTAAAAGATTGCTTGACTCTAAAAATGGTTTCCACGAGCTGGGAAAGTCCTTCCATCGCATAATATTCGCACTGGATCGGGATCAAAACGGTGTTCGAGGCGCACAAGGCGTTCAGAGTGATGAGCCCAAGGGAAGGCGGGCAATCCAACAGGATATACTGATATTCATTTGAAATCTTTTCGATATGATTTTTCAGGATTTGTTCGCGGCCCTGCATGTTCACGAGCTCGATTTCGGCTCCCGTGAGATCAATGGTGCTGGCCACGAGTTCCAGCCACTCAACGGAAGTGGGCCGGATCATCTGGGCGATGGATTTCCCGTCCACCAGGACATCATAAATCCCCGCGTCCACCTTGCGTTTGTCCACGCCGAGGCCGGAAGTCGCATTGGCCTGGGGGTCCAGGTCAATCAAAAGGACCTTCTGGCCGTAATGCGCGAGGCTCGCGGCGAGGTTGATGGAAGTCGTGGTTTTTCCCACGCCCCCTTTTTGGTTGGCGACAGCGATGACTTTGGCCATTGGATGGTTCATATTTTACCATACTTTAAGGGGGATTAAAACAACCGCCTTGCCCGCCGACGGAGCATATGATAGAATAATCCGAATGTCCAAAATTCGCGTCCGTTTTGCCCCTTCTCCCACAGGGTTCCTCCACATCGGAGGCGCCCGCACAGCCCTTTTCAATTGGCTTTTTGCCCGCAACAAGGGCGGCACATTCATCTTGAGAATTGAGGACACAGACGAAGTGCGTTCTTCCGACGAATCCGTGGGCGCCATCCTGCGCGGACTCTCATGGCTGGGCCTCACCTGGGACGAAGGCCCGTTGGCTGATGAGCCGACAAAGTCAAAAGGCGATTTTCCCCCTTATTTCCAGATGCAGAGACTGAACCTCTATAAACAATACGCCGACCAGCTTCTCAAAGACGGAAAAGCATATCATTGTTATTGTTCTCCGGAAGAACTGGAAGCCATGCGGACTCGCGCCATGCTCGCCAAGCGCCCGCCCAAATATGACGGCCGGTGCCGGAGCCTCTTGGACGCGCAAAAGAGAGAGCATGAAGCGCGGGGCAAAAAGCCCGTGGTGCGGTTCAAGACGCCTTTTGACGGCGTCACCCAATTTGACGACATCGTGCGCGGCCACGTCAGTTTCGAAAATTCTCTGCTCGATGATTTTGTCCTCTTGAAAGCGTCTGGAATCCCGACCTATCAGTTCGCCGTCGTCGTGGACGATTATCTCATGCAGGTGTCCCATGTCATCCGGGGCGACGATCACCTCTCCAACACACCGAGACAGGTTTTGATCATGGAAGGATTGGGCTGGGGCGATTTCGCCAAAAATTTAAAGTTCGCGCATCTCTCAATGATCCTGGGCCCGGACGGATCCCGCCTTTCCAAACGCCACGGCGCCACTTCCGTGGAGGAATATGACAAGCAGGGTTATTTGCCCGAAGCGATGATCAATTATCTTGCGCTTTTGGGCTGGTCCACCGAAGACAGCCAACAGCTTTTCAAGCCGGAAGAGATGATCCAAAAATTTGAGCTGGAACGGTGCGGAAAAAGCGCCGCGATTTTTGACCCGCAGAAACTGCTGTGGATGAACGGCGAATATATCCGGGCCTTGAGCAAAACCGAGCTCGCCAAGAGAGCTCTCCCTTTTTTAAAAGAAGCAAACTTGATAAAATCTGATCAGCTCTCTGAGGCCGAATTCAAGTTTATGGAGTCCTGCGTTTCCCTTGAGCAGGAGAAGATCAAGCTCATGACGGACATCCCGCACTTGGTGGATTTCCTGATCCAGGACGATTTTCAATATGACGAGAAAGCCGTGGAGAAGGTGTTGAAAGCCCCCGGGACCATCGGGCTCCTGAACGAAATCGAAGCGCGGTTCAAAGCTCTCCCGGAATTCACCGCCGCGTCCACCGAAAAGTTCTGCCGCGATTTCGCGACGGAGAAAGGCATCAAGACCGGCGCCGTGTTTCATCCGGTGCGGGTGGCCACCTCCGGAAGGACGCAAGGCCCCAGCCTGTTCCACTATTTGGAAGTTTTAGGCAAAGACAAGAGCATCGCGCGGATCCAGAAGACTTGTTCGCAGTTCGGGATCCATTAATTTCAAGCCGTTTCAAATTTATTGCCCTGTGGTGTAATGGTAACACGCCTGCCTCTGGAGCAGGATACTCTAGGTTCGAGTCCTAGCGGGGCAGCCATGTTTTACAACTTTCGACCCATTTAGATACGAGTCCAGAACTCCCTCTATTGAGGGAAGGGGCCGCAAGTCCATTTGAATCTTTCCAGTTGCGGTATTAAACGTCACCTGCCTTAAAAATAGCTGCATCAGTCTCCGCTGCTCCTGCGGATCCAATTCCTTGAATACGGTTCCAAAGCGGGTTAGGTTATTTCGGATGATATCTGCCTCTACCTGCTGGTTCTCCAGATTCTGAATCTCCCGGTCTATTGCAATAAGTTTATCCTGCAGCTGAGCCTTATTGGTTTCCTTGGACTTAATGCCCCTGACAAGCGGCAGGCAACCTTCACCTTCGCTTCCGTCCGCCACAGCACTTACCATTCTTTGAATTTCGGTTTCCAGTTTATTGATTTGTTTTTCTACGCCCTGCCGCTCTTGTCTTTTTAGCGGGAGTTCATTATTAGAATGCAGTTTAGACCTCTGAACTATGCCTTCGATCGCATCCTTTTTTTCTGCTAGGTGCGACATCCGATCCAGTACCGTTGCTTCAATTGCTTCCGCGTTTACCGACCGCGATAGACAGGCGGTTTTATCCAGTTTCATGATGCGGAGGCATTTATAGTGGAATATCCTTTTTCCATTATAGGTAGGCGACATCATTGATCCGCACTGAGCGCAGCGGATCAATCCCTTGAGAATAAAATTATGCGGCCTCTTTTTGGCATCACAATTTAGCCTTGAATGACAGTTGGCAGCCAATACGGCTCCAACTTTGTTGAATAGTTCTTCGCTTAAAATAGCTTGGTGAGCGCCGGGGTATAACTGCCCTTTGTAACGAATCTTCCCAATATACAGAGGATTACGAAGCATGTATTGAAGGTTTGCTTTATTAAGATCACCTCCTCCCCGCTGTTTTTTACTTTCGTTGGTGATCCATTTTTTCAAAATATATCCGCGTGCTTTTGCTGCTTTCGCAGTAACGGATAAGGATTGGGCTGCGACATAAGTATGAAAAATTTCTTTCACTGCCTCAGCTTCGGGATCATTTACTGAGAGATGTTTAGTAACAGGGTTGATATCGTATCCCAAGACTGGCCACCCTCCGGCCCGCCTACCTTTACGAACGATTCCTGCCATCTTATCTCTGGTTCTTTCGCCGATGATCTCGCGTTCAAACTGCGCGAAATCCATGAGAATTGAACGCATTAATCTACCGACAGAAGATGTCGTATCAATCGGCTGGGTAACCGAAACGAAGTGGACGCCATAGCGGTCGAAAGTTTCTAAAACCTGCAGGAAATCTTTGGTGTTACGGCTCAGGCGGTCATATTTGTAGCAGACAACAACATTGAACTTATTTTGTTTAACATCAGATAGAAGTTTTTTGAGACCGGGCCTGTCCATATTGCCGCCAGAAAATCCCGGATCACTATATACCTCGGGATATACTCTCCAGCCTTCCGGTTCACGGCTTTTAACAAAAGCCTCGCAATATTCCCGCTGGGAATCCAGAGAGGTGAATTCAGAATTCAGATTCTCATCAGTGGATTTACGAGTGTAAATTGCACAATAAATTTGCTTAGAATTATTATTGCTCGACGGTTGAGACATACCATTCACTACCTTCTTTACTCCCTGAAGTCAAGTTGCTCACGCAGGAGAACATTTATGTTTTGCTTTTGCTTTTTTAAGAATTCTCCAAACCGACACTTTAGACCAGCGGCCTGCATAACGGCTGTTTTGATCCTCTTGATTAAGTTTGTCTGCAATTTCGCTCAATGAATTTCCACCGAAAGCCAATTCGGAAATACGAGCAATGCATTGTATTTCAGATTGATTCTTGGTGCGTCTGCCATGATATTTCTTTTGCCCAAACGGAATGCGCCCAGCGTTTATAAGAGTCAGTGCGGTAAAAAGAGGCATGTCGGGAATCCTCTCTTCGGGAGGTATATTTTTCTCCCGTTCTGCCAAGCGTACGGAAGCCTTAGCCAGCAGATTCAATATTTCATCCCACCGATCTTCAGGCGTCATATCATCCGGATCAATGCAATGCCGGTATTCTTTTTCAGTGTCCATGAATAAGGCCTTCTATACTTAAAAGGCCCTATGACATGGTTCTTGGGGACCAAATAGTCCGCCTCCCTTTTGTTTGCCATCCGCTTTCCGGATCTGAGCTTCAGCTCTTTGGCGACGTTTTTTCGCTGCCTGATAACCAATCCCGTTTTCACGTGCATAGTCTGCGAGAATTTTGCCGTAAATGCGCGTACCAACGAGGAGAAGATAATCAGCCTCTTGGATTGTGCCGTCACTCAGATGTTTCTGCAGTTTGTCGAGATAAAGCTTTTGGGCAACTGCGATTTCTATAGGCGTTTCATCGATCACATCGTTTTCAGCGGCCAAATCATCGATAGTTTCATCGTCCATTGAAATTTCCCACTCTGCGCGTTTCCATGATCGACGGTATTCGTCACACAGATGATGAACCGTGTCGTTGAATACTTTGGAGGCAAAATGGCGCTGGCGTATTTCCGGATCAATGTTGGAGATGACTTTAAGAAATGTCCAGACGATATTTTGCCACCTCTCATCAGGATCGGAATCCCATCTCCGTTTTTGCCAGTGAATAGATTCAAGTGCAGGCCAAAAAATGACCAACAACACCGTCCTCCAACGTGAATCCAGATTTCGTCTATGCGCTTTAAAAATGGACGAGAGTATGGAATCCTTTACAGACGCGTTATCGCTTCCTTTATGCATAAAACTGACGACTTCTCTCCAGCTCGTAAAACTAGGAGATAATGCGTCGCCTTCTTGCATTCTCTTTAAAAGTTCTCCGTAAGCGTCACTATAAACTTCCTCCTCAATCTTTGCACGAATCTCCTTCCGAGAAAACCCAACCATGCCGCCTCCTCGAGGCATGCATGGCTAGGGGTGTGTTCTCCGAACAATCAGGATTTCCCTGCCGCGTCGCTATGCCTCAAGGCATAGGCGCGAAAAAGGAAGTCGCCTGAGCGACTTATAAAGTCGCAGTCGATTTGGCCTTGTCAAAAATGAGATATTTTTTTAGAAATGAAAAAGATGAAGTTTGATCACTGTCCCGGTAAGAGATATAGTGGTACTTATGGAAATGTACGATCAAATATTAAACTGCATGGATTGGCAGAGCATCTGTAAATGTAAAAATGCAAATGGTAAAGCACCTCTTGCAATGCCTATACCAAAAGAGTGCAAGATTATGATTGTCAGTCAGGCCCCTTCAAGACCAGCATCCGAGAATCAAATATTGGCCGATTCTCGAAATCGAACGTTTCTTCAATTTCTTAATGTGATGGGGCTAAGAGAGACCAGCTTTAGAAAACATGCCTATTGGACCCACTATGGAAAATGCTATCCCGGCGCCCGCAGGGGAGGGGATCAGTGGCCGACCGTTTATTGCGCCGACAAATTTATGAAGTGGGAGTTGGATTTATGCAAAAAGAGAGGACTTAAACTGGTTTTGGGCATTGCGGAACCGGCAACGAAGTATTTATATAAAAATTTTATTGAAATTGACTGTGCGAAGTCACGTCTTGTCTATGCTCGGCTTGTTAACCGGATTTACAATAGGGGTGGCCTAAAATGGGTTTTCATAAAACACACTGCTACTACAGCAACTGGTTCGAGGGATGAGAACGATTTAAATTTTGTGAAGGATACTTTGCGGTCACTAATCCATGAAGCGGTTGTAACTGCTTGATGGCAGTGATCACAAGTTATGAGTTTGCAGATAGTTCCACAACATATCCTGGCATGATTTTCTTGGATTCGTTTACCTCATAAAGAATTTCAAAATGATTTGCAGTGTCAGAACAAAGCAAACCTATATGACCGTCGATATGAGGCCACCAAACCCACGCGCCAGTTTTGTGTGTTAGCAAACCGATCTTGGACTCAGCGATATCGGATGCAGATTTATAAATATTTCTTAATCTAAGATCATCTGTTCGCAACTTGCCTATTTCTTTACACCATTCATCGAAATGTAATGGCGGTTCCGATGTGTCAGGAGCCCTGTGTCCTAATAGCCAATGTGCAGCTTTGAGGACGTCTTCCTTGGATAGTTTCTCCCGTTCAATACCTAAAAGTTGGCCTGCAAGCCTAAGTCCAACTCGAATTCGCATACGAGTTTTACCTGTAGTATTATCTTTTATAGCTGGTGTATTGAGATAACCTCTAATGCAGAGACACCATCCGGCGAGTCCGCTATGAAGTTCTCGCAATGCCGCATGGCCAACTCTGTTCCAAGGAATCCTGCTTAACACCTTCAATCGATTGGTTGTGAGCACATCTAAAAGTCCGGCCTGTACCTCAGCCCAATCCTCCCAACCTAGATAAACGACCTCCTCATCACCAATTTTCTGCACTCGTCCGACCAATCCCGTGAAAAGTCGGGCAGATGTCAGTAATACCTCAACTTCATAAATCGATATGGAACGATCACCTTCTAGGCGTGATCTCATCTGTCCAGGCAGACAACGAGCCATCTTCTTAAACTTCCGAGCATATCTCTCCGCAATTTTAGTTTGAGACTCTGTATCTTTTTTGGCGCTTTTATCGGTCACTTGCTCGGAATGCTCTCCCGAAGTAATTGATCCTTCTTCATCGTCGAAACTTATTTCGCCTTCTGCATTGGTTGCTTCAGATGCAAGTCTCTCCTCTTCTTCGGCAGAAGAATCTGCGAGGGAGCTAAGATCGTCAGGGATTTGCTCGATGTCAGCATCCTCAGTATTTGTTTCACTCGCCAAGGGGGCCTTCGTCCCACCTAAAGAAGCGAGGATTGCTCCAAGCACTGCGTCAAATGTTGACCGCGTATTTCCAACGGGCGAGTTCTCCGATTCATGTTCGCGTTTCAATGGAATTATAAAATCTTCATAGCTTAACTGCCTCGTTTCCGTCTTTTCCAAACCATCTTCATCATCTGCAATCTTGCGGCCGACCTTTGTCAGCCTCCATTCATCAAAAAGAACAGATCTCAGATCCTCGACCAACTCCTCAATATCATCTAGTCCAGTTCCTGTTCTTGATGCCCTATTTGCTAGATCCCGAAATTTCCGTTGTTTGGAGATCCTAGTGAACATCTCGGTTACGTGCAATATTGGCACTGGAGCAGAAGCCTTTCCATCGGTTTCAATGGCAACAGCTACCCAGTCACGTACATTTTCAGGTGACACCTTTACTGAACCAAGTAAGCCGTTGAATTGGACCCGGCCATACTTTTTCGGCACTGTCGAATCATCATAGACCAACAAAATAATATTCTTTGCCCTGGTCTCTTGCCGCAGTCGTAAAGTGAGTTCATAGTTAGTTATCTCAGCGGACGATAGTATCTGTGTACCAGTCGCATCTTCCTCGTTCTCACGGACGATGATAGACATGGCTGCAAGGTCACTTTTATTTACACGATTGGAATCAACGATGTCTTGGTCAAGTTTTAGATATGAAAGAATTTGTCCCGGATTGAGACCGGTCTGTAAAATGCTAGTCTCATAATTTTCGCTTTTCATGCCCCGCTCGCTAAGATTATGACTGCCGGAGAACACAATTTCTCTCTTGCGGCCCTCCAACAGGATGATCTTCGCATGGGCATATCGGTCATTGGGTGCCCGGAGTTTATAAAAATCGACTCCGTTTAACTTTTCTGCAGTCGGCCCATGCATACTGGTTTTGTCAGGCTGGATAAGGATTTGGACTTTCTTTGGATCAAAAAGATGCATCAAGCTCTTTAAAGTCCTGAAATCCTTATCGAAGAATGGAGAAACAATTATGACACGGTCAATTTTTTCGTTTCCGATTTCATTGGCAATGATCTTGATCGCATCATCTTCGGGTCCTAAAACAAGGCGAAAATCTTTGTTCTTACCGTCCTTACTGGTTCTAACCCACGGGATGGATTCCTCAACCTCATTCAGTTGCTGTCTTACCACCTCGGAAGAGTTCATTTCTGCAATCCCTCGAATGTACCCCCAGATATTTGCAATCATGGCGGGAATGCCGGGCTCATCAATGCCATTAGGATCGAAACGCGCAATATTATGAATTTCCAAATTGGATCGAAGTCCTCCCGGCTCAAGATTACCGCTACCAATCCATAACTGAACTTCCTCTCCAACGAGCAAAGCCACCTTAGGATGGAATGCTGTCTGATGTCGTACAGGGGTTAACGAATAGAACTTTCCGCATGGATGCCAACCGGATCGATCCTTTTTCATCTCTGCAAGATGCCGCAATTGACCGGCTGCATGACGGCCATCAGCAAATACCGCAACGTTCCGGGCTTCCTGACGTAGAAGAGAACGCAGGATGCTGTCTTCAAAGAAGGGCAGGTCAATCCCATAGGTCAGGAATATAGCATGCTCAAAAGCGGATTTATCTATCTCTTCCAGCAATGAGCGTGTGGGAATTCCGTTCATCAGCAGGAGTACTCTTTAAGAATGTGTCGACCTTCAGCCGAGATTGTAAGATGATCCCGATTCCATCGCAACAAACCGAGATCCGTTAGCATCCGGGTTGCTTGAAGCAGCCGGGGCTGATTGAGTGCGGGTTCCATTCGATCAACCATGATGAGTCGGCCATCAAAAAAGGCTGCTTTATAGGTATAAACCTTAGTATAGATCAGTTTAGCTCCTGCGATCCTGAGGTGGGTGCGAAGTGACCAAGCGACGGCATTTGACAGGAACTCTCGACAATTCATCCTCGCTCGCTCATTCGAAAATCTGTACCAGTCCAACAGGGAAATCCGCCCCGACATAAGTGCCATCTTTCCTCTGCGAAAACCTTCGTAAGGATCACCATCTCTGATTCGACTAGTCACTCGTGCCAGCAGATTCAATGCTGTCGTCAATGCTTGCGCTCCATCGTTCCAAACCACGGCAACAGCCTTATCTCGCAGATCACGCTCATCGAAGGAGTCGGATTTTGGATTGAGACTCGGCCATTTCCATCTTTCAATGGATTCGTCGACCAGATCACCCCACATCTTTTGGTCTATTTTGACTGAGACTTTTTCTGCTACGGCTTCCGCAACCTCATCTACTGACAGGAATCCCCTGTCGAATTCCCTCTGACCAACAGTCTCAACAGCAACCGAGAGCAATATCTCCAAGCCAGACGCAAGGTACTCTTGAAGCGAGTAAGACCTCCAGAGGGCAAAATGCTCTATCAGCGGCTTAGGGATATTGAACTCGGTATTCGCGGAGGTGCGGCCATGCAATGCAGCATCCAAAACCTGCCAAAGAGGGTTCTCCTCGATGCCACCCGGAGTGTCTTGTGCCAAAGCGAGGATGGCTAGGAGGGAATTGCGTCGACGCTGCCCTTCGCTACCAAATACATTTTTCTCATCAAACAAGACGTGACGCAGAATCGTTGATTCTCTACCTCGTATCTCCTGAAAAGTGCTGACCTCAACGAGTTTACGAAGCTGTCCGATAGTTGCTGTCTCTTGCCGTACCATCTTTTCAAGTTCCGTTCCATCAGTCATTTCCTCGAACGCATCTGCGAGCGGGATTCCAAATTCTGGCGTCAGTCCAACGATATCTTTGTCTTCACGAATGATACCGAGTGCTTCGGCTGATCCACGATAGTACTGACCGAATCCACCGCCGCTGTGCTTCCAGTAGTGGTTCGCGAGATCCTTAAGGGGTACATCGGTGCTTGCCTTGAGACCATCTTGCTCTTGTAACCATTTTCGGAAAGTGTCAGCACCGGTTACGGCGAGAAAATCCTCCCCTTTTTCGTAACCGCGGATTCTCTCTGCCATTCCGACAATGCATTCAAATATCCTAATCTTTTTTCGAAAGGCCTTATAATCAAAGACCTTATTGTCAGCGGTGGCGACTTTCTTGGCCCACCACTGAACGAACCAAGCATGCATCGAATAGTATCGGACTCGGTTTGTCACGTTTGTAATTCCAGGAATGAGATAGCCGTACATCCGAACGGAATTACCTCGGACTCCCAGTTGATCGAGACCAGCTGTCGGTTGTCGGCCTTCAGACCATGTGGTCAATATACTCATGGTTTCTTACTCAAAAACTGAAACAATTTGACTACGCTCTTATTGTCCACTTGAAATCTTCTTCAGGGCGGTAGACAAGAAATTCTCCACGTTTAATTGAGGCATCAAGATGTTTCCATAAAGCTGGATGTATATTCTTAACCGCTTTAAGCGTAAGATTTATATTTTTAGAAACAGCCTGCCGGGCCTTTTTAGTTGGACCTTCAGTTCGGACTTTTCCACGGTAACCTACGGTACGCCCGATTTCTTTGGTCAGCGTGTTCAATTCTTGTTTCAGTTCAGCGGCTTTTTCGTTGTTGCACAGATCTTCCGCCTCCTCAATTTGATCTTGAAGCGTTTTGATACAGTTCTTGTAATTGTTTAAGGCTTCCGAGTCGATGACTGAGTTCACAGAAATTGATTTACTCTTTTTTGATTTACTTGCACTGACTTTCGGAACATTGTCATCATCTAAGTGCTGCCCGTCCACCATTGCATCGAGAGATATGGCTGATATAGATCCGTGGAGCTCTCCACAGTAGATTTCCTTGTTCGGAGCGGCGAGCAAGGTCGCGATATAATGAACTCCCTTGCTGTTCGGAATACTCTTCTCCTCTCCACGAAATATCACGCTCCAAGTCGCCCCATCGTTACGAAGAAGAAAGAGTTCTTTTAAAGGTGGGCCCACCTCCTCAAGAAATTCGCCAAGAATGTCCGCAAGGCTTTGCTTAATCGTAAGATTTCCGTTCCACGTCAAGATTTCGTTTAGGGCAATAAACCTAGCTTTTCGTCTTCGCAGCAAATCGTCGTATTCGTGCTTCCAATTTACGCTAGTTGGCGCCATCAACAAGAACGGCTGCTCATTACGGGCGATTAATCCTTCGACGACCCGCTTAAAATCATCAGGCTCGAACTGAATGGTTAAAAAGAGAGGAAGATGGGCTCCGGGACGAGGAGAGTACACTCCGATCCGCCACGTGAGGTGAAGTCTATCGATGGGTTCGTTGTCTGCTTTAGCGCCAAGGGTTTCGGCGATGGCCGAACCGATCCGCTCGCGGTCGAGTTCGTACAAGAGGAGATTGACCCTCTCTATTTTGAAGGTCTTACAGTTCCTCGGACGGCACCTGCAGACCCCGACAATGTCATCCTTGGAATGCACAACAACGTCGTGGGCGCACCCACAACCTTGCTTTTTGGGACAAGGGTAGACAGAGGCTGATTTCCCGGTGGGTCTGAGAAATCTCTCTATGGACTTGAACCCATCAGCCGAGCGTTTCTGCCATTCGGCGTAAGTAGCCGTCAATCCGGGGATCGATTCAAACGCCGACCACGCTGGCATTGGTTTCCTCTCCGTCCTCGATTGTTTCTGATCTTTCCAGAATAAATCTGCGCTTTTTCAAAAATTCTTCTACAACTGTGCCGTCGCTGTCCCTCGTGTATCGGGCGACATTGGGTGGGCGTATCGTGACGGTTCTAGGGACCTTTGCCGACGTGAATTTTACCGACAAACTAGCTCGAATAAGCCTACCTCTCGGAAAATCTCGGCCGCGTTCCTCCAAAGCTAGGAAGATATCCTTGGCGCGACGGATTTCCACCTCGCCTTGGTTCCCGCCTCTAAAAATCTGAATCTCCTTGAGCTGAACGGAATCTAAACCGTTTACGTCATTGCAGACCAATGACCTGACGCCATTTTGGCCAAGAGGGTCTAGTGTGTATTTGTTTTGACCCGGGAAAAAATTTGAATCGCCGAAAATGTGCTGCCCGAATTTTTCGCGGTACAGTTGCTTTTCTTTTTGGGTGCATGCGTTAACCCGGATCTCGCCCACAACCGGATCGTAGATGACAACGTCATGCTTGGCTGGGCGATAATATATGCTTTTAGGCTCTCCGTCCTCAAGGCTTCCTTCTCTCTTGAAAAGTTCCCCATGACGAACTAAAAACCAGAATTCGTTTTGTCGCGGAAATAAAAAAACTCGGGCACCGTGTCCGCGTTTTTTATCGTTAAACCATTCGTCCAAATCTTGGGCCATCGATCTAAGCTTCGTTTCGGACGGTGTCCTGAATTCTGGCACCGGGTCGCGATCGGTCTGGTAGCAGTCGAACGACCGTGGTTTCGCCATAACTTGCTCGGCATGCTTCCTTTCCAGAATGTCTCGATTTGAAAGCCACACCTTTACAGCAATATCGGCCGGAGTATGATCCCCACCATCCAAACTGATTCCTTGCCCACGCAATTCCTCCATTAAATCGTCCGCATCTTCAGGTGTGGCCATTTCATGGACATAATACAGAGCATCTGCAAGGTCTTGAGGTGTATCTGCGTCCGGGGTCATAAGAACTCCGACAATTCCATCATAATCCAATTCCATGCCGTTCAACGATGTTGGCAAAGTTACATTACGAAGGGAAAAGAAATCTCTGTAAGGTTGCAATAAAGCAAGCAAATGAGCTGGCGTGATCGATTTGAGCGCATCCGGATTGGAAAACCGCCTAAGAACAAAACTTGACATTATCAGTTCCTCCTCTTTATGTGGGAACCGTGGCCTGGAGTTGCGGCTATCACTTTTCCCAGAATTTGAAAGTCGTCTTCAGAACCGATTGGGATCGCGCGATACGCAGGGTTATTCGGCTTTAGTTCAATCACGTCTCCCTTAATCGATAATTGTTTTACTGTCGCCTCATCTCCTAACAATGCCACGATAATGTCTCCATTCTCGGCTACCGGCTGTCGTCGTGCGATAACGATGTCCCCGTTATTGATTCCAGCATCAATCATGCTATCACCTCGCACTGTCAAGGCGAAGCACGGGCAGCGGCGGGCGATTTCAGAACTCACCAAGACTTCGCCGGTTCTATTTTCCTCAGCCAAAATGGGGTGTCCTGCCGCAATATCACCAAGAAGCGGGATAGGAACAATGTCGTTAAAGTTTTTCATCCCACTAAAATGCATGATTCCATTCCTCCGATTATCTAGAGGCTTCGTGGGCTGAATTACCTTATCTGGAACGGTTAAGCTCAGAGATCTAGCTCCGAGACTTCCGCGCTTCACATAACCTTTCTTTTGAAGTTCTCGAACCAAATTGAAAGTCGTAGAGCTTTCGATTCCCAAAGCTTTTCCTATCTCCCGAACCGTGGGAGGCAGTCCATTTCTCGCAATGAAAATTTTTATCCATTGGAGTGTTTCCTTCTGACGAACAGTAAGTTCCTTTGTGGCTTGTCGTGCCATTTTAGACTTTTCCTTCTTTCTTAATTGGATTGAACGCCAACTGAGGGTTCAATCGGAAAGGCAAAAGATACAGACATTATATTGCTAACGATCGTTCGTGTCAAACCGATCATCCATGTTCATTGATAAATCAATTACTTTTATGTCTGGCCAAAAAATTATGTCCCCGTTTAGCCTTATCCGACCCCTTTTACCTTTTGAGAACTCTGTGTGAGGAGACGAAACCATGATCTCGAAAGAAGAAGCACACGATTTGATTCTGGAACTTTTTGAGGAAGAAGCGTTAGTAATTGGCGGCCTCGTGGCAGTACACGAAGTGGATAATGATCTTGTTTGGCGCTTAATGAAAAACCTTGACGTCCTTATGGAGAAATCACTGACGCGCTTAAAGAATCGAAGCGATCCCGTCAGGTCCGAAAACAAGACAGACATCAAACCTCATCCCGCAATAGAAGAATTTCTGGAAAAACTTCGGAAGGCATAACATGATCGCGTCCACAGGATTACATCCACTTTACGATGTCGCGCTCGTAGTTGAAGGCCGGGAACACCTCTACGACGTGACGGTGAACGGAGAAACTTTCCGCTATCCCGGCGTCACCGGGTTCCTCTCGGTAATCAACAAGCCTGCTCTCGTCCCATGGGCAAAGAAAGAGGCGCTCTCTTTAGTTGAGGCCGCACTCTTGAAACGGTTGGAAGGCAATAAGTCTGCGCGGATCGTATTGAACAAGGCGTGGATTGACAACCTCATTTATGACGCAAAGAAGCGTCCCGACCTGCTTAAAGACGAGGCCGCGGATCTCGGCAGCAAAGCTCATTCCTTCATCGACCTGATCATTCATGGGCAAGAGCCAGCGGAAATCCCTTCAGAAATCGAAGGGCCGGTCAAAGCCTTCAAAGATTGGTGGAAGGACTCTGGGATAGAGCTTGTGATGGGAGACACGAAAGTGGCCTCTCTTAAATACGAATTCGGCGGCAGCCTCGACGCATTGGGAGTCCGTAACGGGCGTTACGTCATCCTCGACTGGAAAACGAGCGGCGGGATTTATTCGGAATACGCTTTGCAGGTCGCAGCATACGGACAAGCTTTCTCAGAGACTTACGGCGTGGAATGTGATGAAGCCGTGGTCGTTCGGTTCAGCAAGAAACTGCCGGTCAAATTCGAGAAGAAAGAAGTCGCCAACCTAACGTCGTCCTTCCAAGCCTTCTTGTCCGCAAAAGCTCTCAAAGAAGCTCTGGCTCAACCGCAATTTATCGACTGGTAATTAAAAACACGGAGGAATCCTATGACACAAGAAACTCAACCCAACCCACAGCCCGTACCCCGCCTCATACCGCCGCGCCCCAAACTTAAAACAGGTCTTCCGACCGAAGGGCTCATGATCTTGGTCGGGCAACCCAAGTCAGGCAAGACCACGTTCTCATCGACGTTTCCGAGTTCATACGTTTTGGAGTTGGAACACGGCGGAGGCGACCGCGTGGAAGGTAGAATCCACGATGTCCCCAACCTCGATGAGTTTAGACAAATCCTAAAGGCGGCCATTGCAGAGCCATCAGTCCAGACGGTCGTGGTGGATTCCATCGACGTGCTTTCTGACTGGATGGAAGAAGAAGTGGCCAAATCTCGGGGACTCGAAACCATCACCGAACGCAAACAAGGCGTGGACGGTTTCGAGATGTGGGCGGACTACCGCAGGCGCATTGAAGCGCTCGTTAATTTCCTCAAGTCGTCCAAGAAACTCGTGATCCTGATCGCCCACTGCAAAGAGCCAAAGTTGGACTCAAATGGAAATTTGGTTTCGCCAGCAGGCATCAACATGCCCGGAAAAGCTGGAGCGTTCCTCGCCGCGCAAGCTGACATGATCGGGTTCTGTTTTAAGAAGCCGCTCGGAACGGGGACCGCCCATTACATCACGTTCCAAGGCGGGCCCTTGGGGATGTGGGGCTCGCGGGTAGAGGAGCTGAACGACAAGACCATCCAACTCCCCAAAGAAAATCCTTATTCGGCTTTCGAGGCAGTTTTCAAAGATTCAACCAAAACCACAGGAGGCAAAAAATGAGAGTTCAAATGAACGCAGACGCGACTCAAGAAAGCGCAGGGTTTCCTATCGCTCCCGAAGGCGATTACGTCGTCGAAATTATCGACAAAAAAGACGGCGTCACGCAAACCACCAACCGCCAGAAAGTCGACCTCTTCTTCGACATCATGACGCCTGACGGACAAAGCGTGGGCAAGTGTTGGCACACCGTGACGTTCATCCCTAAAGGCGAGCCGGGACACGGGATCTGGCTACACGCTAACCACGCGTTGGGCCTGCCATTCGACGGACAGCTCGACTTCGAGACGGACGAGTACCTCCACAAATATTGCCGCGCCCACGTCATCGTGGACGAATGGGAAGGCAAGCAGAAGAACAAGATATCGGAGTTCTACACAGAAGATCCCGCCGCAGCTAAAGCGTCGGCCCCAGCCAAACAACAAACACCGCCCGCCGGTAAGCGGGGATACGACCCCAAAGTTGGATTCTAACGTAACGCTTTCCATCGGGAGGATTTCGTTTTGATATTACGCAAACGTCAGAAGGAGTTCGTTCAAAAAAGCGTTGAAGCTCTTAAAGACTACGGCAATACCTTAGGTGTTGCGCCGACAGGATCAGGTAAGACGGTCATGCTGTCCGCTGTTGCTGGCCAAGTGCTGGACGACAACGGCTCCAAGGCATGCGTCTTGGCTCATCGGGATGAGATCACGGCTCAAAACGTAGAGAAGTTCCTCAAGATTAATCCCGGCATGCCTGTCTCCATCGTAGACGCTGATGAAAAACAATGGACGGGGAAGGCGGTCTTTGCGATGGTGCAAACGCTATCGCGGAAGAATAACCTTGACCGGATGCCGCCATTGGATCTCTTGGTCATCGATGAAGCTCACCACGCCCGGGCGGACTCATACCTCCATATCATCGAGAGGGCCAAGAGCCTGAACCCGGACGTGATGATCTACGGCGTGACGGCAACCCCAAACCGGGGCGATGGCAAAGGGCTTCGCGGGATCTTCGACAACGTCGCCGACCAGATTACCTTGAGCGAAATGATCGCAGAGGGATATCTGGTTCGGCCGCGCACGTTCGTTATCGACGTGGGAGTGCAAGAGGATCTCAAACATGTGCGGCGGGTGGCGAGCGAGTACGACATGGACGAAGTGGCGGCCATCATGGACCGCAGGCCGCTAACGGACGCCATCATCCGACACTGGCGCGAGAAAGCTGGCGATAGGAGGACGGTCGTTTTCTGTTCTACCGTTGACCATGCGGAACACGTTGCCGAAGCATTTCGCTCTGCAGGCGTCACAACCGACCTCGTCACTGGCGAAACTCCAGACAATGAACGGGCGGAGATTTTCGAACGGCTCGATACCGGAGAGTCTCAAGTGTTGGTCAACGTGGCCGTGGCAACGGAAGGTTGGGATTGCCCGCCCATTTCTTGCGTCGTCCTTTTACGTCCCTGCTCGCATAAGTCCACAATGATCCAGATGATTGGTCGGGGCTTGAGGAAAGTCGACCCCGAACATTATCCGGGCATGATCAAAACCGATTGCGTCGTTTTGGATTTTGGGACTTCCGCGATGATACACGGGGCATTGGAACAGAAGATTGATTTGGACGGTCACGACCGCGAATATCCGGGAGAAGCGCCCGCCAAGACGTGCCCGCAATGCGAGGCTTTAATCCCCGTCCGCGTGATGGAGTGCCCGATGTGCGGATACGAGTTTCAAGCTCGGGGCAAGACCGAGATGAACGATTTCGAAATGACGGAAGTTGACCTGCTGAAACGTTCACCGTTCAAGTGGTGCCCGATCGCTGCAGACGACTCAGTAGTCATTGCCACGGGGTTCAACGCTTGGGGCGGTATATTCCTCGTCAATGGACAATGGCGTGCCATTGGTGGAGTGAAAGACGGTCCGGCAAAAATCTTGCACATGGGAGACCGCCTCGCCTGCCTATCCTCGGCCGACGACTGGCTATGTTTGAACGAGACCGAGGACGCGGCGCACAAGTCGCGCAGGTGGCTAAAACAGCCGCCCACCGATAAACAACTGCTTTACCTCCCGTCGTCACGGAAAGATTCGGCACGAACGCGATACGAGGCCTCCTGCATCTTGGCGCACACGTTTAACAGATCAAAGATCGACAGGGCGTTAGCGTCATGAGCTTAGAACGAGCGCTCTTATACATCGATCAAGGATGGGCAGTTTTTCCGCTCGTCCCCAACAGCAAGAAACCTCTCACGAAGAACGGTTTCAAGGACGCCACGAAGTCTGCCTACATGGTCCGGAAGTGGTGGACGGAACATCCGAACGCCAACATCGGGATCGCCACCGGAGAAGTCTCCGGGATCGTGGTGGTGGACGTCGACGTTAAAAACGGAGCCAAAGGCAGGGAGTCGCTGCAATCCCTCAAAAGCGTTTCACCAACTTTAACCGCCAAGACTCCGAGCGGCGGCTGGCACCTCTATTACGCTCATGAGGGCCCGCTCAAAAGCCGGAACGGTGTGCTCCCGGGCATCGATTTCAAAGCGGACGGAGGTTACGTCGTCGCTCCGGGTTCCGTGATCGATAATAACCCTTACGAATGGGAAGACGCGGAAGCTCACCTCGGAAGGATCGCGGACCAATTGATCGAAGCGTTCAGCCGAAGGAACGGGTCGTCGCCTGCTGTCAGCAAAGGAAAAATTATCGAAGGCGCACGAAACTCTAGCCTCGCTAGCCTCGCGGGCACGATGCGCAAGCGCGGGATGAATTCAGATGAGATATTGGCAGCACTGAAGGTTATCAACGATAAACGGTGTTCCCCGCCTTTGGAGGACAAGGAGCTGGAAACTATCGCAAACAGCATTTCAAGATATCCTCCCGAAAGTGACCCCGCCGCGCCTCCAGATGAGGAAGAAGAAATTATGCCTCCCGGATTTACTGACGACGCTTTGGCTCTTGAGTTCACCGACCGCCACGCCGAAGATTGGCGTTATGTCGCGGCCTGGGGACAATGGCTTCATTGGGACGGGGCCTGTTGGAAAAGGGAGACGACGCTCAAGGCGTATGACTTGGCCCGCCTCATCTGCCGCGAAGCGGCTGCCCGCTGCCTCAAACCAAAAGTGGCGGCCAAAGTCGCAAGCGCGTCGACCGTCGCCGCTGTGGAGCGGATGGCTCGCGCGGACAGGCGACACGCGGGGACGGTAGACCAGTGGGACTCAAGCCTGTGGCTCATGAACACTCCCGGCGGATCGGTTGACCTAAAGACCGGCGAGGTGAGAACAAACACGAGGGGCGATTTCATGACGAAGATCACCCTCGGCAAAGCGGGTCGTCCAGATGAGAGTCCTGCCCGATGGCTGGCCTTCCTGAATGACGTGACCGACGGAGATGAAGAGCTTCAAAGTTATCTCGCCCGCATGGCGGGTTACGCTCTCACGGGAGCCACGACTGAACACGCACTCTTCTTCCTCTATGGGACTGGAGCGAACGGTAAATCAGTTTTTTTGAACACCCTCGCATCAATCTTAGGAGATTACGCGACGAACTCTCCGATGGACACGTTCCTCGAAACTAAAGGCGAGCGCCACCCGACAGATTTGGCGGGGCTCCGAGGCGCGCGGCTCGTCACTTCCATAGAAGTGGAAAAAGGCAGGCGTTGGGCAGAATCCAAGATCAAATCGCTGACAGGAGGCGACAAGATTTCTGCCCGCTTCATGCGGCAGGATTTCTTTGAATACAAACCGCAGTTTAAGCTCATCATCGCAGGCAACAACAAACCTTCCATCCGCGACGTGGACGAGGCGATGAGACGACGGCTACACCTCGTCCCGTTCACTGTAACGATCCCAAAAGAACGGCGCGACCCCGCTCTACCGGAACGCCTGATCAGCGAGAAAGACGGGATCTTGCGTTGGGCGATTGAGGGCTGCCTTGAATGGCAGAGGATAGGGTTAAACCCGCCCGCGCGGGTGGTTTCGGCAACTGAGGAATATTTGGAGTCGGAAGACGCGTTGGGAAGGTGGATTGAGGAGTCGTGCGTATTGAACCCGAGTTCCACCACAGGGACGAACGAGCTTTTTGCTTCATGGAAAGCATGGAGCGAGAAGTGGGGCGAGTACACCGGCACGATGAGGAAGTTTTCGGACGACTTAGGCAAACGGGGGTTCAAACGGTGGAAGTCTGGGAACTTCAAAGGGTTTAAGGGTATCGCCATCATGGGAAAAGAGGCTCAAGAGGATATGTTATGAAACTCGCTGATTTTTCAATCGTTGTAAAAGGATTTGGGTCTCAGTGGGCTCAGTCATCCATTATGAGCGTTACACGCGCATGCGCGCGCGCCCGCGCAGGTGACGGGGATAACGAACTACTGAGCCCACTGGGCCCTAAACAGTCATGAACAACAGAGCGAAGGGAAACGTCCACGAGAAGAAAGTTGCGGACTTTTTGAAAACCCAAGGCTATCTTACGGAGCGAGGGTTCGGCAAACCGGGCTGGAGACCTGGGCGAGGACTTGTATTCTGCGCTCGCGATCTGTTCGGGTTCTGCGACATCCTTGCGATCCGGCCGCCTGATGAAGTGCGCTTCATCCAAGTGACGTCGGGAGCTGTCGCGGTCAGGAGAGCAAAATCTTTCGCGGTCTGGCCCAACGCTGAGGTTTGGGAACACTTGAGAGCGGGGATATATCGGATCCACAAAGCGGACGGTCAAACCGCAGTTGTGGACGTGAAGGCAAAACAATGAGGGCTTACCTGCGCGATTTAGAGCGGAAACAACAAGCGGTCACACCCGAGACACCTAAGGCTAAGTCTCGTTATAAATGGGCAGTGATCGCGTCCGACCTATTCCCGGGCGAACATATCCTCTGCGTCATGGATGAAAAATATCTTGCAGAAGCACAAAAAGAAAACCCCGGGCTCGTCACATACCTGCTTTCAGAGATGGACGAAATCAAGAGGGGCAGAGGCGACAACGACGTCATCACCAAGATACACATGGTGAAGAAAGCGTTCGGCGGATGGCTTAAATGTCCTATGGACACTTTAAACTGTCCATAGCTTTTTTCAGGGACAAACGTTAATAATGAATAAAACTGTCTATCAAATTCGGACATGCAAATTATGCAAAAAGAATTTTTATCCGCATTTTCCGCACCAACACTTTCACAGCAAATGCCGGGTGAGTTGGAGACGATTGTGTAAGCGTAATTATCAGAGGGAATTTTGGCGAAAAATAAAAGAGGTAATGGCATTGAACAATGAAGCGTAAAGGGCCGCAACGACATTCAAACGAGACGATTCAATCCGCCATCACGATGTATGAGGGCGGGGCGAAGCTCTCTGCTATTGCGCGGAAACTGGAAATCGAAAAAAGCACCGTTAAATATTGGCTCGACAACGCGAGCAAGTTCCTTCCCGAATCAGGTTCAAACCCAGTGGTCGCGAGGATCGGTCAGCGCGCCACTCGGGAGAGTTGGGACCTTATCTTTGCGGCGCTTAAACAGATCAAACGGAAACTCTCCGAAGGCAACATTCGAGATTTGATGCTCGTCGTGACGGAGCTTTTCGATTTGCAGTCCCGGATGGGGACGCTCACAGGGAAGCACAGCGTTCCAGTAAACGCAGTTGAAAAATCAGAAGAGGTGAGGATCACAGTGCAGAGGTACCTTCAGCAGCGGAGCCAAGGAGATGTGGTTAAAACTAGCCTGAGCGGCGAGCCCGTCGAACAGATTCAAAGCGCGGAGATCCTGCCCGCAGTTTCCGCTGTCACATCAGACAAGGAGGAGACGAACGGTGCAACGTAATGCAACGCACACTAGACATAATGCGTCATTATGTCAGGTCATTTACCGACGAGAAAAAAATCCGTTTCGGTTCGGAAAACTTTTGCGGAAAAATCCGAGCGCAAACCGCACACACTCCCCCTACGCTTTTATTTCGAACGCTTTGAGAGGCTTGAGACATTTTTTATTTGTACGAAACAACCGACGGGAAAATGATGTGTCCGCCTTTCGCACAGGCCTATATTTTATTCGTACGGAACAGGGAAGGCTATGAAAGAGCACTCGGAGAGGTTGGAAAACCTGTTTTTCTTCGCCAAAGAGGTGCTCGGTTACGACCAACTTACCGAGCTGCACCTATCATGGTTCGATATCTTGCTGAAAGAAAAATTTGTATTGATGCTGGCACCTGTCGGCCATTTGAAAACCACGGCCTGCACGATCGCCTATCCTCTGTTCAGATTGACTGAAGACCACAACATGAGAATCCTGTTGGTGAACGAAATCTTGGACAACGCCAAGGGGTTCTTGCGGGAGATTAAAGGGCATCTGACCCAAAATGAAAAGTTCAAGGATCGGTACGGACACTGGGACATGTCGGCCGACACGTGGACAGAAGAGCGCATACAGATCCCGAGGACGGAGATCCGCAAAGAGCCGTCCATTGCAGTCGCATCGGTATTGGGAACGGTAGTCAGCCAGCATCCGAACCTGATCGTCGTGGACGATCCCTGCTCTAACCGGAACACCCAGACTCCACACCAACGGCAGAAAGTGATCACGTGGTTTCAAAGAGACCTCCTTCCCCGGCTCGATGACGGCGGGCAGATCATCATTGTGATGACGCGCTGGCACACGGAAGATATTGCTGGTTTCATCAAGTCAGATCCCGGCTTTGCCCATTGCAAGGTCATCAATTTGGCAGCGGAGCATACGGACGAATCTGGCAACCGCCACATCCTTTTCCCTGAAAAGTTTAGTTCAGAAAAACTCTCCCAGATGAAGGCGCAATTGGGGACCGCGGCTTACAACTGCCTTTATCTCAACGATCCGTCGGGTCAAGAAGGCGCTGATTTCAAACTCGCGTGGATCGAGTCGGGACGTTACGATAGGTTACCCGAGGATCTCACTATCTTCGGCGGCATTGACTTGGCAATTGGGAGGAAGGAAACCAATTCCCGATTCGCTTACTGCGTCTTGGGCATGGACAGGAGCGGGACGGCTTACCTCGTGGACTCTTACCGGGGCCGGATCCCGTTCGACGAACAGCTCAAGTCCGCTAAACGGATAAACCGATACCACCATCCTCGCCTGATTACGGTGGAGACGAACGGTTTCCAAGCGGCGTTCCTTGAATCCCTGCGCACCGATCCGGAGACGAGGCTACTCCCGCTTCGAGGCGTAACGACCCAAGGAGACAAACAGGCGAGGCTCAGAGGGTTGGCTCCCCTGTTTGAAAGCGGTGCTATCCGTTTTCCTCGGCCAGAGGTTGGGAGTTGGGTGAGCCAGATGGAAGAAGAACTGCTCCATTTCCCTCACGGAGCTGATGACCTTCTTGACGCTTTATGGCTCGCGCTTCAAGGAGTGCAGATGCAGAGAGTGGAGCCAAAAATTATTTACGCGGAGGACGTCGTATGAACACCAAAATAAAAGAAGTAGAAGTGCCCGTCTATATCAATTGCTCGTTCTGTGGTCAGCTCAACTCAGAACAATCGGACAAGTGTGATTACTGCGGCCGCTGTCTCAGGTGCAGTGAGTAAGGTTATGGGACTGCGCGAACGCATCGTCAAAGCTCTCTTCGGAGACGTGATCCAAGAGGAGGTTTCAAAATCCTCAAAACAGATCATCTCCTACGTTACCGGGCTGTCTCCATCGGATGGCATTCTGCCGGAGATCGACTTTGAGATTTTCAACCAGATGTATGAGCAAACATCATGGGTGAGAGCTGTGGTCGGCGTGATATCGAAAGCGGTGACGGCCAGAGGGTATGCTTTAGTTCCGATCAAGCCGAACGCCGACCCAAAGAACGCCGAGACGCTGCAGGAATTCTTCTCCAACTGTAACCCGAACGATACGCTTTTGGAAATTCTGGATGACGTGTGTCGGGACGAGTATGTTTTCGGCAACGCTTTCATGGAAGTCGTCAACGGTCCGGACGGCAAGCCGAGGGAGCTGTGGAACTTAGACGCGACCGCAGTGCGCGTTGCGGCAGATGACCACGGCGCGATCTTGGGATACGTCCAAGTGCCAAGGGACCAAACCGGCAAAGTTCAATTCCAACCCAACGAGGTAATCCATTTCAAACTTGGCACGAAAGGTTCGACGCTATACGGGCTTTCTCCTCTGGTGTCTCTAATCCTCCCCGTAACCGTGGATAAATTCGCCCAGGTCTATAATCGGGCCTTCTTCGTTAACGGAGCAAAAATCAGAGGCGCGTTCATCATGAAGGACGCAACGCCTGAACAGGTAGAAAGGAACCGGGAATACCTGGCCGCCCGGGCGAAGAACCCGGACCTTGCCCATTCCGACCTCGTCCTTGAAGGCGACATCGAGTTCAAACAGATTTCTGTCCCGCAAAAAGATATGGAGTTTTTGGAGTTGAGAGAGTTTACGAGGAACGAGATCCTTGCAGTGTACGGCGTACCTCCCGGCAAGGTTTCCATCATCGAGTCAGGCAACCTCGGCGCCGGATCAGGAGAGCACCAGACACAAACCTTCTACGAGGAGACGATCCTTCCATTCCAGATGCGGGTCGCAGAAAAACTTACCAAGCACATCATCCGGCAGGGTTTCGGTATTACGGACTGGGCGTTCCAGTTCAATAAACGCTCCATCGATGAAAAGGATCAAGCGGAAATTTTCAACATCTATTTGCAGAACGGTGTTTTCAGGCCCGAGGAAGTCAGACAACTCGTCGCTCCAAGGATGCCGGAGATTCAAAAATCGGCAAACGACGAATTGATCAAGGGCAAGCTTGCTCCAAGCCAAACAATCATCAACGCCACGAAAGAAGTGGTTGCAATAGAGAACAGGTTCGTGGGAGCGTTGGAGAGGCTCTTCAACGAATTCAAGGACGCAGTAGCCTCCAGACTCCATGAACTCAAGCCAGAGGCGATCCAACCTAAAATCGCCAAGGCTAATTTACCGTTGGAGCGCTTAACTTTCAAATATCGTGGCTTTGATTTTAGGAACGCCAAATTCCCTGAAGCCATGAAACAAATCGACGAGCTTGAAGTCCTCTTGGAACTCGTTGACCAAGGCAAGATCGCCCGGACGCTGGAACGGTTTACCCTTGAGGCCGCCAAAAAAGGTTTCAAGTTGGCATCCCAGAGGGAAAAGTTGCAGGGCGCGGACGAATTGGGATTAACGACGCAGGAAAATCTGCGGAACAATGCCCTCGCGCTCGCAGGACATATCGCCGATTCAATAAAAGCCGGTTTACGACAAGCCCTCATTGAGGGGATCGCTGCCAACGAGACGGTCCCGCAGCTCATGCGCCGCATCGAGGATCAATTGGATTCGGTAGCGACGGTGAGCGTCAAACCCGTTTTAGATGCAGAGGGAAACATATTGAGAGCTGGACACGAACGCCAGATAGAGAGATCGACCGCCGCAGAATTGATCGCCCGCAGCGAAGCCAACCGCGCGTTCAATGAAGGTAACTTGGACGCGTTGCGGCAAGCGGAGGTTGAAAAAGTTCAATGGCTGCTCGCTTCGGACGCCTGCGCGGAATGTGCGCAAGCTGCCGAAATTGCGGCAGGTGGCAAGTTCGGAAAAGTTTTGTCGATTGACGATGCGTCAGGAGTAATGCCGGTACACCCCAATTGCCGATGCACTTGGGTGACCGTAATAGAGGAGAAATAAATATGGAAACAACGAAAATTGAGTTGTCTGATTTTGCGCACCTATTTCAAACAGAGCCAGCAAAGCTGACTGACCAAGAATTGCTTTCTCTGGATTTCATTTTGCACCGCGCATGGAACAGCATGCGCGAAGGCCACTGGGTTCACTTCGGAGAAGTTTCATGGGGTTATGAGGACATCATAACCCTGCACGCGTTGGTGCGTCAGGAAATGTCGGACAGAAAATTCCAGCATACTTTGGCTGATGAGTTGGACGAGCAGGTTCCACCTGAAGAAGACAACGATGAAGAAGCAGAGAAAGGAGTGCGTCAGGCCTTTGGCTCTTACGGCGGAAAAAGGTTTCTGGCACACAGGATTGCGTCATACATCACTCACCACAGGACATACGTGGAACCGTTCGCGGGTGGAGCTGCGGTGCTATTCGCCAAAGACCCATCGCCTAAAGAAGTGTTAAACGACCGCGACTCGGAAATCGCTTTCATGTATCGCTTCATCCGCGACCACACGCTGGAGGACAGGCAGGCGTTAGCGAAACGTAATTGGGAGATCGATAAAGACACGCACGAACGGCTTAAAGAGATGAATCCCGAAAGCGACAGAGATCGATTTTATAAGGCGTTTTATCTCACGCGTTCATCGTACGGTAAACAGCGCGGCGGATCATTTAATCCTGCGAACGCTGGCGTCCGCATAGATTTTCCGACCAATGTCGAGCGCGCTCAGCTTCGCATACAGAACGTCACTCTCCACAACAAGGATTATCAGGATATCCTGAAGGAATATGACGACCCTGAAACTTTTTTCTATATGGATCCGCCATATCCGGGCAAGTTCAACCTCTTTGATTTTGGGTTTGATGAAGAAGAGTTTCTGAAGGCAGTCAAAAAACTTAAGGCCAAGTGGATCATATCCTATCCCTCGGAACGAGCTGACGTTTTTAAAGGCTATCACGTCTATCGAGTGAAACGCAGGAACCAGATGAAAGGGCCGGGCGGCAACCAAGAGTGGGTGACTGAATTGATGGCCTCCAATTTCCCGTTGGAGCCCATCCACCTTTACATTGAAAAGGAATTGCATCCCAATCCTGAAGGCATGGAGAAAGAGTCTCCGATCTTCCTTCCCCAATTGGATGAGGACGAGATTGAAAAAGTGCAGGCGGCTTTCAAAAGCCCGGGCGGGAAATATCGGCTCTATAAAAAAATCATCGGGCTCATGCCCGAACATAAAACGTTCGTTGAAGGATTCTGCGGCGGGGCACAGGTATTTTTTCACAAGAAGCGGTCAGATACAGAAGCCATCAATGACGTCAACTCCGACCTGATGTTCTCATATCGTTTCATCAAAGGCATGACGCCTGAAGATTGGGAATGGCTCAAAGAACAGAACTGGGTCATCTCAAGGGGTCGCGCGAGAAAGGTGTTCGATATGAAACCAAAGACTCCAAGAGAACGTTTCTACCGTTTCGCGTACCTCAACAAGTCTCTGTATTGGGGCAGGACGGACGTTTGGGAAGGTGTGCGGACCGGAGAGAAAGGAGAAGGTTACAAGATCAAACTCGTCGAACGTCTGCCCGATATCCAAGAAAGGCTCAAAGGAGTCAAACTCCATTCATGGGACTGGAAAGACATCATCAAAGAGTACGACGGTGAAAACACGTTCTTCTATCTCGATCCGCCCTATCCCCTCCATTGGCCGAAGGAAGGCGGCGGACACGGCTCAAAGTTTTTCAAAGAGGAAGACCTCTTGCCGACGTTGAGAAGCATCAAGGGAAAATTCATGCTCAGCTACGAGTTGGAGAAGCTGAACATGTTCAAAGGCTTCAAAACATATAGGGTCAAAACCTTGTGGACGGGAATGCATCAACTGGGAGCCAGAAGCAAGTATGAACTATTGGTTTCAAATTTTTCGCTTCAACCTAGTGATTATTACTTGGAAAAAACTACAACCACGACTATTGAGCAAGATAACGTCATTCTCAATCAAGTTTAGAAGGTTACCGTCTTATCGCTCTCTTTGATAATTTCGTACATATCTTTCATTGTATTGATGGGGCACATCTCTGTGCCTTCCTGATTGCGAGATTTAATACAAGTCCCGCAGGCAAGAATTTTACCGCCTCCATCAAGAAATTTCTCAGCTTGTTCAATAGTGTTGAATTTGTCAGTGCTGATGGATTGGTATTCAACACCTTTCCCTGTCAAGAATATCTTGACCGCGTCCTTTTGGCCCAGAGCAAAATTTGCATAGCGAAGAGCATTCCAGCATGTCTCAGCATCGTTGGTTGAAATAATTACTCCAATTTTCATCTTATGTTCACCTCATTTTTTCAGGATAATCCCATAATGATAGGGTTTTAAATCATATTGCTTCGGGTTAGTGAAACCGGCTTCTTCTGTCCACTGAATACAATCTTCCGGTTTAGGACGAATATCCATCGACGGCCCACGAGGTGTTGTCGGATCGTAATTCCAATGGATAATCCCTGCGGTACCGCCTTTTTTTAATATCCTCCGGGTTTCCGAAAGCAATGAGACGGGGTTTTCGAGATGAAGTATGTTGAAAAGCATGACATAATTCATGCTTTCATCTGGTAGCCCGGATCCATGTTCAACAAAATCACGCTGCAACACTTTTACATTATCTAACCCATTTTTCTTTACTTGGTTGACGGTTTCATGAATCATAGACGGATCAATATCCAAAGCGTAAAGCGTCCCTCTAATGATTTTAGCGGCAGGTATGGTGAACGTACCGTACCCGCATCCGAATTCCACTGCATCGGTCACCTTGCGGTCCATACCGAGAATTGTCAGGATTTCATTAGGAACAAAGAACTGTTCCCACATTCCCTTGTCCGGCATGCCGCTTTCCCGAACTTTCATAGATAGCTGATCAGGATCGGATCATCGTTAGCATCATTTTAAACTGCGTGAGTGCCTTAACCGCATGGGGAACATTTGCAGGAAGGATAATGGCGTCTCCTGCTTTAAGCAAATGCCACTCTTTTCCGATCATGACCTTAACTTCCCCGTCATAGACAGTGATTAACGCATCAAAGGGTGCTGTATGTTCGCTCAGCTCCTGACCCTCGTCAAATGCAAAAAAGGTCACGTTCCCGATAGACTTTTGAATGATCCGTGTGCTAACGATAGAACCTTTTTGATAATCGGCGAGACCCGTTAGTGGAAGAGGTTTTCCGTAAATGGGTTCATGCACTTCTTTTTTCGTTTCTTCAGTCATGGTTTCTCCTTTCGCGGATTTTTTGTAGAGATTAATTTTTCTAATTTTACTTTCCCATAGAGGATGCACCCCTTATCCGCCGGTTTGCATTTCATTTTAGTTCTTTCACATGTGTCGTTAATGTTGTATGGACATTCCCAGCTCATATTTAATTCCAGAATAACTAAATTTTTGATAATGCCTGTTCTAAATCTGCAATTAAATCTTTCGTATCCTCAAAACCGATAGAAAAACGCACCATTGAGCCTGTAATTCCGCGTCGTTTTAATTCTCTTGCAGATAACCCATGATGAGTCGTTGTCACCGGCTGTGTTACTAAACTTTCCGGCCCTCCAAGACTCGGAGCGATTTTGAATAGTTTCAACCTATCAACGAACTTAACGGTGGACTTAGCATCCTTGTTAACCTCAATGGTGAGCATGCCGCCAAACCCGGCCATTTGCTTTCTTGCCAGTTTATGGTACGGATAATTCGGTAACCCGGGATAATAAACTATCTTAATTTTCGGATGCTTGTTCAACCATTCGGCAATTTTGAGGGCTGATTCATTTTGCCGGTTCACTCGCAAAGAAAGACTTCGAATGCTCCTCATCAAAAGAGATGCAACTTCGGGTGCGATCATCTGTCCTAAATTTTTTCTCCAACTCAATACCGGTTCCAATATCTTCTTAGACCCCATTAACGCTCCTGCCGTTATATCGCTGTGCCCTCCGAGATATTTCGTGGCACTGTGCACCACAACATCTGCTCCCAATAACAAAGGATTTTGATTCACAGGAGTCGCAAAGGTATTATCAACGCAGACAACGGCACGATGCTTATGTGCAATCTTCGAGATCGCCTTAATATCGAATATTTCCAATTTGGGATTAGTCGGGGTTTCAAAAAACACAACGTCGATCTTGCGCGATAAGAGTGACGGCAGTTTGTCGATTTCGGTGTTCAGCAAAAAGAACGCCGGGATATTTAAGCTCTTTAACTGTTGTCCAAGGAATTCCATTGTGCCGCCATAAGCATCCCCAATACAGAGTATCCCCTTTCTGCAATGAGCCAGAATGAAGGCCGATTCCGCCGCCATTCCGGAACAAAATGCCATCGCCGATTCAGCTTTCTCAATCTCTGCTAATTTTGTTTCAAGGCTCCTGATGGTCGGATTCATGCCGTATCGGGTATAGAGGTTCCCTTGTTTTCTGCCTTCAACAACATCCAACAAGGCTTTGGTAGATGAGAACTGAAAGGTCGTCGAATTAAAAATAGGAGTGTGCGGAGAACCTTCCGATCCGTGAAATTCACCGCTGTGGACGCATTGAGTTGATAAACCTGTTTTTGTCTTCATTAATATTTCCTCTACAAAAGGAGTTTCGGTCTAAAAAACGAACGCCGGTCCTGCATAAAAGAATAGATTCGTCTCAAAGTTGTCTTCAAAGTAATCGCATTTTGCCGTCAGCCCAAATTTGCGCGTGAGGTAAATATCCAGCCGGTTCCTTGTCGTGAAATGCCTTGATTCATTATTTCTGAAACGCACGTAAAACTTGGAATCCACATGGACAAAATGGCTGATCGTGAGTTCCAGCTTCGTTCCAACCGCCATATAGTCGAGATCAGCATAGGACTTTTTGTGGAATCCGAACCGCATCGTCGGTCCCACTCTCATTCCCTCGGAAGTTATATTTGCTTCCACAACTTCCTTGAAGTATCCGATATTCGGTGTAATCTGAAAAAATCTGTTTTTAATCAACAGGCCGATCGTCGGGTAATAGACAAAAATCTGATTCTGAATCTCCATCGACTGAAGAGGCGACACATCCGGGTTGTAAAGGGTGGAATGGACGTTCAAATATTCCAAATTAAATCCCACCGTTGGCTGTAAACTATTCTTGTGCCGGAAAAAATAGTTTCCGGTCAAAAGATAACCGCTTTCCTTGCTGTGATCCATCGAAGAAAAGTGTCCTAAAGTGCCAATTACGAATTGAGGACGAGCGTAAACCATGTGAATACCGTATAGAGCACCGGAATCTTTTATTTTTTCAACCTTGTTCGTGTAGGAGGAAGTATATTCAACATTGCTTTTGATTATTCCCATAAGGGGAGAGAATATCAGCCGTGATTCCTGTTTTGACTCTTCAGCAAACACAAAAGAGGATACGGATAGGAAAACAATGATCAATAGAATGAACGAGGATGTCTTTTTAATTTTCATAGTTAAATCCTTCCTGTGAGAATATCTTTTATCCAAAAGATGGCGAACAGCCAAAATGGGATGAAAAAGGGTCATGAGAGGTCCCGAAAAACGCATAATTTCTTTAATCTTTTCACGAGACAGGGGCGAATAACAGTGTATTTTGCATTCTGAACAGACCGGCTTATCATTCTTGTAAGGACACTGATTCAGTCTGTTCGAACCGTAAGAAGAGATCTCTTTGCAGTGATCGCACAGAGTTTCTTTACCGTCATGTTTGAAACGGCAGAAGAGATGAATCATTCGGACGAGGGTTTCCCTTTCCCGATCCAAACGAGACCGGTCAGGAAAACCCTCTGTCAGAATTTTATGATCAATCATTACTATTTATGCCGGACAGCCGATTCATCCTCTTGAACAGCAAACCCCAGCTTAAAGCTAAGGCCTGCCACAAAAAGAACAAGGGCAACCGCTCCCAAGGCAAACAAAGTGTCTCCCGGAACCCTGAGCCACTTCAGTATCTGCATAAT
>JAKFYJ010000021.1 GCA_021730935.1 Elusimicrobiota bacterium
TGAATATCTATGGGGAACATTATGTGATGGTGGCCGCGACGGTTTCTTTGTCTCTGGTGCTGGTGGTTCTGTGGGGCAGTCTCTGCGGTTCGCTCCTGCCCATCGGGCTCAAGCGGCTCGGGTTTGATCCGGCGGTGGCCTCAGCGCCTTTCGTGGCGACGCTCGTGGATGTGACGGGCCTCGTGATTTATTTTCTGGTGGGGATGTTCGTCCTTCGGGGAACGCTTCTTTAAAGGGAATGTGGAGCTGGGGATCGGGATTGAACCGACGACCTCTTCCTTACCAAGGAAGTGCTCTACCAACTGAGCTACCCCAGCGCCTGAACAGGACATTAATTTTATCATAATTTTTAGGTCTCTCCTTTTATTTTTTCTATGTTCGTCCTTTCTTCGGGCTTCTGAGGATCCTGCCTCTCTCGAACAAAAGGCCAATGCTCTCTTTTTTGAAGGGCGGCTCACGAAGGCGGTTCAGGCTTATCAGGACGCCATAAAAATCTCGCCGGGATCTCAATCCCTTTATCTCAACCTCTCCTGCGCCTATCGCGCGCTTGCCGAAAACGAAAAGGCCTGGGACGCGTTGCGGAAAGCTGTGGAGATTTCTTCCTCGAACCCGGATTCATTGGCGGAGTTGGGTTGGGCCGCTCACCATGCCGGACGCCTGAATGAATCTCTCCAAAGTTTTAATTCGGCTCACAATCTTTCGCCGGACCATCTCGGCGCTCTTTTGGGGCTCGGAATCGTTCAGACCGAAACCGGCCATCCTCAGGACGCAGTCAAAACGCTTCAGCGCCTTTGCGTTCTCCGTCCCAATTTCGGCGGTTCCGCCCTTGCCCTCTCCAGCGCTCTGGAAAGAAACAATCAGCTCCTCGATGCCAAAACCCAATATCTCCTGGCCCTCCGCCGCGACTGGACTCTCCAGGACTCTGAACCCTCTTTTGAAGAAGGTCCCACGATTCCTGAAAAACTTCCCGAAATGGGTTTTTCCGTCTTAAAACCTGTCGGCATTGAGAACAAAGGCCCGCTTATCCAAGTCGGCCTCTGGACCAATTCCCAGGGCAAGCCGCCGTCCATGTCTTCTGTCGGATTCAAGTGCAGCGGCCCCTTTCGCGCCGTGGGAGGCATGTCGGGAAAAATTCTGGCCGAAGGCGGCGCGGGCGAAAAATGGATGGTGAAATACACCAAAAAGGGCATCGGGATCATCCCGCCGAACGGCAAGGAAATTTCCAATCTTCAATATCAGGTTTCGTTCGAGCCCGCAGGCCCCGATTCCGCTTTCCTGATTCAGGAAGCGAAGGGTTCAGGCAAGGGACTCAAATCCGTCGGGCTCAGAGAGTTCCGGGGTTCTTTGGTTTTATATCCCCAAAGCTGGCGCAAGGGTTTTTATTTGCTCAACAAGATTTCGCTGGAAGAATATCTGCTCGGCGTTTTGCCCTCTGAAATGCCGCACTATTGGCCGCTCGAATCTCTGAAAGCCCAGGCGGTGATCGCGAGGAGTTATGCGATCCTCAGAAAAGACAAGGTGCGCGCTCATCTCCACAGCCATTTCGACATCTGCGATTCCCAGCATTGCCAGGTGTATCGCGGCGTCCGCGCCGAGAAAGACGCTTCGACCCAAGCCGTGCGCGAAACCGCCGGTCAACTCCTGATGCACAGCGGCAAACTGGTTTATTCTTATTATCACTCAACTTGCGGCGGAATCATCCAGTCCGCCGATGAAGTCCGCGGCTGGGGCAATCTGCCTTATCTTAAACGCCAGAGCGACGGTCCAAGCGCTTTTGTTTCCGCGTCCTCGCCGTGGGAGTTCACGCTCTGGATGAAAGGGCTCCCGCCGTCCAACTGCAATGATCCCCAGCTCATTCCCAACTCAGAGTTCCGCTGGCTCAGGATCATCAAGGCGGCGACGCTCGAGAGAAAACTGCGCAAGTTCAGGGTCGGAAAAATCAAGGCGATCATCCCGCTCAGGCGGAGCGCTTCGGGCCATGTGCAGGAGTTGTTGGTCCGAGGCACCCGCCGAGAAGCCGTCATCAATCGCGAACACGAAATCCGATATTTCATCGGAGGCGAGTCTCTTCGGAGCACGCTTTTTGTGATTGAAACCGTCAAAAACCCCGCGGGGCTCGTCAAAGAAATCTGGGTTTATGGAGGCGGTTGGGGCCACGGGATCGGCCTCTGCCAGGCGGGCGCGGCTGGGCTGGCCAAAAATGCCGGCAAGAATTATCAGGAAATTCTGGAATTTTATTATCCAGGGAGCCGGGTCCAATAGCGTGAAAATTTTTATGCCAGGGTTGAAAACTCTCTCTAAACCTGTTATATTCAGTCTGTGAAAACAATCCTGATCGTAGACGACGAGACAGTCATCGTGGAGGTCCTGAGGGACGTCCTGCAGGAAAGCGGGTTCCAGGTGATCGTCGCGATGGACGGCATGCAGGGCACCATGCAGGCCAACAAATATAAGCCCGATTTGATCCTCCTCGACATCTCTATGCCTGCCGGCGGCGGAGTGGCGGTCTATAACCGCCTCAAACAATCCATCGAAACCCAGAACATCCCGGTCATTTTCCTCACCGCCATGCCTCCCGCGGACCTGGAGAGCAAAATTCCTTTCAGTAAAGACGTCACCGTCTTCCGCAAACCCTTCAAAAACAAAGACCTCATCGACGTCATCAACAAGACGCTTTCCAAAACAAAGTAAACAAGATCGCGTTGTCCTCATTGTAAAAACTCCCGGAAATTTATATTCTTGGAAGCTCGATGATCCATCAGCTGATCGATATCTTCCTCCATCTGGACAAACACCTCTCCCAGGTCGTCATGGATTACGGCGTGTGGTCTTATCTGATCCTTTTCGTGATCGTGTTTTGTGAGACGGGCCTGGTGGTGACGCCGTTTCTTCCGGGAGATTCTCTTTTGTTTGCGGCAGGCGCGATCGCGGCGGTGGGGAACCTCAATGTCTGGGCCATGTTCGGGCTCCTGGCTGTCGCGGCCATCCTCGGAGACACGGTCAATTATTGGGTCGGAAAATATTTAGGCTTGAAAGCGTTTGAGAGGTTTGTGAACCCGCAACACATCGAGAAGACCCACGGTTTTTTTGAAAAATACGGCGCCAAGACCATCGTGATTGCGCGCTTCGTTCCCATCGTCCGCACCTTCGCGCCTTTCGTGGCCGGCATCGGCACCATGGGATATTCCAAATTCATTGCCTATAACATCGCGGGCGGAGTTGCCTGGGTCTCCATCTGCCTTTCCGCGGGTTATTTTTTCGGCGGCATGCAGTTCGTGAAAGACCATTTCAGCATGGTGATCCTGGCCATTATTTTCCTTTCTATATTGCCCGCCGTGATCGAAGTCCTCAGACACAAGTCCCAGGCTTCCGCTTCAAAAATTTAGTCGGTCGGTCGGGCGGGTGGCGGAATCGGCAGACGCACAGGACTTAAAATCCTGACTTGGGCAACCGAGGTGAGGGTTCGAGTCCCTCCCCGCCCACAACATCGTAAATCATAAAAAAAACCCTCCATCTCTGGAGGGTTTTTTGGCATGCAGGGAAATAAGTTTCTTTTTTTTAAGCTTCTCTTCTCTCGCCTTTGCGCCGTTCGGGGAGGATGTTCCGGGAAACCAGCCTCTGATAGATCAGGTCCACGGTGCCCTTCTTCCGGCGGTCGCTTTTCCGTCTTCTTTCTGCGGCTTTTTTGACTGTTTTTTTGGCGGTTTTCATAAGATCACCTCGAGAAAATTATAACAAATTATAAGTCCGACTGTCTCCAGATCGCGGAGATGATAATTTCTCCTTTCTTGTCTTCATAAATGTGGAGGTCCTGGCCTTCTTCAAAGTGCACGCCCATGCGATAAACGCCTTTTGAGACATGCCGGAACCAGACCATGAGGCCGTGGAATGTGAACGCGTTTTGTTTCTTGGAAAACTTCATCTCCACGGCGACTTTTAGTTTTTCCGGGGGGAGAGCCGGATAATATACTTTCCCGTTGGATTTGCCTTTGGTGAACACGGAGTTTTGGAGTTTTTCCAGATTCTTTTCTTCCTGCTGGCTGGGTTCCCGGGCTTCAAGAAGCATTCCGCCCTGCCCCAGATCCACGCAGGTCCATTTGGATTTCGTCAGCTGATCCAGCCCGGGAAAAGTGACATTGGCTTCGAACTTGCAGTGGACTTGAGCGGCGAGGTTTTTTCGGCCATAAGCCCTGCGGTTGGTTGCGACGATCATAAAGCAATTATAACGGCGGAGAGGGAATTTTCAAGGCCGGACTGAAAATGATTCAGGCGTTCAGTTTATGTTCGTGCCGGGCAATGTGTTCGGCGCAATATCCGATGGATCCAACGCATCTCGAACAATATCTGAAATCCAGGGCGGGGTCGGTCTGATCGGTCTTGCCGCAGACGCCGCATCGGTGAAAGGGTTCGGCGGTTTTGATGATCTCCTGAGTCTGGTGCGCCATTTTTCGGCCTCCCGCCTTCGCCGCCCTAAAAAGGTCCGCTCCGAAAAAGAGGGCGATGTTGGAGATGGACGCCAGAATGGTCAGCCGCGTGGCCCAGTTCCCCGTGAACAGGCTGAACGCATAGGTCACCCAGGTGAAGGCGGCCACCCACTTGATGCGCACCGGAATAATAAAGAAAATATAAATCATGAAGTCCGGATAAAGCAGAGCGAATGCCAGGAAGACCGAGGTCCCGATAAAAGTGTTCGTGACGGCATATTGGGGGTTCAGGAAAGACACGGCGACCGTGGCGGCATAACCCACGAGGATAAAAAGATTATAGTGAAACTCGCCCCACTGCGCTTCCAGAGCGCTTCCCATAAAATAAAAAAACATCCAAGCGAAGACGAGGAAGATCGGATGCACATTGGGGGGAATAAACAGAAAAGTCGCGAGCCGGCGGTATTCTCCGTTCATCACCATTTCGGGAATGAGGACGATGTTCTGCGTGTCCATCCAGCCCGCGGAGTTGGCGATCCAGACCACCACCTGGCCGAAGATCAAGATCTCTGTCAAGTGCGGAATGCAGAAGGCTCCGAGTTTCTTTTCGAGCCTGTCAAGGAGGTTCATCCCTCTAGAATATCAAATTTGAGAAGAGGCGGGGAGCGTGGTATAATACTCTTCCAGTCCGGTTGTTCAAAGCATTGCCCAGATGGCGGAACTGGCAGACGCGTCAGACTCAAAATCTGATGAGCTTAGGCTCGTGTGGGTTCGATTCCCTCTCTGGGCACCAAATTTATTTTTGATATGACTTTCTCCCTGAACCGGTTTAAAACCGTGTTTTCTGATTGGGCAGAGTCCAGTTTCTGCACGGCTCTTTTGAAGAGGGCCGCGCTTCCTTCGAGATGGCCTGCCTTGAGCTTGTGAAGTCCCGCCGCGGCCTGAATCAACCCCTGAATCAGCTTCTTTTCTTCGCCGCCTGACTTGAGCCAAAGCGTCTCCAAAACCTCATGACATTCAAAATAATGCCCCTGATCAAAAAGCAGGGAAGCTTTTTCTAACGCTTTAATTTTATGGATCTCTGACGGACGACGCGGAGTTTGGATCTGGCTTTGCGGGTGGCTTCCGCGTGAGAAAGGAACCCGTCGGTGTTCTTGTCCAGCGAGCGGAAAGCGTCTTCGGTGCACCAGCACTCTTCGCGATAGGAGATCCGCCCGTCTTTATCGGCGTCCATCTGGCGGAACTCGTTTTCGGTCATGTGAAAAAAATGGTCGCGAGCTTTTTTGGAAGGGAGCCAGGACTTGAATTCATTGAGCGTGATGAACTCGTCGCCGTCGGTGTCCGCCCATCTGAACTTCGCTTCCGGCCAATCCCAGGTCTGGGCTTCTTCCAGCGACATTTTTCCGTCGCTGTTTTTGTCGAGGAGCCGGAAATGGTCCACGAGCTCGTCGGCGTTCAATTTAAACTGAAGGCAGGCGATTGCGGCAAGGAACCCGACGATCAGCTTTTTCATGTTTTAATTCTACATATTTCTCCTGCGGGATTCTAATTTCTTCCGCGGTCCAGCGCCCTGAACCCAATCGCCTCCGCCACATGCTCGGGGAGGATTCCCGCTTTGCCGTCCAGGTCCGCGATGGTGCGGGCGACTTTCAGGATGCGGTCATGCGCCCTGGCGGAGAGGCCCAGTTTTTGAACGGCGTTTCGGATGAGTTTTTTCCCTTCCATGTCGAGCAGGAATTCCTTCTTCCGCTCCTTCGCGGGTTTTTTCATGCGCTCGGTGTGGATGGCCCGCGCCTTCACGACGCGGCGGCGGATGATTTCGGACTTGTCTCCCGTCTCTTCGTCGCTGGTCAGTTCGTCGATCTTGAGGGCCGGAATTTCCAGGTGCATGTCGAAACGGTCCAGGAGCGGGCCGGAAATTTTTCCCATATATTTCTGCGCCTGGTGCGGCGTGCAGACGCATTCTCTTGAAGGGTGCCCTGAAAACCCGCAGGGACAGGGGTTCATCGCGGCGACCAGCATAAACCTGGCGGGAAACGTGAGAGTGTCCCTGGCCCGCGAGATGATCACTTCGTGCGCTTCCAGCGGCTGGCGCAGGACTTCCAGGACATTCCTGTTGAATTCCGGCAGTTCATCCAGAAAAAGGACTCCGTTGTGCGCGAGAGACACTTCTCCCGGGCGGGGCGTCTGGCCTCCGCCGATCAATGCCGCGTCGCTGATGGTGTGATGCGGCGCGCGAAACGGCCTTTCGGCCAGCAGGCAGTCTTTCCTGGGCAGAAGTCCCGCCACCGAATGAATTTTGGTGGTCTCAATGGATTCCTCCTGCGTCGGAGCGGGGAGAATGGAGGGGACCCGTTTGGAGAGCATGGTCTTGCCGGACCCTGGCGGCCCGATCATGAGGACATTGTGAGCCCCTGCCGAGGCGATTTCGAGAGCGCGTTTGGCATAATGCTGGCCTTTCACTTCTGCGAAATCCGCAAGGTTCAGGGCGCTTTGCGAGGCCGTTTGAACTGTCTGCCGTTCGATGGGGGGAACAATCATTTCGTCGGCGTTCACGAAATCCGTGACCTCCTTGAGGTTTTCAGCCCCGAAAATCTGCAGGCCCTTGATCAGCATGGCTTCATGCGCATTCATCTTTGGGAGGATGAGGCCTTTAAACTTTTTCTTTTTGGCTTCGAGCGCGATCGAGAGGATCCCCTTGACCGCCCGGAGAGACCCGTCCAGAGCCAGCTCTCCGACCATGCACCACCCGTTCAGCCTCTCTTCTTTGAGGTTTCCGGAAGCGGCAAGGACCGCCATCGCGATGGGGAGGTCAAAGGACGCGCCTTCTTTTTTTATGTCTGCCGGGGCCAGGTTGACCACGATCTTGCGCACCGGAAAATCAAAGCCGGAATTCCGCACCGCCGAGACCACTCGGTCCCGCGCCTCTTTCACCGCCGCGTCCGGCAATCCCACCGTCGAGAGTTTGGGCAGTCCGGCCGAGATGTCCACCTCCACGGTCACGATGTATCCGTCGATCCCATAAACCGCGCCTGAAAATACTTTTGATAGCATGAGTTTCCTCCTTTATGTTGCTGTCCATATTTTGTAATACTTAAAGGGAGACCAACAGATGAGACTTATGTCTACCTGTGCAGGAAAGTTCGATCGATTTTTAAGCAGCAAAATATTGTGAGGAGGCGGATATGAGCGCGCAAATCGGCATTGAGAGCAAAAACAGGCAGGCGGTTTCAAACATCCTGAACCGCGTGCTGGCGAATGAGTATGTGTTATTGGTGAAGACGAAAAACTTTCACTGGAACGTGGCGGGGACGCATTTCTCGGAGCTCCACAAGTTCTTTGACGAGCAATATGGGCAGATCGCGGGGTTCGTGGACGATGTGGCGGAACGTTCCAGAAGTTTGGGCGAGAAAACCGCGGGGTCGCTGACAGAATTTCTCAAACTGACCAGTCTGAAAGAGCACCCGGGGAAGCATCGGGAATCTTTGTCTATGGTTGAGAATCTTTTGAATGATCATGAGACGATCATCCGTGAACTAAGAGTGGACCAGGAAGCTTGCTCCAATAAATATAAGGACGCCGGCACCTGCGATTTCCTGACCGGCCTCATGGAAGAGCACGAAAAGATGGCCTGGATGCTCAGGAGCTATCTCGAAGAATAATTAAATCGTATATCCTTCCGGGGAGAAAGCATTCGGGATGTGAAGGATCTCCCCGGGGGAGACCGCCGCGATGTCGAAGCGGAGGTTTTGATGATATAGGCGCTGTTCTTTCACGAACAGGAGCGCCGCGCGGCCCAATTTTCTCTGCTTGTTCCAGTCCACGAACTCTTCCGCGAAACCATAATCCGCGCTTGAGCGGTATTTCACTTCCACAAACACGACGCTCCCTTCTCTGTCCCAAAAGATGAGGTCAATCTCTCCCGCCTTGCACCGATAATTCCGGCATATCAGTTTCCATTTCTTCGCCTCAAAATATTCCAACGCCCGCGTTTCGTGCTCGTCTCCCACTTCCTGAGAGGGGGAAAGTTTTCTGTTTATTTCCATGCCATGGATTATGCGTTTTCGGACGCGCCTCATAAAGAGGAGAATTATGTCTACGCGTGTAGGAAAGTTTTTCTTGGGAGGACTGTTTAATTTTGCGAAGCGAAAAATTCGCTGACGGGAAAAAAAGTTTTCCTGTGGATGGGGGTGGGGCCGAGCCTGGCGAGTTCTTGCTGGTGGAGCCGGGTGCCATAGCCTTTATGTTGATGAAAAGAATATTCGGGGAAATGGCGGCTCACGGTTTTCATGATGCGGTCTCGAAAAACTTTGGCCATGACGCTGGCGGCGGCGATGGAAGCGCTTTTGCCGTCGCCCCGGACGATGGAAACTTGTTTGTGTCCCGTCGGCGGGATGGGGCGGCCATCGATGGCGACGAGTCCGGGAATGATGCCGGGGCGAAGCCTTAAAAGATTCTGCAGAGCCATATGCATGGCCTTGTGCGTGGCTTGCAGGATGTTGACAGAATCGATCAGGTCCACCTGGCCCAGTCCAAAAGCCCAAAGGGACTCTTTTTTTAGCTTAGGGTAAAGCGATTCCCTTGCGGAGTGCGTCATCTTTTTGGAGTCGTTCAGGCGTGAGTCGTTAAAATTCTCAGGGAGGATGAGAGCGCAGGCCACCACGGGACCCGCAAGAGGGCCGCGGCCGGCTTCGTCGATGCCGATGAGCGTGAAAGGGGTTTGGGCTGATGAGGAATGGAGAGAGCGGAGATGATCGTCAAAACGATAAAGGGCTTTCATCGGACATGAAACATCATACTCCGATTGAACTCAGAAAATCAAGACGGCTGATTTGAGGTTATCTTGTTCCGACGGGTTCCGGCGCCGCGGCTTTCACTGCGGGTTTGGATTCAGGCGCGGACTCGATCTCGATCTTTTCTTTCTCAGAGAGGCGGGCGGCTTTGCCGGTGAGGCTTCTCAGATAATAGAGGCGCGAGCGTCTGGCCCGGCCGTTCTTCAGGATCTCGATTTTGTCGATGCGGGCGGAGTGAAGGGGGAACGTGCGTTCAATGCCGATGCCGAAGGAGATTTTGCGGACGGTGAAAACTTCAGCCAAGCCGCCGCCGTTTCTCTTGAGGACCACGCCTTCAAAGGGCTGGATGCGCTCAGATTCGCCTTCAACGACTTTGACGTGAACGCGGACGGTGTCGCCCGTGCGGAAATCGGGCAGGTTCGCCTTTAAGAAAGGTTTGTGAAGCGTGTCGATGATATTTTGAGCATGCATGGTCTTGTTCTCCTGTCAGATTCAAATCGTTAAGTCCGGCCTCTTTTTTAACGTCCGCGCTTCTGCATCTTGCTTGCGCCATTCTTCAATGGCTTTGTGATTTCCCGACAACAGCACGTCGGGGACCTTCATTCCTAAAAATTGGGCGGGGCGGCTGTAATGCGAGCAGTCCAGGCGTCCGTTATAAAAAGAATCATTCTCAACCGAGCCCCATTCCTTCACCACTCCCGGGACCATTCTTGCGAGAGCGTCGGTCAAAACCATCGCGGGAATCTCGCCGCCTGTGAGGACATAATCTCCGATGGAAATTTCCTCGTCCACCCAGGTCATGGCCCGTTCGTCGATGCCTTCATAATGCCCGCAGAGAAAAATCAGTTTCTTTTTTCCTGCAAGCTCCCTCACGATGTCCTGTGTGAGGCGCCGGCCCTGGGGGGAAAGATAAACCACGGTGGGCTTATTTTTGCCTTTCAAGCATTTGAGCGCTTTGAGCGCCCGGTGGATCGGTTCCACTTGCAGGAGCATTCCTGAACCGCCGCCGAAGATTTTGTCGTCGACTTTGCGGTGCTTGTCCCGGGAATATTTTCTCAGGTCGTGAACTTTGACTTTGAGAAGTCCCTTTTGCTGGGCTTTTCCAAGAAGGCTCGAGTTCATCGGGCCTTCAAACATTTCCGGGAAGAGGGTCAGGATGCCGATTTCAAGGGTTGTCTGGCGGGGCATAAACCTCACGCAGGCCTTTGGGCAAGCGGACAATGATCTTTTTTTCAGAGAGCAAAACTTTTAAAACAATTGATTTCAAGGCCGGAACCAAAATTTCATGGGTTCCGTCCACGACGACAAACACATCGTTCGCGCCTGTGCCGAAAACATCTTTTAAAACTCCTAAAGCTTCGCCTTCTTCTGTTTCGACAACAAAACCGGCAATCTCAGAAACCTTCCAGGTTCCCTCAGGCGCTTGGGCCAACTTTTTAAGAATTATAAAACTTGTTTCGGATTAAGAGCGACCGAACGGTGTCGGACGGCTGGGCCCCCTGGGAAAGCCAATATTTGATGCGGTCAGAGTGAAGCGTGACGGCATTGGCTTTTTCGCGGGGATTGTAATGACCGAGGATCTCGATTTCGGCGGCGTTTCTTGCCGCGCGCTTGTCGATCGCCACGAGCCGATAATACGGCTGTTTGGGCATTCCAGTTCTTTGAAAACGTAATCTGACGGACATAAGTGAATAGATTATACTCGATTCATCCGAGACTGTCAACAGAGTCCCGGATTTTTTTTATGGCGGCGGCGCGGTCGGATTCTGCGAAGACGGCGTTGCCGGCAACCAGGACTTGGGCGCCCGCTTTCACGGTCAGGGGGGCTGTCTCCGCGGAGATGCCTCCGTCGACTTCAATTTTGAGATTGTATTTTTTATCGTCGACGATTTTTTTGAGCTCCGTGACTTTGGGGAGCATGTCTGCCATAAACTTTTGGCCGCCGAAACCGGGTTCCACCGTCATGATGAGCACGAGGTCGAGAGAGGCGAGATAAGGCACGATCGAAGAAAGAGGGGTCTTGGGGCGGATGGAGATTCCGGCTTTTTTGCCGAGAGACTTGATCAGGTCAATCACCTTCTGCGGTTCCTGCGCCGCTTCCACATGGAAGGTCACGGAATCTGCTCCGGCTTTGATGAACTGCGGAGCATAGGTCATGGGGTCTGTGATCATCAGGTGCACGTCCAGGAACATGGAAGTGGCTTTCCTGAGCCAGTGAACCACGACGGGTCCGATGGTCAGGTTGGGGACGAAGTGCCCGTCCATCACGTCCACATGGAGCCAGTCTGCTCCGCCTTTTTCGACGGATTTTATTTCTTCGGAAAGCTTGGCGAAATCAGCGGAGAGAATGGAAGGGGCGATCAGGGTTTTCATTGGCCCGTGGCCTTGGGCGTCAGAGGCGCGGCAACGGATTTTTTGGAGATCACGAAACTGACCGGAAGGCCGTTCTGCACCGCATCGTCCGCTGAAGGCGATTGTCTGAGAATAATCCCATCTTCCTGGGGAGATTCTTCTGTGACCGTTTCGATCTTGATATTTTTTTCTTTGGACCAGGCGTCCGCGGTCCCGATGTTTTTTCCGACGAAATCGGGCATGAGGATGGAGCCGTCTTTGGGGGCGCCCTCGGAGACGGTCAGGTGAACGAGAGAATTTTTTTCGATGATGGTTTTGGGTTTGGGGTCCTGGGAAATGACGATGTCCTTTTCATATTTGAGAGAGGGGCGGCTTTCGACTTCGCCGAGCCCGACGCCGTTGAGCCGAAGCGCGATTTCGGCGGACCGGAGCGATTGTCCGATGAGGTCGGGCGTGAAAATGGATTCTCCGCCTTGGGAGAGAGTGACGCGGATGATTTTGCCTTCGCGGACCGGCATGCCCGCCGGAGGCTGTTGGCGGAGGACGGTCCCGCTCGGGACGCTGGCGTTGTTTTCGGCCCCGTCCTGTTTGAGGCCCAAATTGAGTTTAGAGAGAGTGTCCAGGGCCTGCAGGAGAGACTGTCCGTTCAGGTTGGGGACGACGACGTCTTTCTGCGAATGGACGGACGCCCGGATCGCCCAGTTGAGCGTCAGGATCAAAACCAATAAAGAAACGATGCCCAAGGCAACCCACTCGGCTCTTTTGATCATAGAGGGGTATTATATAATTTTTGAACGAGCTTGGGAGATTTAGGGGTTTTTGAGATAAAACTGCAGTTTGGTGCCGCCGACTTCGATGACGTCGCCTTCGTTCAGGCGGCGTTCTTTGTCGACGGACATGCCGTTGACTTTGGGATAGCCTTCCTTGATGGCCACGAGGACATAGCCGTCGGGCTTGCGGCTCACCAAAGCGCCCAGGTCGGGGGCCATCATTCCGGCTTTCACCTGGATGTTGGCGCGGTCAGATTTGCCGATATAGGTTGAGGGCTCTTTGAGTTCAAAATCCACATTGGCATCGGTCCCGCCATAGATGATGCGGAGTCCGCCCAGGCGGTTGAAAGTTTTTTTAAGCTGAGGGGCCAACGGGTCAAAGGGTTCTTCAGGCGGCGCGGATTCCGCGGGCTTGGCGCCTCTTGGGACCCCTGCGGGGTGCGCGATTTTGGGCGTCTCTGCCGGAGGAGGAGGCGGCGGGGCTTCTGTGGGGACAGCTGTTTCCTGAGATGCCGGTTCCGGCTTGTTTTGGCGGTCATCTATAAAAATGATCGTGTGTTTGGCAATGGTGATCACATCCTTGTCGTGGATGCCGGCCTTGATGATTTTTTTGTCGTTCACGAGAGTGCCGTTGGTGGAGTTCAGGTCTTCAATGAAATAGGTGTCGCCCTGGAGCGAGATGCGGCAATGGTGGCCGGAAACCGCGGGGTGATCGATGTGGATGTCGTTGTCGGATTTCCTGCCGATGGTGAGGCTGGAGGACATCATGGGGAGTTCCTTGATGACCGCCGCTTCGAATTTGAGAATCACTTTAGGCATGGTTCACCTCAATTGTGCCACGACGACTGTCACATTGTCAACGCCTCCGGCGGCGTTCGCCAGATCCACCAGGTGGTCGCTGATCATCTTTGGAGTTTTCATCTGCAGGACCGTTTTTAATATGTCTTCGTCGCTCACCATCTTGTTCAGCCCGTCCGTGCACCCGATCAGATAATCTCCGGGCTTGACGTCGGACTCAATGACGTCCACGTCCGTTTTCTCGTCCACGCCGAGGGCCCGGGTCAGCACGTTTTTCATGGGAGATTTCTCAGCGTCCTCTTTTGACAGCAGGCCCTGCTTCACCTGGTCCGCCACCACGGAATGGTCCTGGGTGATCTGTTCGAGTTTTCCGGCTCTGCACCGGTATATCCGGCTGTCTCCGACGTGGGCGACCGCGAACTTGTCTTTTAATATTGCGACGGAATCGATGGTGGTGCCCATGCCCTGATGCTGGAGGTTCGTTTTGGCGGATTCATAAATAAAAGTGTTCGCCAATCGGACGGCGGAGCCCAGCTGGTTGGCCTGCTCAGACACTTTGGGATCGATTTTTCCCAGGATCGCCTTTTGCTGTCCGTGAAAGAATTTTTTTACGGCGTCGTGCGTCACGTCCACAGCCATGCGGCTCGCGATCTCTCCATGGTTGTGCCCGCCCATGCCGTCGGCGACGATGAAAAATCCGATTTCCGGGTCAATGACGAATTGGTCCTCGTTGTTGGTCCGCTTTTTCCCCACATCGGTGCGCCCTGCGATTTCAAATTTCATGCGCCGAGTTTCTTCAGGCAGCTGCGGAGATCAATGGCCATTTCAGCTCCTCTCTGATATCTCTGGTCCGGGTCCTTGGTGAGGGCGCGGTTGATGATTTCAACGATCTCGTCGGGGAGGTCCGCGCGCACCGTCTTGGGGCTGGGATGAGGATCGTTCGCGATCTGGAACAAAAGGGTGCCGATGGCGTCGCCGCCTTTGAACGGCTTTTCGCCGGTGAGGAGTTCATATAAACTCACGCCCAGAGAAAAAATGTCGCTTCTTCCGTCGATCTTTTTGCCTGAAACTTGTTCGGGGCTCATATAGGACGGCGTGCCCAGAACGGTTCCGGTCGCCGTTTTTGAAGAGCCCTGGATGCGGGCGATGCCGAAGTCCGCCACGCGGATGGTCCCGTCTTTCAGGAGCATGATGTTGGCGGGTTTGATGTCCCGGTGGAACACGCCTTGCTGATGAGCGAAATCAAGGGCGTCGGCGACTTTGGAAACATATTCCAGGACTTTCGGGACGGGGAGGAGTTTGTCTTTGGATGTGTAATTTTTAAGGTCTTCTCCTTCCATGAGCTCCATCGCGATATACGCCATGTCCTGATCTTCTCCGGCGTCAAAAATTCTCACGATGTTGGGGTGCGAAAGCCCGCCCGCGGATTCGGCTTCGCGGAAAAATCTTTCTTTATTTTCTTTCAGCGTCGCTTCATCGACATCTCCGTCGAACATCATGGTTTTGATGGCGACGGTGCGGTTGATCTTGGGGTCTTTTCCGAGATAAACAATGCCCATGGCGCCGCGGCCGAGCTCTTTGACGATTTCGTATCGCCCGAGGGTGGGTTTCATGGCGGCGGAAGCGTCCAGCACGACGGTGCCTTCCTTGCCCGCTTTTCCTCCGGGAAGAGCGCTTCCGAACACAACGCCCTGGGCGGCCTGCTTGAGCAGTTCCACTTTGCTCTCCAGGTCTTTGTATTTGGGATCTTCCTTCTGGATGGTTTCATAGACGGAGACGGCTTTGTTGAACTGGCGTTTCCTCTCAAAATCGAGCGCGAGGTTATAAAGGATTTCTTTCATAGCCTCATCCAGCGGGCACTTGCGGAATTTCTCAAACGCGATGTCCAGCTGGCCCTGGCCCTGGAAGGAAAGGCCCAGCATTTTGTTGGTTTCGATTTCGCTGGCTTCCACGAGCTCTTTCTTCTTTTCCGTCGTAAAAAATTTCTTGGAGATGATGAGGATATATCCCATGGCGAGCAGAAAGAAAGGATAAAAAAGCTTGATCCAAACCCCGTCTTTGACGAACAAATATCCGGCGGGGCCGATGATGGCGGCGGCCAATATTAAAGACGACAAGAATCCCAGTCCCGCTTTGAGGCGCGGGAGCAGAAGCGTCACGAAAAGGCCCACGAGCAGGATGCTCCCCAGTTCCACCTTGAAGGTCCAGGGAGGAGTCACGATGAAATTGGAGTGGAGTATGTTTTGGATGGAGTTGGCGATGATTTCCACGCCGGGGAAATTGTGCGCGACGGGAGTCACATAAAGCGATCCCAGCCCGGAGGCGGTGAAGGCGACCAGCACAATTTTATTCTTGAACGCGCCCGGCTGGACTTTTTGGTTGATGACGTCATAAAAAGAATAATAAGGGAAGGAGTTGGACTCGCCCAGATAGGATAGGGCGTTCCGGTTTTCCTTGTCGAGGGGGATTTTGAGGGTTCCGAGCTGGATTCCCTGGCCCCAGCGGACGCGGATGTCGTCCAGGGAAAGGCCGAGATATGCGCGGGAAGCGGAGAGGGCGAATGACGGAAAAACCTTGCCGTAAAATTTGATGAGCGGGAGATCGCGCCGGATGACTCCGTCAGATTCCGCGAGCAGAGTCACATGGCCCGCGCCCAGAGATCCGTCCACGAACTCGTCCAGCGGGAGTCCCGCTTCGGACGCTTCCTGCGGAGGGAAACGGAGTTCGTCCTGGGGATTTTCGATTTTGGTGAGGCTGCTGACGGAGAGGGAGAGAGGGAGGTCTTCGTTGCCGGCGGGCTGTTGGGACGCTCCCAAGCCGAAAGACATGGCGTGGAGAACGGTTTTGGAGTCGGCAATCGCGGCGAGGAGTTTGGAATCGTTGTCGAGACGGGTGATGGCGCTTGAGATGCTGGCCAGGAAATCTTCGTCCCTGGGATCTTTTTTCTTTTTGGTGAGGAGGATCGCGCCGTAATTTCCCTCGAGGTTTTTGAGCTCTTCAATGCCCTGGTTTCCTTCGGGCTCGGAAAACAAAATGTTTAAGCCGATGACTTTGGGTTCATATTGCGCGAGCTGAGTGAGGAGTTCGGCGATTTTGGATCTCGGCCAGGGCCAGCGGCCGATTTTGTTGATGGAATCGTCGTCGATGGCCACGATGGCGATCTCCTCGCTCTTGGCCGCGATCTGGGGTTTCATACGGAAACGCGCCTGGATGTCGTAGAGCATGTTTTCCATGCTGTTGAAAAAAGGGACTTCAAAATAAAAAAGGGAAAGGACCCAAAGGGTGAGGAACGCCCCGATCGTGTAATCTGAGAGGAAGAATTTCTTCACGATCCAAATATAACAGAGGCCCCCTGTATTTTCAAGGACGACGTAAAAATATGTAAGGAAGGGTTTAGACGCCGGTTCGCGCGGGGCCCCAGATCAGTTTGTGGATCTGGAGGTTGAACTGGATGCGGGGGTTTTTCAGGGAAAGGACCCATTCGGCGAGTTTCAAGTTGTCGATGCCCCAGACGGGTTGGACCGAGATGGGGAACCCCAGGTTTTCGGTTTCATCGATCAGGGCCTTCATCTGGGCGATTTCAGAGGCGGATCCGTCGGTCACGAGCTTGAGCAGGTCGGACTCGGGGCGGAGGAGTTTTAAAAAGGCCGAATTCATTCGGGGCGTCATGCCGCTTGATTCCAGTTTCCAGTCCATGATGACGGAAGAGTTCGGGAACTGAACGGGCGAAATGTCGAGGGATCCGCCGGTTTCGATGTCGAAATGAAGTTCGGGAAAATGTTGGATCAGCCGCACGCAGTCTTCCATGTGCAGAAGCGGTTCGCCGCCTGTGAGACACACGAATTCGGCTTTGGAGCCCAGGATGGCGTTTGCCGCGGCCTCAAAGGAAATTTCGTCGCCTTTCCCGAAGGTATAGGCCGAGTCGCACCAGGAACAGGAAAGGTTGCATCGCGCGAAGCGGACAAAATAAGTCAGCTTTCCGGGGTGAAGGCCTTCGCCCTGGAGGGAAAGATAATGCTCGATGAGGTGCATAAACTGTATTTTACAATATTTAGGTATAATGACGGAAATGAGCCAAACGGCGACTAATAAACCCCGCAGGATCCCGGACCCGAAATATACCCAGGACGAAATTCGGAATTGCATCGCTTTTCTGGAACGCCTGGTCAGCGACGGCGACGAGCTGGCGCAGATCACTCGGGAACAGAGGATCGCGCTTCTGGCCGCGGCGGGGCGGCTTTCAAGGCCGGACAAAGATGAGATCCGGAGACGGCGGAAACTCAGCGCGCGCGTGAGGATCCAAAAGATCGACGACCATGAGCGCGAAGTGCGTGCGGCCACCGGCATCCGGAGCGCCCGGACCGCCCAGGTTTTCACCGCGCCCAAACAGATCACCCTCCAGGACTCCCATTTCAAACAGCTGGAACTGATCAATCCGCGGTATTGTTATGTCTGCAAGGACAAATTTACGAAAGTGCATTTCTTTTATGATTCCATGTGCCCCAAGTGCGCGGAATTCAACTATGCGAAACGCTTTCAGACGGCTTCGCTCGAGGGGCAGGTGGCCCTGATCACGGGGTCCCGCCTCAAGATCGGATATCAGTCGACGCTCATGATGCTCCGCGCCGGCGCCAGGGTGATCGCGACCACGCGGTTTCCCGTGGACAGCGCTTTGAGATATTCCAAAGAGCAGGATTTCGGCGCGTGGAAAGACCGGCTGGACATTTATGGACTGGACCTTCGCCACACGCCCAGCGTGGAGCTTTTCTGCGAGTTTATTGAGAAAAAATATTCCAGGCTGGACCTCCTCATCAATAACGCCGCCCAGACGGTGCGGCGCCCGCCCGGCTTTTACGCGCATCTCCTCAAAAACGAGTCTCTGAACTATGACGATCTGCCCGAAGCGGCCCAGCATTTGCTCCGCCCGTTTGAAGAGTGCAAATCCAGAGTGAGCGCCGTCTCGTCGGAGAACGGGTTGGTCCCGGCCCTGGAATGGAACGGCAAAGTTCCCGGCATCGGAATTTCCTCTTCCGCCAAACTTTCACAGATTCCTTATACCCACGACCGCGCGCTGCCGGCCGAAAAAGTTTTTCCGAGCGGGAAACTGGACGCGGACCTTCAGCAGGTGGATTTGAGGGAAACCAACAGCTGGCGCTTAAAGTTGGGAGAGGTCCCGACAGCGGAATTGATTGAGCTCCAGCTGGTGAACGCGATCGCGCCTTTTGTGCTCTGCAATAAACTCGCGCCCATGATGCAGAGGGAAAACACGGGCCAAAAACATATCGTGAACGTTTCCGCGATGGAAGGAAAATTTTCCAGGTATACCAAAACGGACCGCCACCCTCACACCAACATGGCCAAAGCCGCGCTCAACATGCTGACCCACACTTCGGCCAAGGGCCTGGCCGAGCACGGCATTTTCATGAACGCCGTCGACACGGGCTGGGTGACCGACGAGGATCCTGCGGCGCTCTCCGCCCGCAAGCAGGACTATCACGATTTTCAGCCGCCTCTGGACATCGTGGACGGCGCCGCCCGCGTCTGCGATCCCTTCTTCCACGGCATCTTGACCGGCAACCACTGGTGCGGCAAGTTTCTGAAAGATTATTTCCCTGTGGATTGGTAGAAAGGTAGGCCTTGAATTCATATCGTATCGGATATATAATTAATTAGTCTATCCGATATGAATACGCCTAAACCGAGTGCTTTACATTTTGATGAGATCGACGCTCAAAAGGCGCGATTGGACAGATTGCGCCCTTTCCCTCCTGCCGCGCTCGAGCGTTTGCATGAACAGATGGTGATTGAGTGGACCTATAACTCCAACGCCATTGAAGGCAGTTCGCTGACGCTCAAAGAAACGGCTCTGGTTCTTCAAGAAGGCCTCACGATCTCCGGGAAACCCTTGCGGGAACACTTGGAAGCCGTCAACCACAAGGAAGCGATCCTGAAACTGGAGCTGGCCGTCCGTAAAAAATCCGCGCTGGATCAGGATTTTCTGTGGGGGATTCACCGGCTGATTTTGAAAGGCATTCACGATGATGAAGCGGGCCGATGGAGGCGAGAGAGAGTCCGCATCCTGGGCGCTGTTCACATCCCTCCGGATCCTGTCAAAGTTCCGCGCCTCATGGAGGAGTTTTTTGCGTGGCTCAGGCACGAAGAGCCTCGATCCCACCCTGTCTGGCTTTCTGCAATGGCTCATCATAAACTGGTTCACATTCACCCGTTTATTGACGGCAATGGACGCTGCGCGCGGCTGGTGATGAATCTCATCCTGATGAGGCATGGATATCCGCCGACCGTGATTTTGAAAGTGGACCGTCCCAGATATTATCGAGTTTTAAGAGAAGCGGATCAGGACGAGTATGAACGGTATGTCCGTTTCATGGCGCGGAGCGTGGAGAGGTCTTTGGCTCTTTATCTGCAGGCCCTGACACCGTCTGGCGCAAGTGATTATAAGAAGCAAGGATATATCTCTTTGGCAGAAGCCAGCCGTGGAACGCCGTACTCCCAGGAGTATTTGAGTCTGTTGGCAAGGAAAGGTGTTTTGCACGCAGTCAAGTTTCAGCGAAACTGGGTGACCACTCACGATGCCGTTCATGAATATATCAAAAAGCATGGGCAACGGGGCACATGACCCTCGCAAACGCCGTTAAAAATTCCGCTTATGCCATGGGGTTCGATTTGGCCTGCGTGAGTTCGGCTCTGCCTCTCGAAAAAGACCGCGAGAGATACGCTGACTGGAAATCAAAAGGGCACGCGGGGGAACTGAAATATATGGTCCGCGAAGAGCCTCGCCGCTGGGTTCCGCAGGACCTCCTCCCCGAAGCAAAATCCGTCATCACATTCGCCGTCAACTTTTTCTCGGGAGCCAAGCGCATGGAGCCCAAACGGGGATATGGCCGCGTGGCGAGATATGCCTGGGGGAAAGATTATCACGAAGTCATAAAAATTCGGCTGGAAGAATGGGTGAAGGGATTGCCCGGCATCGCGGGGCGGGAAGTCAAAACCAAAATCCTCGTCGATTCAGGGCCTCTTCTCGAACGCGCGTTCGCTCACAAGGGCGGCATGGGGTTCGTCGGAAAAAACACGCTTATCATCAGCAAAAAGCTGGGCTCGTTTATATTTCTGTGCGAAGTCCTGACAGATCTCGAACTCGAAGCCGATGTTTTCATGGAAGATGAAACCAAAGATGCCTGCGGCTCCTGCAAAGAGTGCATGGCGGACTGTCCCACGAACGCGCTGGTCGCGCCGAGACAGCTGGACGCGCGAAAATGCATTTCGTTCTGGACCATCGAAAATAAAGGGGAAATTCCTCTTGAGATGCGGCCCGGGATCGGGGACTGGATTTTTGGCTGTGACATATGCCAGGAAGTTTGTCCTTATAACGGACTATCGAAACAATCTCAATGGAAAGACTTTTTGCCGGAAGCGGGGGCCGGGCCTTATATGAATTTGCTGGAGGTCCTTGCGATTCCGTCCGACGAAGAATTCAGGAAACGGTTTGCGGGGACCCCGATCCTCCGCTCAAAGCGGTTCGGTCTTCAGCGGAACGCCATCGTGGTTGCGGCGAACCAGAAATTTGCGGAGGCCGCGCCGCTTCTCAAAACGATTTCTCTCAATCCCCAGGAACCCTTGCTTCAGTCTCACGCGCTTTGGGCTTTGCAGCAGCTGTCATAAGGACATCGGCCGCGGCAGAGAGCCCGTCCCGGGCGGCAAGCGGGGTGGAGACTCCGCGATAAGACGCGCCGCAGAGGTGAAGCGTGGGAAATTTTTGGGCCTCTCGCTCAATGCCGGCCACGCGCTCGAGGTGTCCCGTCTCATATTGGGCGATGCCTCCGGGCCAGCGGTATATTTTTTGCAGGACCGGGTTCCCGCGCGATCCCAGAACTTTCCCGACGAATTCCTGAGCCAGGGAGATCAGGTCCTCATCTTTCAGATCCATCGCCGAGGGGTCCTGTCTGCCGCCGACCATAAGACGGAGGAGGACATGGTCTTGGGGGGCGCGTCCCTGGAACACGGAACTGTCAAACAGCACGCCCAAAGGTCTCAGATTTTCCGCGCGCGGAACGAGAGCGCCGAACCCGTCCAGCGGATGAAGAATGTCCTGCCTGCGGTATCCCAAAGCGACGACGGCCACGGAAGCATAAGGAATTTGCTGAAGCTGTTCGGCCAGAGCGGGGGAAAGGGGATCGAGCATCCGGGCCGCGGCATCCGACGGGACAGCCAGGATCAGGTGGTCGGCCTCATAACTTTTTGGGACATTTCCTTCAAGCGCTGTGAGGGTCCAGCCCGTGCCGTTTTGTTTTATGGATTGGACGGACGTGTTCAGTTTCAGGATTCCCGCGCCAAGATTTTTTTCCAGGGCTGAGGGGATTTGCGACATTCCCTTGATGAAAGAGCTCAGGCGATAACGGGGTTTCTTCGAGAATTTGCGGCGATACACAGTTTGGGCCATGCCTGCCAGAACGCTCCGGTGAGGCAGGACGATTTGGGCGATGCGGGGAAAAGCGGCCGCGAAACTCAGTTTTTCCGCGTCGCCCGCAAAAACTCCTGAAGCCATCGGGTCCAACATCATTTTCACGGCCTCGTCTCCGAAATGGTTCCTGCCCCATTCCGCCAAAGTCACGGTTTCAGGATCTTTTTTAGCCAGGAACGGTTCCGCAAACATTCTCAGCCGGCCTTGCACGGAGAGGATGGGAGAAGTGATGAACTGAACCGGGTTCATGGGAAGGGCGGCGGGGCGTCCGTTTTTTATGATGAACCTTTTGTTGGATGCGCGGCTCGACTCCACGATTTCCTCAGAGATTCCAAGGTCGCGCGCGAGGTCATGCAGAATTCCGTCCGGGTCAAGAAACCCTGTGGGGCCCGCCTCGATCAGGAATCCCCCGTGAGACTCCGTGAGCAGGGATCCTCCCGTTCTGTTGCTTCGTTCCAGGAGGGTCAGCTCCAGCGGTTTGTTTATTTTTTGGAAATGTTTTTTGAGCGCGAAGGCGGCGGCAAGCCCGGAGAGCCCGGCTCCGACGACAACGACTTTCACGGGTTTGCCCATCCGATGCTTTTCATGTGATCCTCAATCCAGCGAGCCAGCCCGTCGAGGAAAAACGGGTCTTCGTTCAGCCCTTCCGCCCGGAGGAATTGCCGGATCCCTGATTTTGCGGCAAGGTCCGCGAAGGTCACGTCAATTTCATAAAGCGTTTCAATGTGGTCGGACACGAAACTGATGGGAACCACGATCACTTCGTCAACGCCTTGGCGGGGAAGTTCCCGCAGGACATCAAGGGTGTTGGGCCTGAGCCAGCGGATGGGGCCCACGCGGCTCTGAAAGGCGAGCATATGCGGAAGGGGGTGTCCGAGAGTGTCCATGATGCCTGCGACGGACGCTTTGATGTGGTCCAAATAAGGATCGCCCTTGTCGATGATGCTCTGGGGCAGGCCGTGAGCGGAAAAAACGATGCGCGATTTGGAGCGGTTTTTGAGGCGCGGCAGGAGGGATGAAATTTTTTGGCTCCAGGCCTCCACGAAAAACGGCGCGTTATAATAGGCCGGGACCAGTTCAAGTTCGACTTGTTTGCCGCTCTCTTGGATGCGGCGCTTGAGTTCGTTGACGCTGGACCCGGTGGTCGCGGAACTGTAATGCGGATAAAAGGGAACGGTCAGAATTCGGTTCACGCCATTCTTTAAAAGATTCGGCACGACCTCCTCAGTGAGGGGGAAGGAAAAGCGGAAGACCAGTTCAAATTGCAGGTGCGGGCGGCCTGGTTTAAGGTTTTTGGCGATATGTTCCATCTGCGCGAGGGAATATCGATATTGAGGCGACCCTCCGCCGATCGTTTCATATTGCGGCCATATTTTTTTCAGCCGCGTTTTGGCGATCCACCCGGCGAGCGCGGGCTGGAATGTGGCCGGAACGGGAAATTTGATGGTTTCTCTGTCTGAGAATAGGCGCGTGAGGAACGGGACGATTTCGGATTTGTCTCTCGGGCCTCCAAGGTTTACGAAAGCCAGCGCTGTGGGGGGAAATTTCACGGGGCTTAAAGCGTGCGGGAAAAAACCGGAGCTTTTCCTGAACCTCCGCCGTTCCTGCGCGCCCGCAAGTGAGCGTCGAAAACCATGCAGATGTTCCGAATGCAGATGCGTCCTGACGGCGTGATTTTTATTTTCTGTATCCGCCCCTGATCGGACCTTGTCAGGACGAGAAGCCCGTCTTTTTCAAAGGGTTCCATTTCCGACAGTTCGTCCTTGAGACATTCCCACGGATCCAATTCAAACTGCTTTTTGAACCCTTCCAGATCCAGATGCATCCGGCACATGAGGTCGAGGATGATTTGTCTCCGGAGATTGTCGTCTGCGGTTCGGCGGTATCCCCGCAGGATCGGGAGTTCTCCCTGGGAGATTGCGGTTTCATATGCTTTATAATCTTTAAGATTTTGGGTGAAAGACCCGCCGATGTCGCCGATGGCGGTCAGGCCCGCGCCGATCATTTCGCCTGCCCGGGCCACCGTGTATCCCATGAAATTCCGGTGAAGGGTTCCGTTGTCTGCGGCCCGCGCAAGCTCGTCGTCTTTCCGCGCGAAATGGTCCAGGCCGATGGGGACATATCCGCGCTCCGCGAATTTCAGCATGGCCGCTTCGAACAATCGGACCCGCTCTTCGCCCGTGGGAAGTCCCATCTTTTCCAGAGCCGCCTGCTGAGGGTGAAGCCAGGGCACGTGGGCATATCCATAAAGAGCCACCCGGCCCGCTTCCATTTCGCACACGGCTTCAGCCGTGTCAATCAAAGATTCTTTCGTCTGGCCCGGCAACCCATAAATCAAATCCACATTGGTGCTCACAAATCCAAGGTTCCTGGCATAAGCCAGCATTTTTGCCGTGTCCTCTTTGCTCTGAATGCGGTTGACGGCCTTCTGAACTTCGGGCTTAAAATCCTGCACGCCAACGCTCAGGCGGTTGAACCCCAGGCCCCTCAAGGTCGAAATCTGTTCCTGGGAAGTGACCCGGGGATCCACCTCAATCCCCAGCTCCGCGTCCGGCGAAAAGGTGAAATTTTTATTCACCGCGCTCATGAGGAGGGTCAGCTCTTCAGAGTTCAGGAATGTGGGAGTGCCTCCGCCCCAATGCATCTGCGTGAGGGTCTTTCGTTCGCCCAGCTGTTCCGCGATCATCTCAAGTTCGCGCGCCAGAAGTTTCAGATAAGCGGCCGTTCTTGAATGGTCCCGAGTCACGATGATGTTGCACCCGCAATAGAGGCAAAGGTGCTCGCAAAAGGGGAGATGGATATAAAGCGAGAGAGGTTCTTGGGGGGTTAAACGGGCGCGTTCGAGAGCGGAATGATAGTCCTGAACCTTGAAAACCTGCTCCGCCCAATCCGGGACCGTCGGATAGCTTGTGTATCTTGGACCCGGCTGGTCATATTTGACCAGGAGTTCATAGCTCGGGAGGCGCAGGGTTTCAGGCATGACAGGGTGAAAGATAGTATATAATTTTTTTTCATTTCGACTTCATCACGAAATCATTGTTTTCCCGGAGCTCATTGAGGCAGGCGGCCAGGATCCGGTTGGGGCATCGGATTTTTGCCTTGCAGTCGCAGAGGAGGACCAGCTGTTTTCTTAAGGAAAGAAGGGCCAGAGGTTTGAGGAGCTCCGCCGCCGCCGCGGATTTGAGCTCGCGTTTATAGTTGAGCGCAAGATCGTCCCAAGATATTTTGTTTCGGCGATATTTCCGGGACAACGACGGGCTCGGGGCGATTTCCGGAAACCACAAATCAATTTTCCTGGAATGCTTTAAAAGGAGAGGCCATCTCCAGGACGGCAGGACTTTGTATCCCTTGCCCGCTTTCTCCAAGCGGACGATTGCGATCGGGTTTATTGTTTTTCCTCCGCCCCGATCTGCATGCGGTAATGCACCGTGACTTTGTCGTCCACCTTGATCGCGCCGAACATCAGCGTCGGAGGCTTGATGCCGTAGTCCGTCATTAAAATGTCTTTCGCGCCTTCCAAAACCAGAATCTCGTCCTTCATCCGTCCGGAGGATTCCAGGTCCACTTCCTTTTCAACGCCCGCGATCTTGAGCTTGCCCTTGAGTTTCACCGAGACCCCGTCTTTTTCGGAAGCGGCCTGATATTTTTCGAGGGCAAATGTGATGGCGGGAAACTCCTTGACCTTGAGGGAAGAATACATGTTTTTGTCCATCTGTCCGCTCTCGGATTTCATGAGGTTCACGGGAATAACGACGGAGAGCTCTTTCGCTTTGCCTGCCAGAACGAGGTCCCGGATGCGGTCGGTTTTTGAGGCCGGATCCTGGAACTTGATCGAGACATCCACCTGGGTGGCGGTGCTGGAATAGGGATGCAGGGTTGAAGTCCCCGTGATCCACAACGCGCATTTCGCCGCGTGGGCCGGCCCTGCGAGGGTTAATAAAATTGCGGATAAGGCTAATAATTTTGCAGATGTTTCTTTGAGAATGTTTTTCATGAACGCCTCCTTAAGGGTGACTCAGTCTATCAACAAGATCGGAAATCTTCTATGATGCAGGTCATAGTCAGGATTTTCCGAATTGATACACTATCGCCATAAATAGTATAAACATTATTCGATTTGCGGAAACGATTTGTCATAAAAATAAAAATGAGGAGGAAGGAATGAAGAACACAAGAAAGATCGCGCTTGCCATGGCCCTGTTCGGGCTGATGAGCGGCGTTGCGCACAGCATCGAGGTCGTGAACAAGGATGACGTGAAGCTCAATATGCACGGGACACTGCAGTCTTATGCGTTCACAAATTATGTGAACGATGAATATCGTGATCACCTCCGCCTGCTCCTGTTCGTCCGCCAGGCGCGCCTGCGGTTCACGGGAGAAGTGAACACCATCAAGTTCGACGTGCAATATGCGTTCGGCGGCGAAGAAGGCGTGAAAAACACCGGCGGCACCGTGGCCAACTCGTCCCTGGGCCTCCTGGACTTCAGCGCGGATGTTCCTGTTCCGTTCCTGAGCCAAACTTATTTCAAGTTCGGACAATACAAAGTTCCCTATGGCCTTGAGCGCCTGGAATATTCCGCCAACCTCATGTATGCGGACCGTTCCATCGCCACCTTGCCCTTCAACCAGGGCCGGGACGTCGGATTCTCTCTCGTCAACTCGGCGGAACACCATGTCCTGAGCGGAAGCATTTTCACCGGCGGCGGCCGCGACAACCCCATCCGCGATCTCCCCATCCGGCTTGGAAGCCCCATGCTCGTTGTGAGAGGCGGATATAAAAATGGGATCGATGAAAATCTGTTTGAACAGAAGCAGACCGATTACGATCAGCTGAAACCCGGCTTCGCCCTTTTCGGAAACGCTCTTTATATGGAAGACAGCCGCGTGGGACACTCCACCGTCATGCAGACCAAGGCTGTGGAAAAAGGGCTTCTCACGGATTCCAACTGGAACCCGTATATCGGCGTTGCGGATGTGACCGGCGTGAGCAACTTTGTGACCGGAGACCTCTGGCAGGCGGGCGCGGACATGATCTGGAGAAAGGCGCTTGCTTCAGGCATTTTCAGCACGGAAGCCGAAGCCAATTACGGCATTTATAAAAATACCCTCGGTTATGTTGAAGCCACGGGCGGCAGAGTCCAGGTCGGATATTCAAAATCCTTCTGGGGACTGGGACTCCGCTATGCCGTCATCTTCCCTGACGACAAGTTTGCAAAATCCGGACGCAAAGTCACAGGCCAGAGAGACCCCATCCACGAAATCACGCCGTCCCTCACGCTCTATCACAAGAAATTCTTCAAGATCGTGATGGACGCGCCTCTCTTGATCGATGTCCCTGTCTCAGTGGAATCGTCCCCGACGAAACTGGGAGCTTATGTGTTGACCGATCAGCCGGACCAGACGAACGCAGGAGCCATCACCCGCCAGACTGTGCCTTCGGGCCGGCTGGTCATGCAGTTCAGCTTCTAAAGCGCAGACGCATTGTTCGTGAAGAAAACTCTGCTCGCTGGACTTGGGTTACTCCTTGTTCCCTTCCTGCGAGCAGAGCTTCTTTTTTGTTCCGAGCCCTCTGTTCAGGTTTTTGAAACGGGCCACGACGCCTATGAAGTGTCCTGCCGATTTTCAGTGAACACGGACAGCAAGACGGCTTGGGCGGTGTTGAGCGATTATGACGGGATCGGCAAGTATGTCACCTCGCTTAAATCCAGCAGGACCGTCGAACGCAAAGCGGACCATGTCATGGTTGAGCAAGTGGGGCAGGCAGGATTGTGGTTCGTTCAGTCGAAATTTGAGGTTTTGTTAAAAGTTTACGAAACTCCCGGAACCAAAATTGATTTCGAGGATGTCAGCAAGAAAAGTTTTCAGTTTTATCGCGGCTCCTGGGAGATTTTAAACGGTCAGAACGGCGTTCAGATTGTCTATAAACTATCGGTGGTTCAGCAGACCCGGTTCCCCATGTTCGTGACTCGAGGTTTTTTGCGCAAGAGCATCGCGGAGCTGATCGGTCAGGTCAAAAATAAGATCGATGGCCGGGGAAGCTGATATTATTTTTATTCGATCAAGCTGCGAATATCGTCGGGCTTCTTGATCTCGATTTTCCCTCTCAAAGACACCAAATACCCTTTCTTCTGAAAATCCGATAAAGCCCTGAAAGTCGTTTCCAAGGCCACCCCGATCAGTTCCGAAATTTCTTTTTTGGTGAAGGGAATGACATCCCCGTGAATCTGGTGCAGGCGCGTGAGGATGTTGGCCAGGCGCACATGCACCGTTTCCTGCCCCATGCACCGCAGTTCCTGAACGTCTTTGAGGCGATCCGAACAGAGAGAGCACATGCCCCGGATCATTCCGGGACTCTTCATATAATATTCCAGAAAAACTTTGTCCAGAATCTGGAGGACCGTCGTGTCGTTGGCGGCCACGGCCGTGCAGGGATAGGTGCGGTTGTTTCCTCCCATCCGGCAGAGGGTCCCGAACAGTTCGCCGTGACCCAGGCTTTCGATGGCGAAAGGTTTTCCGTCGGAAGTATATTTAAAAACCTGCACGCGGCCGTCATAAATCACCCACACGCTGTCCGCCGGATCGCCTTCGTTATAAATGGTGTCTTCCTTCGCGAATGATTTTTCCCTGGCGTGGGACGCCACCGCTTTGATGTCGGCGGGGGACAAAGATTTGAACGGCTGGATGTGGGTGAGGAATTTCAGGATGTCCGAAGAGGCCGCGCTCATTTGTTCAGCGCTTCCAGCATGGACGGTATGTTCGTGAATTTCTTGCGGGTTTTGCCGTCGGCTTTTCCGTTCGTGATTTCGATCGCGTCGAGCTTTTTCCAGTCCTCAAAGGTGATGTATTGGATGCCCTTGCTCTCCAGCCATTTCGGAATCGTTGAGAGATCGCTTTCCCTGAAGGGGACCTTGCCGTCTCTCCAGTCTTCAAGGACCTTGTGAACGGTGTCGATGGAGTCGGGCTTGTTGGTCCCGATCACGCCGGAGGGGCCCCTCTTGGCCCAGCCCACGACATAAATTCCCGGGATCTGCTTGAACTGGGGATCGATCACTCGCCCTTCAAGGTTCGGGATCGTTCCTTTTTTTTCGTCATAGGGAATCCCCGGAAGCCGCGTGCCTCGGTATCCGATGGACCTGAAAATAAGTCCCACGGGAAGAGTTTCAAATTCTCCGGTCCCTTCCGCCGCGATGTTTCCCTGGGCGTCTTTCACGAGACGGTTCTTTTCCAGTTTCAGCGCCGCGGCTTTTCCGCTTTTCCCGAGGATCTCTTTCGGAGACCCCAAAAACTTGAGGACAATTTTTCTTGGGTTGCCTGACGGCTGTTTCATGGAGTGTTCCATCAGGATGTTTAAATTATTTTTAGGTTTGGATCCGCCTTCTCCGGATTCAAGAGACGCTTTGGAAAGCTCGTCGAGTTCCAGCTCTTTGGGATCCACGATGAGGTCCGCTCCGGGCAAATCGCAGAGTTCCCTGGCTTCAGGGTTCGTGAAGGCCGCCTGCACCGCGCCCCGCCGCCCGATCATATAGATCTCTTTGATGCGGCTTTCTTTGAGCGCCTGCAGGGCATAATCCGCGATGTCGGTGGATTTGAGCGTTCTGGGATCCCGCGCCAGGATTCGCGTCACGTCGACGGCCACATTGCCGTTTCCGATCACGGCCGCCCGTTCGCACGAAAGGTCAAATTTAAGGTTCCGATAATCCGGATGCCCGTTATACCACCCCACGAACTCGGTCGCAGGAAAACTGCCTTCAAGGTCTTCTCCGGGGATGTTCATTTTGCGGTCGGATTTGGCTCCGACGGCAAAAAGGATCACATCATAAAATTTCTGCAGGTCTCCGAGCTGGAGGTCCCGCCCGAACTCCACATTTCCGAAAAACCGGAACCCTTCGCGCGCGGCCGTCTTCTCGAACACTTTGGTCACGGTCTTGATCTTCTCGTGGTCCGGAGCCACTCCGCCCCGCACCAGGCCGAAAGGGGTGGGCAGGCGGTCGAACATGTCCACTGATATTTTCGGCGCGGTCTGGTTCAAAAGTTCTTCCGCCGCAAAGAATCCGGAAGGCCCGCTTCCGAGGATGGCCGCTTTAAGGATGTTTTCTGGCATAAGGGTATTTTATCATTTTACAGGGGAAGGGAATTCTAGTAAAATTTTCCGGCATGGATGATTTGACGCTGGTCCGGGAACTGGACAAAATTTTCGTATATATTGTTGTCCCGGGCCTTGCGGGCATCACATTCTTTGCGCTTGCCAAATTCGTGCGCCACATCATGCCGCTCCGCGCCCTCGTCTCCAGCCCCCAGACCTATCACGCCGCTTTCTGGGGATTTTTAATTTTCGGATTTTATCTCGGGCTTCGTCCCGTGCAGGTCCTGGCCGGCCCGCACCCGTGGCCCCTCATCATCTCCAGCATCCGCGAATTTCTCCTGATCGGCGTTTTCGGTCCCGCCGCGTTCATCGGGATGCTGACCCTCTGTTTCGGGCCGGACCGGATCGGCCGGGGAACCATCGCCGCCGTTGTGGTGATGAGCGTCGCCATGGCGGTCGCCTTCTGCGTCGTGAACGGCATGGCGATCGGCGGGTCCGAAGAAATCGTCCGCCTCGGGAGACTCACCGCCTATGACGGCTTGTGGTATAAAAATAAACGCGAAGACATCGACACGCTCATGCACATCCTTTTTGTGATCCGCATCATCAACCCCGGAGCCATGCTTTTCATCGGCGCCTCTTTCATCCTGCACCACGCCTTCACCTATAACGCGTTCAAGCGCAAACTTTATGACAACATGCCCCGCAAACTTTATATCCTGAGCATCGCGGCTTTCATCTATGCTCTCTCCATTTTCGGCGGCAGTCTCATTTATACGTTCCGTAAAGTCCCCGACCAATGGGGCATCTATCACCTGGGCTCTTTGATCGCGGGGTTCCTCGAAGCGATTTCTCTCTCCATGCCGGTCCGGAGCGACGTGCAGGTGAGCGAGCATAACGACTCTCCTCTGACGATGTAGGCTGTTTCTTCCCTTAACACCCCGACCGATTCTCGGTTAAAATTGTTACATTTTTGTTACAAAATGTTTAGGATTTTATTATGACATTACAGGTAGACTCTTGTAATGGATAAATCCTTAAACTGGAACTGGGTTCGATGCACGTCCATTGGGATATGCCTTGTCTTTGTTTATGTCCATGTTGTTTTCTCCGCCATTGAACCCGCAAAGAGCTTCTGGGAACAGCGAAAAGAATCAGCCCAAAAACTGAGACGAGGGAATGTCCCTCTGCGAGAAGGAAACGTCACGCTTCTCGCAAAGCTACCGGAAGTTGATCTGAATCTTCTGCCGCAATCGATCCCCATTCCTCAGTCGCTTGGCCGGGAATTTAAAATGGAAGAACATAAAATTTCCGTTCCAAATCTCCCCATAACTTCAAAATATTCCATTATACCCTCCTGGGTTCAATCCTTGTCGGGGAAAAATGTTTCCATCAAAGACCTTTACCTTCCGCCATCCTGGAAACCCGGAGATTTTATGGTTGTGCACATCCAGGACGCGCACGGCAATGTTGAAGCCCAAAAAAACATCGCCAAAGCTATTGAGTTTTTGTCTCAGGGGCAAAATAAAACCCCCTCTCCCAATCTGGGAGAGGGCCAGGGTGAGGATCCTCATCTGATTGTGGGCATTGAAGGCGCCAGAGGAGCCTTCAACTTCGCGGCCTATCGCGCTTTCTCCGACAACGACATAACAAAACAAATTGCCGATTATTTTCTCCAAGGTTCATTCATAACAGGTCCGGAATATGCGGGCATGACGTCTGAACAGCCGCTCGAGTTCTGGGGCGTTGAGGACGAAAGTCATTACCTCTCCCATGTTCAGGCATATAAGGACTCCGTGGCTTTCCAAAAGGAAGCCCGCGCCATGATCGAATTGCTCATGCAGCAGCTTGAACAGACCAAAACCAAATCGCTGAACCCCGAGCTCTGCAGGCTCGACAATCAAATCACATTGCACCGCAAAGGCAAAACCGGCCTTGGGGAACATCTTAAGATGTTGGATCAGATCAATTTCGGCCGGGATTCCGGTCCCGCCATAAAACAATTTCTTAATGCCTATCAAATCGAAGCCTCGCTCGACTTCAAGAAAGTGGAATCTGAACGCACTTCCCTCACCCGCGCGCTGGCTGAAAACCTGCCTAAACAAGAACTGCAAAATCTCGTCAAGGCCAGTCTTTCGTATCGCCTCGGGAATTTGGCCCACGGGGCATTTTATCAGTATATGAAAGACCTTTGCATAGCTTACGGCATCAAGCTTTCCGCCTGGCCGGAAATGGACAAATATATCCGCTATGTTCTTCTCTCTGATAAGATCAGCGCCGAACAGCTTCTCGCAGAAGTGGGAGATGTTGAGAAAAAAGAGGTTGAAGGACTGATAAAAACCGATAAAGAGCGGGAAGTCATCCGGCTCTCCAGATATCTCACTCTGATCGAAAAACTCGTGAACTTTCAGCTTTCTCCCGCAGAATGGAAGGAATATGAAATGTTGGGTCATCCGGCGTCTGCCGATTTCGCGAACGTTATAAAATTTATTCAACCCTTCGAACGATTCAACCGCGCCGCCATCGCCCGTAATGATGTCCTTGTCGGCAATCTCCTTCAAAAATCCGGAGGGCGGTTGGCCGTTCTGGTCGCAGGGGGGTTCCACACCGACGGCATGATGGGAATCTTAAAAAACAAAAAAATCGCCTATGCGGTTCTGACTCCTCGGCTCGGCAAAGCGGAAGGAACGGGCAGCGAGTATCTCGATGTCTTCAAGCGCGATGAGACCCCGATCGAAAAGCTTTTTACGGGCGAGAGGATCACACTTGCATCTCAATCCCGGATGGCTCCCGGCATGGGTGAAACGATGCCGGACACTTTGACGGTTGAGAGCCAATTCATTGGGTTCCAAATTCTTCTGAAACTGGCCAAAACATTGAAAGCCGAGGGATATAAAACCCCGTCTGAGCGCAGGGCAGCCGTCGATCAAATAGCTGAAAAGGTTCGGGCTCAAGTCCTGGGAGAGGACGGGGTAAAATTTTTAACGGTCAGAGATATTGAGACGAGTTCTCAAGATGATCGATCGATTGCGGTCCATTACACCTACGAACTTAATGGTGTGAAAAAGCAAAGCACAGTTGACTTTGCGCTCTTGGAGAAAGAGGCTCCGCTCGAAAATGTTTCCGGGATCCCTGCGGATGTTGGACCAAATAAAATTCTTATGACTCCCCATATGCCTGCGGTCCGATGGGGAAGTCAGTTAACCACACTGCGGTCCTCAGGCGCGATCGGATTTTTAATGTCTCTTTCTGTAATGGACATCTTGTCCCCTCATGGCATTGCGATCGGAGCAGGTTTGGGTCTCGGCATGATTTTTTGGCTCTGGCTGTCAGACCTTCTGAGCAGACGCAAAAATCCCTCAGCAAATCATTTGATTGTTCAACCCGTTGTCCGCGAACCCGGGACCTTGCCCAAAGTTGCCATTGTCATCGTAAATTTTAAAGGGGGAGCGGATCCCCGGGGGACTGTGCACATCAAAAACCTGCTTGCTTCTCTCGGCGCAATGACTCGTGAGAAGTTCAACTATGAAGTGATCGTGGTGGATAACGATTCAACCCCAGACTCTCTCGGCGCGATTCGCGAAGGATTGGCAGATTTTCCCGTCTCTGAGGTTATAGAAAATCCGGCAAATCTTGGAGCTGCGGCGGCAAGAAACCAGGCGATCAGGAACGCATTGGGCCGCGGCAATGATTACATCATGACCTTTGACAATGATACTTTTATTGAACCGGGTGTCGTCGATCAGATGGTGGACTTTGCGGAGAAATCGCCTCAGGATGTTTTGGCGATCACGCCGAGAATCTATAATGCAAAGGACAAAGATAAACTTTGGTCTGTGGGCCGGAAATTGGCCAAATTTCCGTATCTGCGCCTGGACGCGCGGGGCAGCCAAGAGGATAAATTCACAGAGCCCTCCGAAGTTGATTTTCTGACGACAGCGGCCGCCCTTTTCAGAGCTTCTGCATTTAAGGAAGATCATGCAGGCCTCTTCAATGAGGATTTTTTCATCTACGAAGAGGACAGCGAATGGTGTGTCAGGGCTCAAAAAGCCGGAGGGAGGACACTTTTCGTACCGGTCGCGGACAAAGTGTACCACGTCGGGAACCAAAGCTTCAATGGGGGCAGAATATCTTCCGAAAGAAATTATTACATGATCCGGAATCGGCTCCTGTCGATGCGCATCCATGGCCAATTTTTACAGCCGCTCCATCTCCTGAGGCTTTTCAGAGCCTTGGCGATAATGAGTTATAAAACATTGATTCAAGGGAAAAGTCTCCGGGCTTTCGGAGCATTCCTTCTTGGCATTTGGGATGGAAGCCTTGGCAGAGGCGGGATAGGACGCACTTTTCAAAATCAAGCGTCCAATCAGAACCCCCGCGCCGCGAAAGTTTCCTGGGGGAAAAGATATGAGAAGGTTCTTTTTCCCTCAAATAATACTGCTTCACAAAATGTGCCAAGCCTCCGCGATAAAATTATTCAGCGTATCGCATCCAATGTCCCGCTGCTAATGTCCCTGCCGATTAACTTCATTATGATTGCGATCGTCGGAACAAGTGCAACACAGTTGTCCGGATTATTTCTGTCGGAAGGCCACTTTTGGCTTGCGGTCTTTATTTGGGGATATTCCATTTCAATAATTTTACTCATCTGGATCTGGTCGTTCAGAGTCGTTTATAGCATTTTAGGGTTTTTGATCGAAAAATTCATGCATTTCGATTCCAAGCATTTGGCCTATACCAAACCAAATTTGCCTCAAAACGCGATTTATCCTTCTCTCACGGCTATCATTCCGGTTTATGATGAGCCCTGGGAAGCGATTTTAACATCTCTCAACTCGGCCATTTCCGCTCGTGAACATTTTGAACACGCATCAAATATTGTTGTCGCGGATGACTACATCGGTGTTTTGGCCGGGGGAGATGTTGCTGAGTTCGTTCGAAGCGCAAAATCAAAGGCCATACAAAATGTTCCCCTGAGCGGTGCGGAAACCGAAGTCCTCCGGCGGTTAAACTTTTATGATAGCCACGGCATTGGGGTCATCGCGCAGCCTGCCCATCAGGCCCATTTTGCTGAAGGAACCTACATTCGCGAAGGGCAATTTCCAAAGGCCCACAATCTCAACGTGCTTCATCAGGCCTCGGATTTGATCGAGGATTATATGAAAGGGGGAATGACCTATTCCGAAGCTTTGAAACGGTTAATCAAAAATGGACAAGTCCACGGATTCACCACGTTTAAATATGCCTATATTTCCGAAGTGCAATCCATTTGCACCGGAGATGTTTTGTTATTCTTAGATAATGATTCCTTTGTCCCTCAAGCGGCGCATTCCCCCACCTTGGCTCAGTTTGTGTTGGAAGAAAATCTGGCCTACACTCAGAATGAAACCGTCATTCATAACGGGGATCAATCGCTTTTCGCGAGGCTGCTGGCCAGTAACGTGGATGCAAATAGATTTCTAAACGGATTCAAAGCGCGATTTGGAATCGTGACCTTTTCTGGGCACAATGGGTACATTCGTAAAAGCGTTCTCAGGCAGGTGGGGTACTGGCCGGTGGACAGAATTTCCGAAGACCATGTGGTAACATATCGCATCATTAACGAGAGAGACCCCGTTGGTAACCAATATTACGGCAAATTTATTGCTTATCCGGGGCTGGAATTTGGAGAATCGGCTCCGGAAGACTTCACCACATTTGCCGGCAGGGAATATAAATTTATCATGGGCGACCTGCAAACGTTCTTAAACCCAATAGCGAACTGGATGAGAGAGGGGATTTTTTCCAGGGACACGCGTTCTTATCTTTCCTCTCATCTGACTCTAACCCAGAGGCATGATAACCTTTTCAGGCAATCCCGCCCGCTTTTGTCTATTTTAAATTTTGTGACTCTAATCAATTTTCTTATATTCCCAATCATTGTGCCGGAGTCATTGTTGTCGATAGTTCAAAACGGGGCGACGATCTCGGTTGTTTCCAATCCGGTGAATTTGCGAATTGTGCCCTACAGCGTATTTACAATCATCTTCTTATCCATCCTGCTAATTGACTTGATCCCCATTTGCGTTTCTCTTATCAGGACCTCGGTCACCCTTAAAAATGATCTTAAGGAAGAGGAGGAAATATTTTATTGGACCAGAATTATTTTTACAGCCCTTATCGCCGATACCTTGATCATGAAAATGATCGTGCACATCGCCACCCTTCCCTGGCAGCTCAAGGGAATCGCGACGCACCTTTTGTCCAGAGAGATCAAGATCGGAAGCACCAAAAATCTGACGGGGGATTGGAAAGCCCAAGCCGTCAAGATCTTGCGCGCCAACAAACTCAATATTCCTTTTTCAATTTTCATCGGCATCTTGTTCACCTTGTGGCTGCGACATGTTTTTCCGCTGATTCAAACAACAAATCTCCTGACCCGCGTCATCTTATTCGTTTTCATTTTTGAACATTCCATCCGGGTCGTGGGGCCCCTCCTTGGCCCATTTGTGTTAAATCCCTCCTCAGGTAAAAAAGCCATCCATCTTATGAATGATGTTAAAGAATTTTCAAGAAACAAATTTAACCTTGAAGCTCGTCCCAGGCGCCTTTCCCTTTATTTTATCGGGACGGCCGCCGTGGCGGGAGGCATCCTTCTTCGGTTCTGGAATCTCAATTATTTGGGACCATGGATGGACGAAGCCATGTACATACTCGCTGGCAAAAACATGGGCAACCCTGCGCTCAATTATGGCTGGATCAGCGGATGGAAATATCTTTATCCCGCAGTCACTTACTTTGGATACGATCTGGCCGGTTCCGTGGTCGGGTCCAGAATTGTCAATGGGCTCCTCGGGTTGGGGACGGCGTTTTTCGCTTTCCTGTTTTCCAGGAAAGTGATTTCTGAAATTTTTAGCGCGGACAATGCTAAGACGAACGATGCGAGAGCCCTGGCGAGCTTGGTGGTTCTTATGGCCTCGGGGCCCTTGATGATCATCAGCCGTTTGGCAACGTATGACGGTTTGGCCTTTTTCTTTTTTGCGGTTTCCGTTTATCTGATCCAGAATAATTCAAAATCTAAAAACCCTTCGGCTTTTTTATTTTTAGGTGCCATCGCATTTGTGCTGGCCTTTCTTTCAAAATATTTTCTGGTCATTTTTACGCCCTTCATCTTAACCTATGCCCTCATTCAGACGAAAGACAGAACTCGGTGGACAAAATATTTCCTGCTTCCTTTTCTCTTCCCCTTGGCTGTCTTTTTTGCCTTCTTTGGGAATGACTTTGCCGCGGGACTGCAATATGCCGCCAAACAAAATAAGTTGCAGTCTTGGGGCGTCTGGGGGATCACAAGGGAAACGGCCATCAACGGCGGAGTCCCATTTCTGCTTTCCATTCTGGGATTATTGCGGGTGCCAAAAGAGAAAAGAATGCTGGCTTTTTGGCCCATCGGAGGGGCCATGCTGGTATATGTCTATCACGTGCTCGATCTTCATGTTCAGGGCCTTCCCAAAGTCCTCAGTGGCTCAGTGATTCTTTTGGCTCCGCTGGCCGGCGTTGGGCTTATAAAACTGATGTCCTTGGCCATTCACCGGCGCAAACAAGTGAACTGGCTCGCGAGGTTGTCGATTTTGGCCATCTTAATTCGCGCTTCCATTTGGACTTTGCCCGGGCATCCCATTGCGGGTTCACGGACTGAGTTTTGGCAGGACAACTATACGGTTGCGGAAGTAATTAAATATTATGCGCAGGACGTCCCGGAGCCTTGGATCCATTCTTCCCGAGCGCATGAGCTTGCGCTATTACTGCCCTCTCTGGAGTCCTCCATCAATCCGGTGAAAAAAACCGGCGTGGAGAGTAATCCTTATTTTTCGAGCATGTATGTCACTCCCGAGCCGGAATTTTTTGAGAATATCAAGAACCGGAAGTACGCCATCGTCCATTTATATCCTGAATATTGGAATCCCGCTTGGTCCGAATATCCAGATTTAGTCAGAAACACTCTGGAATTGCTCAAACAAAATGGCTATGTCCATGCTTATTATGATGACCGGCCGAACATCACCTCTTTCGGAACGGAACTTTCCCCGTCGCGTTCCCACATTTATGTCCGGGATGATATTTTTAATAAATCCGGCACCGTTACAAGCAAAGACGGCCATCTTCTTTTCCCCGGGAAATCTCCGGGCGCCATGGGCATGTGGCAGAAATTTGGAATAAATAATCTCGTAAAAATCGCGCACCTTGAAAATATCATCCTCGGAATCTTGGCCATGGGCGCAACCGTATTTCTTATTCACCTGGGTCTCATGCCTCAAGCTCCGCCCGCAAATTTCGCAGATGCTGGCCTTCTTCTTTTTAAAATCTTTTCAGTTTCAGGATTCCTTTACATTTTTCTTCGTCACCTCCTTCTCAAAGCGCATTATTATTTGGGCGTCGCTCAACCGATCGGCCCGCCCGTCATGCGCGATTGGGAGGAGGCCGTGCAATCCACAAGAACAGCGTCCTTGAGTCTCGTCTCCGTTCCCTTCATTGTCGCGGGAATGATTTTTATGTCTTGGGCAGGCCCTCTCGCGATCCTCACCGGTATTGCGCTCTCCGGCATGGGTGTCTCTTTGGGAGGCCGCTTGCATGCGCGAAGAAATGACCTTGCCCAATCCTGGGCTATGCCGCGGAGTCTTATTGAAATCCGAATGGAACGCGCTTTCAGTGAAATAAAAAAATTCCAAATTGATGATCACAACGCTCAAGTCAGGCATGCTCTGAAACTGGTCGCACTCTGGAGACTGTTCAATGGGGAAGCTCTGGACCAAACTTTGAGCGCGGACCGCATCGATCAGACGGAACTCGAAAGAGTAATCAGATTTCATTCCACCAGAGAAATGGCTTCCATCGCGGGTCACATGGACGCCGTGGCGAAAGGCGTTTCTGCATGGGACTTCTTCTATCATGGAGGCATGCAAGAGGACTTGAGCGCGGATGCTTTAATTTTCGAAGAAGCCATTAACGCTTATCAAATCATGCGGTATCATGCGCGGCCGGGTCTGCGATTGAGTGAAACACAAATCGCAAGTGCAAAAGATATTTGGGAACTTGGACGTATTTCAGCTTCCGCGCTCAAAACCTGTGAAGTTATCGATGTTTTAAACAGCGAAAAATTAAAGCGAACGGACGCCTATGCTTCAGAAAATCAAGTTCTGCTTCATAAAGTGCACCGCCTCTCAAATCAGGAGATTTCTATATTGGTCCGCAGCATCAAAAGGGAAAATGCTTCCGGCAATCTCAATCAGGTCACTTTTTTGCTGGATGCGGGAACGCGAAACATATCCCGAAGCGAGCTAAAACAGCTTCTCGGGAAATATGGCGTTACGGAAAATATGTTTGACGGTGCCTTCAGAGGCGACTTCAAGAGCCACATGATTACAGAGGAAGAAATAGCCCAGCGCCAGAATGTGGACCCTTCCATCAAGCGCGACACGGAGATGATTTATGAAATCGCCGCAGGAAAAGCCGGCGTTTTGGCTGGCCGCCCCATCCGAGGCAAAATATCCCTGGACATTTATACCGATGAAATGATTTACAGCGAAAGCTGGGGAGAAAAATTATCCATCAGAATTCTGTTCATCGTCTCGCAAACCCAGGTCGTTGTTATGAGTCAATGCATCGATCAAGCCCTCCGCGAAGACGCTCTCGTTGCTTTGCAGCAATAAAAAAATAACTCACGCCTAAAAACTTTCCTACACACGTTGACATAATTCCCTGATTCCGCGTCCGCGCTGAACTTTTTATACTGGTCTCCATGAAAGGAGACAAGTTTATGAAAAGATATTTTTTCGCCGCAATTTTCCTTATTGTCTGCGCCGCAGTTCATGCTCAGCCTTCGGTCCTCATCAATGAGGTCGCCAGCGAAGAGCCCACGCCGCCCGGAGACTGGATCGAGTTTTATGTCTCAAGTTTCACGGACCTGAGCGGCTGGAAAGTTTTTGAGCAGAACGCGCTCGTGAAAACATTTCCTTCCTTGTCATTGTCCGCGGGAACCTATTTCATCCTCAAATTCAACTCCTCTTCGCCTGACGAAACCCCTGCCTCCGGCGACGCGAACGGCAACGGAATTCTGGATCTCTATACGGCGGACACGGGCCTGACAGGGACGTCCAATGCAGTTTCCTTAAGAGATGCGAAAGGGCTCGTCATGGACGCGGTCGTTTTCTCAGACAGCGCGAGCTGGACCAGCGCTCAGCAATCCGCCTTCGACATGCTGGTGTCCACGGGGCAGTGGCAGGGAACCGTGAACGGCGGTCTCAAAAACTTTTCTGATTCCGTGAATATCGCGGGAGGCGTCGGGCCCGGCAATTCAATCGGCAGGAACCCGGACGCGCTCGACACGAACCACTTTTCGGACTGGCGACATATTAAAGGAACCCAAACCAAAGGCTCTCAAAATCCCGCCTCAGTCGCCTGCCCAAACAGCCCGCCGTTCGAGGGGACGATCTCGGAGGTCGCCCCCTCCCTGCCCATTTCCGCCGGAGGCGATTTTGTGGAGATTTTCGTCAACAACCCGATCAATGTTTGCGGATCAAAAATATATGAAGGCGCGGGACTCATCAAAACACTCCCTTCCGTGACTCCCAATGCCGGACCTTTCGGGTCCTATATTATTCTTCACGCAGGAGCAAAAATATCTCCTTCCAATCCTGACGAAACCGATGTCACAGGTGACATGAACGGCAACGGCTCTGTCGATCTTTATTCGGACGAGTCCAGTCCCGGCATCACCGGGAGCGCGGACAACGCCATTCTGCTGGAATCTTCCGACGGAAACCTCATTGATTTTATGGGGTTCTCCGACAAATTGCTTTTTTATTCCGCCGTTCTTCAGGGGCAATATAACCGCGCGGTTTCTCAGGGCCTCTGGGTCCCGGAATGCAGCGGTGAAGAGGACTGCTACGGCGCCGGCTCCGTGGCCTGGTCCAACTCCACGACAAAATCAATTTCCAAGAAAATTTCAGAAGGAGGTTTTCCGATGAGTTCTCGGCCTTCCAGTCCCGACGACTGGGAGATATCGGCGCCCACTCCCGGGAAAACATCAAGGACCGCAAAACAAGAAACGGCGCCTGCCAAAAACGCCATCCGCGTGAGCCAGTCCCCTTTTTCTCCGATTGGCGACGGGCCTTTCAGAGAAGCCTTGTTTGATTGCCCGTCGGACCCCGGCTCAAAGATCACGCTCAAGCTTTATGATGTTCAGGGCCGGCTCATCCGCACGATCGCGGACCGCGTTTCCGCAGACGATGCCCAGGTTTTTTCGTGGGACGGCAGGAATGCCGGAGGCGATTTGGTTCCCGTCGGCATCTATGTCGTCTGGTTTGAAATCAAGCAGTCAAACGGCGAGCTCAGCCATAACGCCGAAACGGTCGTCGTCGGGAGACAGCTATGAAACGCCTGGGATATGTTGCCGCGCTTCTTTTGATTTTCTTTGCCGCCGGTGCCCGCGCCGCGTTTGAGCCGAAAGAAATCGGTCCCCGGGCCATCGGGTTTTCCGGCGCTTATTCCGCCGCCGCAACGGACGCCTATGCTCCCTTTTGGAACCCGGGCGCTCTCGGCCGGATCAAAGCCAGAGAAGCCGCCTCATTTTATAGCCGCGCTTTTGCCCTGGGAGATTTGGCTCAAACAGGAATCGCCTATGCCGACAAGACGCGTTTTGGGAACATGGCGTTCGGCTTCACGCAGTTCGGCTCAAAAACCTATCTGGAACAGGAAATGATTTATACCCACGCCTATCAAATCACGCCGAGACTCAGCGCGGGATATAACCTCAAGATGCTTCTTCTCCGCATCGAAAATTTCGGGTCTTCCGTGAAATTTGCGATGGACCTCGGACTTGAAGGCAAAGTCTCTGAGAGGCTGGACCTCTCTCTGTCAGGGAAAAATATCAACCGTCCCGCGTTCGGTTCGCAGAAGGAAGAGATCTCCTCGATCTGGACTTCCGGGTTCGTGTTCAAAGTCATGCCGGGACTTCTTTTCGCGTGCGATGTGGAAGGTTTGGGAACGCCCTCCGCCCGCCTGAAATCCGGAATGGAAGTGGACTTGAGCCCCGCTTTCGCTTTGCGCGGCGGATTGCAGAGCGGGCCTTCCCGTTTTTCCGGCGGGTTCCGCGCCAGGCACGGCAACCTGTCTCTGGATTACGCCTATCAGCATCATCCTTTTCTCCCCGGATCCCACCACATGGGCCTCAGCTACAGCTGGGGAGATCCCGAAAGCTTTGCGGGGTTTCTCAACATAAAAGCAGAAAAGAAGCCGGCAAAAAAATCCGCGGCCAAAATTTATAAGTTCAATGAAAAAATGAACCTCATGACCGCCTCAAAGGAAGAGCTTCTTCAAATTCCGGGAATCGGCGAATTCACCGCCGAGAAACTGATTGCCTATCGCGACCAGGTCGGGCTCAAAACCATCGACGATGTTTTATATATCCCGGGCATGACCAAAAGAATTTTCCTGCTCATCAAAGACACCTGTTCCGTGGAGAAACCGTGAGGGCTTTTCTTTTCCCTCTCATCCTCATTTGTCTCGCGGTTCCGGCGCGGGTCCAGGCTTCGGAGCCTGATTGGGATGACCCTGAGAGTGAAGCGGACGCTCTGCCCGTTTCCAGAGAACTGACCTATGAAACTTTCGGCCGGTCCTCGGGGTTTCGGAGCCACAAATGGCTTCTGTCTCTGGCCCAAAAAAAAGGAATGAAGACGGGCGTTTATCTCATCCGGGACGAATACACAACTTCCCCAATCGAGTCTCACATGCTCGGCTTTTATGGAAGCCGAAATTTCAGGCGGGTGGGGGTCCGGGGAAGCTATGCCCTCAAAGACAAATCGCTCGCGGGGCCTCAGGGAAAAAATTTTGTTTCCGGAGGCCTGCGCGTGAGTCCTTTTCCGAATCTTGACCTGGTCGCGGATTATGACCGCATCCAGGACGAATATCTGACGGGGGAAGACGACAGCGAGCGCGAAACTTTTTCAGCCGGGTTCAGCCTGCGGGCGGCCAAAGCGTTCCGCATGAAAGTGGTCTATTCCGGAGAAAACCGGATGAGAGCCAAAGTCAGCTATCGCTGGTGACGGTTGCGGAGGCAAAAATGATAAAATATCCTCATGAGATCAAGGTTGCCGTTATTCCTCTCTGTCCTGGCCCTTGTGTCCGCCTGCGCGCCGTCCCAGAAATATGTTTTTTATCAGTATACTCCGCTGGAAGGCGTCAAAAGCAAATCTCTTGACCGCCTGAAATGGGAAAATGAAGTTCAGCCCGGCGACGACATGTCCAAAGCCCTGATCCTCCAAATGGACAATGCGAGCACGCACCTGGTCCAGATCAAGGGCGCGGAAAAAAACCATATCCACCAATATCACGATTCCACTGTTTTTATCCAATCGGGGACAGGCCGGATGTATCTGGGAAAAACTTCGTTTCAGGTGGGCCCGGGCGCGATCATTTTCATTCCCCAGGGTCTCGAACATCACTATGTGAACGGAGGAGCGGAGCCGACCAGCGCGATCGCGGTCTATTCTCCTTCTTTCGACGGAAAAGATATTATTTACAAATAGGGTCGATTCATGAATCGACCTTTCACGGTCTCTATTTGTTCTGTTCGGGGGGCTTTTTGATGTCTTTGAAAATGTCTTCCGGTTTAAGGTCCGAAAGTTTTTTGCGGAAATCATCCACTTCTTCTTTCGAGATGGGTTTGAGGAGCGGCTCGCATTGCTCGAACACAGAGTCGTCCACGAAAAGCGGGGAAGAAGACCGGAGGGCGAGCGCGATGGAGTCGGAAGGTCGGGCGTCGATTTCCTGAACCGTTCCGTCCTGCTCAACGAAGATGGACGCGTAAAACGTGCTTTCTTTGAGTTCCGTGATGACGACTTTGGTGATTTTTGCGTTCACAGCTTTCACGAAACTGACCATGAGGTCATGGGTCATGGGCCGGGGCAGATGAACGTTGTTGAGGTGCATGGCGATTGAGTTTCCCTCTGCGGGCCCGATCCAGATGGGGATCAGACGCGGGCCGTCCATCTCTTCAAGGACGATGACATATTGCGATCCCAAAGCCACGAGGGAATATAAATTGACGGGTTTGAGCATCTTGCTCCAAGGTTAACAGATATGAATAAAAGATTCAAGTGTATCCTTTTTGATCTGGACGGCACGCTTTTGTCGACGGGCGGAGCGGGAATCCGCGCGCTGGACAGGGCGTTTTTCGAGCTTCATGGGCTGGAAAAATCGCTGGACAGGATTGACCCCGCGGGCAAGACGGACCCGGCCATCATCCGTGAAATTTTCAGACTCAAACTGGGAAGGCCCTGCGCCGCGGACGAGATGGAAGCCGTCCAGCAAAGATATCTTCAGCACCTCCCCGTGGAATGCCGCACCGCGGACGACTATAAAATTATGGAAGGCATCCCAAAGATCCTTGAGCACATTCAATCTCTGGACCTTGCTGTCGGCCTCGGGACGGGAAACATTGAAAGCGGGGCCCGAAAAAAGCTGGACCGGAGCGGCCTCAACAAATATTTCCCTTTCGGCGGGTTCGGCTCTGATTCCGAAGACCGCCCGGAACTCCTCAAAATCGGCCACGCCAAGGCTTGCGTTCATTCAGGGCGCGACATCCCCAAAGAAGACGTCTTCATCATCGGCGACACGCACCTCGACATCTCCGCGGCCCGCAAGGCGGGGTTCAAGGTGATCGCGGTCGCCACGGGAAATTTCACCGTCGATTTTTTGAAATCGCACAATCCGGATCACGTGCTGCCCAACTTTGAGAACCTGGAGGAATTTGTTGGCATCATCCTTAATGGGAATTAGGAAGTTCTCCGCAGTCGTTCTCGCCGTTGTTTGTCTTGCAAGTGTGTCCGTCCCGCTCTCCGCCGTTCAGCCTCCCGCCGTCAGCACCGCGCTTGTTCCTGTCCCGGACTCCGCCGTCCCCGTGTTTAAAGACGACGGAGATTTGAAAACATTGGGAAATGCCGTCCAACACAGCCTTCAATATTATTCCGGTCTTCCGTCCACCGCCTCCGTGATGTTCGGCGCCGATGCCGCGTCCCCCAAAGAACTCGAGTCCGGCCTGCTGGCTTTTCTCAGTTTTTTGAGGACGCATCCCTCCCTGGACGCAGTGAACGCCTTCATCAAAACTCATTTTGAGGTTTATCGCTCCGCAGGTTCTGACGGCTTGGGCCGGGTCACTTTTTCGGCCTATTATGAGCACCGCATGAAAGCGGCTCTTTCTCCGTCGGAAAAGTTCCGATACCCCATCTATTCCCGCCCGAAAGACCTGGTCTCCGAAAATGGTTCGTTTGGACGCCTTGACGGAACTCGACTTCTCCCTTATTATTCAAGGGAAGAGATTGATTCCAAAGGAATGCTCAAAGGGCGGGGTCTGGAAATCGCGTGGGCCGACAACCCCATCGATATCCTTCTCCTCCAGATTCAAGGTTCAGGGTGGCTGGAAGTTTTGGGATCCACCGAGACTCTGCACATCCGCTATGCCGCGGACAACGGTTTGCCCTATCGGTCGGTGGGGCAATATTTGATCGAGTCCGGCAAACTGCCGAGACTGAATTTTTCCAGGGCCGTCATGACGGATTATTTGAACAGGCTGTCCAAAGAAGCCAGACAGGAGATGCTGAATCAGAATCCCAGATACATTTTTTTCGAGATTGTTTCGTCCACAAACCCGACGCGAGGTTCGCTCATGGTCCCTCTGACGGCGGGCCGGAGCGTGGCCAGCGATCCCAAAATTTATCCGCCCGGCGCTCTCTCCTGGATCAAAATGAACGGCATCGAGAGATTTGTCCTCAATCAGGATGAAGGCGGCGCGATCAAGGGCCCGTCGAGGATTGATTATTTTGCCGGAGGCGGGAAAGAAGCGGAAAAGCTGGCCCAGTCCGTCTGGTCCGGCGGAGAGCTTTATTTCTTCAGGTCCAAACGCGAATGAAATTAAAACTGTTTCACAAGATCGCTCTCTTCTCCATTCTCCTGGCCACCCTTCCCGCGGCCATCGTCGGCTGGCAAACCGCGACCCTGAACCGCGAACATCTCGAAAACAATATTCTGGAACTCCACACCAACCTCGCCAATTCTCTGGCCCGCAGGATCGATTTTTATCTGGACGGCGTGACCGGAAAGCTCCGCGCCCTCATTGAAAGCCTCCGCATCCAGGGCATTTCGTCTCCGGCCTCCATTCAGGCCTTCCTCGATTCCAACCATGAGTTCGTGTCCTTTTCTTTTGTGAACGCTTCCGGCAGGGAAATCATGAAGACCGTCAACGAAATTTACGGCGAAGGCCAGAGTTTTGTCTCGCATGCGGACGATCCTCTTTTTAAAACGTATGCCGCGCAGGAGGCGGGGGGCGTGATCGATCCCAAGTTTATGCTGTACTTCGAAAAGGGAGAACCCCGGCTTAAAATTTTTTATCCCTATGACCCTTCGAGCATCAAGCGGGGCTCCCTCATGATCGTGATTTCTCTCAGGGAACTTTGGGACGACATTTTAAGCGAAGGGGCCGGCGTGGGCGGCGGAGGCAGGCACATTTTCATTGCGGACCAGTTCGGAAATTTGATTGCCCATTCCGATCCCTCAACCATGAAAAAGATTCTGGAGTCCGGACCGATTCCAGCGCCGGACCATCCGCTCGTCAGAGAAGCCCTTCAGGCCAGGACGATTGGGTCAAAGGAGTTCAAGGATTCCATGGGGCAGGACATGGTCGGATCCTATGCTTTGGTGAAGTGGACCGGCTGGGTGTCGGCAATTCAGCAGCAGAAGAAAGGCGCCTTCGCTCCGATTTATCAAACCCGCACCCGGGCCTGGATCGTCATCATCCTCTCCATCCTGCTCGCAGGCGTCTCGGCCATATACCTGAGCAAGGGCCTTTCACGGCCGATCTTTGAAATCATCGAGGCGGCGCGCAAGGTGGCCGAAAACAATTTTGATCAGCAGGTGAAAATTTCTTCCGACGATGAGCTGGGAAACCTGGCCGAGACCTTCAATGAAATGGTCTGGGCGCTCCGGAGTTATCACGATCTTCAGGTGGACCGGATCATCGAGGAGAAGACGAAAACGGAGTCCGTCATCTTTTCAATCGCGGACGGCCTGATCATGACGGATCACACGGGGAAGATCCAGATCATGAATCAGAGGGCCGCTCATGTCTTTGACTTGGATGGAGACAGGAGCAAACAGGCAAACCCGTGGAATTGGGTCGGGAAGAACATATTGGATGTCATCAAGGACGATTCGGTTCATGAAGTCCTCAAAAAAGCGCTCATGGAGAGCGGGTCGCAAACCAAGGAAATAACCATGACGCACGGGGAAGATGTCCGGCATTACCAGATGTCTTCCGAGAGCGTGGTGAACCCCAAAACAGGAGCCAATCTTGGAGTGGTCACGGTCGTGCACGATGTGACGCTGGAACGGGAGCTCGACAAAATGAAGGAGACCTTCCTGCATTCCATAACGCACGATTTGAGAAACCCGATGACATCAATCCAGGGATTCGTCAAAATCCTCATCGAGCAGAAATCCGGACCCTTGAACGATGCCCAGAAATCCATGCTCGCAACGATGGAGCGGGCCAGCATGCGGTTCCTTTCCATGATCAACGACATTTTGGACATCGCCAAGGTGGAAGCCGGGAAGATGGAAATTGAGGTCAAAAAGTTTGATCTGAACCCCATGATTGAATCGCTTCACAGTCTTTATCAGCCCATGGCGGACAAAAGGCAGATTCAGTTCGACGTTTCGTGGAATGTTTCTCAAAAACCTTTTTCAATGACGGGAGACGAGAATCAGCTTGAGCGGGTGACGGGCAACCTGATCGCCAATGCCCTCAAATTCACCCCGATGAACGGGAAAATAAATTTAAGAGTGGAAGAATTTCCGGATAAAATACAAATATCAGTGACGGACAGCGGGCCCGGGATTCCCGAGAGCCACAGGAAATCCATTTTTGATAAATTTCAACAGCTGGGTCCCGGCAAACAAAAAGGCGGAACGGGTCTGGGCCTCACGATCTCCAAACATTTCATTGAGCTTCACAAGGGGCAAATTTGGGTTGAGGCCGGCGACGGCGGGCAAGGGTCCAAGTTCGCGTTTTGGATTCCCAGGAACCTCGCCGTATGATCAAAGCTCTTTTTATTTTCGCCGCCCTGAGCGCGTGCTTTTATCAGACGGCGTCCGCGAAGGAAGTCCTCCAGGAAATCACCGTCAAAGACGGAGACACGATCTGGGGGATCGCCAATGTTTATCTCAAAGATCCCAAAAAATGGCCTGAAATTCTCAAATATAATCAGATCCCATTAAGCGATCCCACGGCGACTCTCCCGGGAATGAAACTCAAGGTTCCGGTTCAGCTCATCCGCGAGGAACTTCGCAAAGCTGACATCATCTTTCTTCTGAACGATGTGAGATACCGCAAACGAAACGAATCAGAATGGAGAAAGGCCGTGAAAGACGCGGAGCTGTTGAATGATTATGGTCTGCGCACCCTGGAAGACAGTCAGGTCCATGTCAGGTTTTACAGCGGCGACATCCTCAAGCTGGACCAAAATTCTCTCGTCGTCCTGCGGCCCGAACTGAAAGTGGAGGAAGTGAACCTCCTTGCCGGAACTCTCCAGGCGGGGCGGGTGAAACTTGTCACTCAGACCGCTCAGGTCACTCCGCTCACGAAAGACACGCTTTATAAAGCGCGCCTCAGGATCGACAAAGGACTGATCGTCCAGGTGGAACGCGGGAGCACGGAAGTCATGGGGACCCTTTCCGGCAAAAAAGTGGTCGTCGGCGCGGATCAGGCCACGATCGCTCATTTCAAGGACGGCCCCATTGAACCGGTCACTGTCGGAAAAACATCAGGCATGGAAACTGTGGATTTTGACGCTTCAAACCGGGTGATTGTCCCTGCGGGACACGCCAACATCACTTTTCCTGACAAGGCGCCCACGATTCCGGTGAAGGTCCCCAATTTGCCGAACTTTGATATGATGGATTTTGACGAGTCCGGCAAAGCGAAAGTTCCGAGCCTTTATGGCAATGAGGCAAAAAAAAGACAAGGGGGATCTCCTGACATCGCTCCCGTTGCAGGGTATCGTCCGGGTTCCGCGGGCAACATGAAAATCAGCGGAGTGGACGGTTCAGGAAGCCGCGCTCAAAAGAAAGAAGTGAAAGTCCGAAAATTTTTCCGCATCCAGTTTTCGCTTGAGCCCTCCTTTTCCCGTCCAGCGCTGGATAAAAAGAATCCCATCGGGGTTTCGGACCCTCTCGGGGACAATAACGAATATGGACTCACCGACGGGATTTATTTCCGGAGGATTTCATATCAGGACAATGAAGGGAACGAAACGGATTTCATCGATCTCCCGAAACTCGAGATCGACAACCTGCCTCCCAGATTAATGCTTTCGAAACCCGCGGAAAAATTCACGACGCGGAAACAGTTCGTGCAGGTTGAAGGGCAGACGGAACCTCAGTGTTTCGTGCGGGTGAACGATTATCAGGTTCCGATCAAACAGGACGCGAAGATCAGCTGGTCTGTGCTTTTGAAGGAAGGCGAAAACAAGATTTCCATAACGGTGACGGACAAGAAGAAAAGAGTGACGCGGATGGAGAGGACCGTGATCAAACTGGGAGGGTCCGCTCCGGCGGGTGAAGAAGAAAACTAGATTTTTTCAGTAACTTTTTTTCCCAGAAGTCCCTGAGGCCGGAACAGGAGAACGAGAATAAGAATCGCGAAAGCGAAAATATCTTTCCATTCCGCTCCGCCGGGGATGAATCCCGCTCCCAAAGATTCCAGCACCCCGATCAAAATTCCTCCCACCACTGCGCCCGTGACGTTTCCGATGCCGCCCAGAACCGCCGCCGTGAACGCCTTGATGCCTGGCAGAAACCCCATGTTGTATTTCACGGAGCCATAATACATTCCGTTCAAAAGTCCCGCCGCGCCGCCGAGCGCTCCGCCGATCAGGAAGGTGAGCGAAATAATCTTGTTCGTGTTGATGCCGAGGAGCTCTGCCGCGTCCCGATCGCCCGCCGTGGCGCGGAGCGCTTTTCCGAGATGCGTTTTCTCGATGAAAAATTTAAGAGCGGCCATAATCAGAAGCGAAATGCCTATGATAAAGATTTGGAGCGAGTTGATCTGGGCGTTTCCGATGTTGAATTGGCGGACCGTCATGAGTTCCGGGAAGGGGACGGACTGATTTGAGACGAATAAAAATATGAAGTTCTGCAAGAATATGGAAACGCCGATGGCGGAGATGAGGGGGGAAAGTCGAGGGGCGTGACGGAGGGGCCGATAGGCGATTTTTTCGACGAGAAAAGCGAGAGCCGCGCTTCCTCCGACGGCAAGGCACATGGAAATCATTATTTGGAAAGTGTGGGAAAGCTTTTGGACCCAGGGGATGGCGAGGGCGGCCAGAGCAAAAAATGTTCCCGTCATGAAAATTTCCGAGTGAGCGAAATTGATCATGAGCAGGATGCCATAAACGAGGGTGTATCCGAGGGAGATGAGGGCATAGATGGAGCCCAGGGTGAGACCGTTGATCAGTTGTTGTGAGAGAGTTCCCCAGAGGGAATCATTCATGGGGCGTCAAAAGAACGTTGAAATGCTTTTTGAATTGGTTTTGGAGCGCCGTCACGGTTTCGGGATTCAGCGCAATCTGGATGGACCCCTGGTGGAGGGCTTTGTTTTTTTCGCGCCACTGGGCGCCGCCCACGATTTTCTTTCCGTTCAGAGTGAGGTCATAACAAACCGCGCTCGTGAAACACCATCCGTTGTCCGCATCTTTCTGGCAGGCCATAGTGGTTTCGATTCCGAGCTCTTTCAAACCTTCAGCGATCCAGGTGTGGATCGCGTTATATGATTCCTTGACGTTCCATGGGATCGACTGAGTTTCTTTGTTCCAAAAAAGCGAGAAGCATAGGTCTTCGCGATGTTCCACCATGCCGCCTCCGCTGGGCCTTCCCACCACCATGATGCCGCGTTGGAGGAACGACCTTTCAATGTCGGAATCAATGCCTTGCGTGCGGCCGAAACTGACCGCGGGTTTGGACCAGCGATAAAATCTCAGAGTGGGAAGAGAAAATGTCTGAAAAAGTTTCCGGTCCCTGTCCATGGTTTGGAAGGGAGGCTCAGAAAGATAGGGAAGTGTGTTCCAGGTCTCGAGTGTTTTTGAAGGGATCACTTGGCCAGAGCTTCCTGGCTTTGGGCTTCCGGCGACCATCGGAGGATGGGGTTGCGGGCGGCCGTCACTTCGTCCAATCTCCTCACGGGAGTCGTGTGGGGCGCGGTCTGGACCATGGCCGGGTTTGTTTTGGCTTCGTCCATGATCTTGTTCATGGCTCTCACAAATTCGTCCATCGTTTTTTTGGATTCCGTTTCGGTGGGCTCCACCATCATGGCTTCCGGCACGATCAAAGGGAAATAAACCGTCGGGGCATAGAACCCATAATCCAAAAGCCTTTTTACGATGTCCAATGTTCTTATTCCGGACTTGGCGTATTCGCTGGCCGACAAAACGCATTCGTGCATGCAATGCTCGTCGATATAGGGCTTGAAAAGACCTTTGAGGTGGGACAAAAGATAATTCGCATTGATGATCGCGTTTTCGCTGACAGACCTCAGTCCATCGTGGCCAAGGGTGGCGATATAGGTGTAAGCCCGGACAAGCGCTCCGCTGTTCCCGAAGAAGGCGCGCAATTGGCCGATGGAGGTTTTTGAATCCGTGACCAGATTAAACTGCTTGTCTTTCTTCTCGATGCGGGGCATGGGCAAAAACTTTTCCAGATATTTTTTTACACCCACAGGTCCTGCTCCCGGGCCGCCGCCGCCGTGGGGGACGCTGAATGTTTTGTGGAGGTTCAGGTGCATGATGTCGAATCCGAGTCTCGCCGGTTCCACGAGGCCGACGAGAGCGTTGAAGTTGGCTCCGTCCATATATAAAAGCGCTCCGGCCTTGTGCACGAGGTCCGCCACTTCCTGAATTTCGTCTTCAAATAGACCGAGGGTGTTGGGACAGGTGATCATGACAAGGGAAACGTCAGGGCCCAGGGCTTCCGCCAAGGCTTTCTTGTTGACTCTCCCTTTGTCGTTAGAGGGAATGGAATGAACGGAATATCCCGCCAACGCCGCGCTCGCCGGGTTGGTTCCGTGCGCGCTGTCCGGGACCAGCACTTTGGTGCGTTTCTCTCCGCGCGCGTCAAAATAAGCATGAGCCACGAGGAGTCCTGCCAGTTCGCCTTGAGCGCCGGCCGCGGGGTGAAGACTGAAAGCATCCATTCCCGTGAGGTCGCACAAGGATCGTTCCAGGTTCCACATGAGCTCGAGAGTTCCCTGCATGGTCTCGGATGTCTGATAAGGGTGAACGCCTGTGAATCCTGCGAACATGGAAGTTTTATCGTTAATCTTGGGATTATATTTCATGGTGCAGGACCCGAGGGGATAAAAATTCGTGTCTGCGGAAAAATTGAGCTGGGAGAGCCGGGTGAAATGGCGCACCACGTCGAATTCCGAAACTTCAGGGAGCCCTGCAAGTTTTTTGCGTTTCCACTTTTCGGGGACGGCGGCTTTCGTGGAGGATTTTTTGAGGGGGAACGCCGCGCCTCTCCTTCCGGGAACGCTGGTTTCGAATATCAAAGGATGTTTTGGGGTCATCGGATTTTCCTCAGGGTTTCGGAGAGTTTTTCGATATCGTCCGGCATGATCATTTCCGTGGCGCAATAAAGGACACAGCCTTTCAGTTCCGGATAATAGGGTTCGAGAGCCAATCCTCCAACGATGCCGGCTTTGCGGAGCGCTTTGTTAATTTTCTCCGGCGAGGCTTTTGATCGGATCACAAATTCGTTGAAGAAAGGCGCTGAAAAGACTTCGGAAAATCCCTTGATCTTGGCGATCGCTTCTTTCGTCTCATGAGCGCGGTTGAAATTGAGCTGGGCGCATTCCTTGAGCCCCTGAGGGCCGAGCACGGAAAGATATATGGTGGAGGCCAGAGCCATGAGAGCTTCGTTCGTGCAGATGTTGGAAGTGGCTTTTTCCCGCCGGATATGTTGCTCGCGGGTCTGGAGGGTCAGAGTGAATCCGCGTTTGCCGTTCAGATCTTTGGTCATGCCGCAGACGCGTCCGGGCATTTTTCGCACGTGAGAGAATTTGCAGGAAAAGAGTCCCAGGTTGGGCCCGCCGAAATTCATTGGAATGCCGAGCGGCTGGCCTTCGCCTGTCGCCACATCCGCGCCATATTCTCCAGGAGGCGCGAGCAGTCCCAGAGACATGGGGTTGGCGCTCACCACGAAAAGGGCGCCGGATTTTTTTGCCGCATGGCCCATCTGTTCGCCTTCTTCAAGGATGCCGAAAAAATTGGGAGACTGGATCATCACACAGGCGGTGTCGCTGTCGATCTTTGATTCAAGATCCTTCATGGACGTTTGGCCGTTTTCAATGGCAATTTCTTCCACGGAAAAACTTTTGCTGTAGGTTTGGATCACTTTTCTGTATTCCGGATGCACGGCGCGGGAGACAAGGATTTTTTTGCGGCCCGTCTCTCGCACCGCCAGCAAAGCCGCTTCCGCCAGAGCGGAGGCTCCGTCATAAAGAGAAGCGTTGGCCACATCCATGCCATAAAGCTCCGCGATCATGGTTTGATATTCAAAAGTCGCCTGGAGAGTTCCCTGGCTGGCTTCGGGCTGATAAGGCGTGTATGCCGTGATGAATTCGCCTCTCGTGATCAGAGAAGGCACGACGGCTGGAATAAAATGGTTATAAACTCCTGCTCCAAGGAAACAGGCTTTTTTGCCCGCCGGCTCATTTTTGTGGGCCAGGGCTGAGAGATGAGCGTCCACTTCCATCTCCGTCAGGCCGTCCTGAAGCGTCTGTTTTTTCGTGTGGGAATAGATCGCGTTCTTGGGGATGTTTTTGATCAGGTCTTCAAATTTGGAGACGCCGATCTCGGCTAAAAGTTCTTTGCGTTCCTTCTCGGTGTTGGCGACGTATTGCATGTTGAAAGTCCTTAATGGTGTCCGGCTTCGGATTTCAGGAATTCCAGATACTGGTCGTGCGTCATCAATTCCTTGAGGTCTCCGGCGTTCGCGATGTCCAGCTTGAAAAGCCATCCGTCTCCATAGGGCGATTTGTTGACGAGCTCGGGATTTTTGGAAACCTTGTCATTCACTGCGGCAACTTTTCCGGAAACGGGCGCATAAATGGGGAAAGCGGCTTTCACGGATTCGAGGGTCGCGATTTCGCCTTCCTTCTGGGCGGCTTTGCCTGCCTGCGGGAGATCCACAAACACCACGTCCGTCACTTCTTTCTGGGCGTGGTCCGAAATGCCGACGGTGCCGTCGGGAGAAATCCATTCGTGAGATTTTGCGAAGCGTAATTTAGAGGTGTCTTGCATAGAATTGATCCTTTCTTAGTTTTTGCTTCCCGTATAAAACGGCAATTTTACAATCTCTGCGGCCACGGGTTTTCCGTTGCATTCAATCGCAAACTTTCCGGAGAGTCCTGTTGGAACATAACCCATCGCGATGCCTGTTTTCAGAGTAGGCGAATAAGTCCCGCTGTTCAGTTCCCCGACGGCTTTCCCGTCGCACAAAATTTTAAATCCGTGTCTCGGGATTCCCCGGTCCGTCATCTTGAAAGCGGTCAGCTTTTGTTTGAGTCCTCTGTTTTTCTGCTCAAGCAGGGCCTGTTTTCCGATAAAATCACCCTTCTCAAATTTTACGACCCACGAAACTCCGGCTTCGAGCGGAGAGTGATTGTCGTCGATGTCGTTGCCGTAGAGAAGATATCCCGCTTCGAGCCTCAAAGTGTCTCTCGCCCCCAACCCGCAGGGCAATATCCCGAAAGTTTGGCCTTCTTTCATCACGGCGTCCGTTAAATTTTCAATGATCCCGTTCGGGGCGACAATTTCCACGCCGTCTTCGCCCGTATATCCCGTCCGGCATATAAAAACTTTCTGATTGCTGAAAACTGTTTCTGAAACCTGGTGCCGCTCAGGGACTTTGAATAGCTTTGAGATGACCGCGACCGCTTGAGGCCCCTGAACCGCGATCATGCTCCATTTGTCGCTCTCGTTGTGAACAGTGACCGAGGGACGCCCGTGCGAAAGCATCCATTGGAAATCTTTTTCTGCAGTCGAAGCGTTGACCACCACGAGATATTTTGTCGGGAATTTCAAACAATATACAAAAATATCATCGATCACGCCACCTTGGGGGTTGCAGAGGTGGGAATACATGGCTTTGCCCTCCGCGCACTTTGAGAGGTCGTTCGTGCAGAGGTTTTGGAGGAACGGCAAGGCTTCTGCGCCTTCAACAAAAACCTGTCCCATGTGGGAAATGTCAAAAATTCCGACCCCGTTTCTCACTGCCAGATGCTCCTGCATGATGCTGGTGTATTGAACCGGCATTTCCCATCCGGCAAATTCTGTGAACCTTGCGCCGCGGCGTTTGTTCCATTCGTAAAGTGGGGTTCTCTTAGATGACATGGTTTAACATTTCTCCCGCGTGATAAGACGATCTCACCAAAGGCCCACAGAACACATGGTCAAATGGAAACTGTTCCGCTGATTCTTTGATGGCTTTGAATTCATCCGAAGTATAAAATTTTTCTATGGGCAGATGTTCCTTGGAGGGTTGGAGATATTGCCCCACTGTCACCAGATGGACTCCTGCGTCATATAAATCAGAAAAAGCAGTGCCCAGCTCCTCAAAAGTTTCCCCAAGCCCCACCATCACTCCAGATTTTATCTTTATGCCTTTGCTTGTTTGAGACGCCGTCTTAAGCATATAAAGAGAGCGATCATAGGTGGCTTTGGAACGGACTTTGGGAGTGAGCCGCCGCACCGTTTCGAGGTTGTGGTTGAACACGTCCGGCCTGCTTTCAAGCACGGTCTGCAGAGATTCTACGCGCCCTTCAAAATCGCTCGTCAAAACTTCGATGGTCGCAAAAGGCAGGCCTTGTTTGAGGGTTCTCACAGTTTCGGCAAATTGGCTTGCCCCGCCTTCATAAAGATCGTCTCTCGCTGGGGCCGTGATCACAATGTGGGTGAGGTTCAGCCTTTGGGCGGCGTCCAAGATTCTTTGAGGTTCCGTTGCGTCCACGCCCATGGGTTTGCCGGTTTTCTCCGCGCAGAACCCGCACCGTCTCGTGCAGATGTCTCCCAGGATTTGAAATGTGAGAGTCCCCTTGGCATAACATTCCGTCCTGTTGGGACACTTGGCTTCTTCGCAGACCGTGTTGAGGCGGAATTTGTCCAAAGTTTCCGTCAAATTAAAATAGGTCGGGCCTCCGGGAATTTTTTGCCGGAATTCCTTCGGCAAAGGCGATGGGCGAAGCACGGTCAAGCGGGAACTCATCGTTCCATGGCTCCTTTGATGCCTTCAGCAAATGTCGGATGAGCAAAAATCACGTCTTTGATGTCTTTCTTGGTGAGCCCGCCTTTGATGGCGACGGAAATAATGTGAATGAGTTCAGTCGCGTGGGGGCCGATGATTTGGGCGCCCAGAATTTTTTCCGAAGCTTTGTCTATGATGATCTGGATAAACCCTTCCGTGTCGCCTTCCGCGAGAGCGCGCCCTGAAGCGCCGAAAAAGAATCTTTGACTCTTGGTTTCGATATTTTTTTCCTGCGCCTGATGCGCCCAGAGTCCCACGGAAGCCACTTCCGGCCAGGTATAAAGGCATCTCGGAACGAGGGCCCCGTCATATTCTTTGGATTCTCCCGTGATGTTGGACGCCGCAATTTCGCCTTGAGCGGATCCGGCGTGAGCGAGGAGAGAAAGACCCGTGACATCTCCGGCCGCATAGATATCGGGATTGGAGGTCTGCATATTCGGATTGACTTCAATGCCTTTGGGGGAAAATTTGACGGAAGCGTTTTCCAGGCCCAGCATGTCGAGTTTCGGACGCCGCCCGACGCAAGCCAGGACTTGAGCCGTCTCCATGACCGTCCCGTTTGAGAGGGTTAGCCGCCAGTTCAGCTGGTGTCGTTCCATTTTGTCTATGGTTGTTGAATCTTTGACCGTGATTCCGCGCTGTTCAAATGATTTTCTGAGGACATTAACGATCTGCGGGTCTTCTCCGGGCAGGAGGTTCGCGGTTTTCTCGATGATCGTGACCTGCACGCCCATTTCGTCCAGAAGGCAGGCGAACTCGCACCCGATGGCGCCGCCGCCCACAATAACGATATTCTCGGGCAGGTTTTCAACGTCAAAAATGGTGTCGCTGTTGAGGATGTTTTTGACATGCGCATCCAGAGGGGGAGGGAATATGGGAGATGACCCTGCGGCGATCACAGCCTTGTCGAAAGTCAGAGTCTGGGTTTTTCCGTCAGCTGTGACCTGGATAGAATTTTTTGAGAGAAATTTGGCTTCGCCTTTGAGCACCTTGGCGCCGGACAAAGCGATGGATTTTTCATCGTCGCCGCGCAGAGTTTCCACGACCTTGGCTTTGCGTTTCCGCATGGCGTTCCAAAGGGCGCTTCTGTCTGAGGGGGAATCCAGCGGAACGGCCGTTCGGGACTGGGAGATGACTTCTTTTAAGTCGCGTATCTTCTTGCCATAGGCGAGGAGAGTTTTGGAGGGGATGCATCCCCAGTTCAGGCAAACGCCGCCCACATGACCTTTTTCGATCAAGGTGACGGAAATTTTTTTCCTGGCGGCAGATTTCGCGGCGGCCTCGCCTGCGGGGCCGGCTCCGATAACAATGAGGTTCAAGTGATTTATGTTTTTTAGTCTACGGGTGAAAATGTTCCGTCTTTAACGAGATAAACGGTCACGGCTTTATTTTTTGTGTCGCCTTTCTCGTCAAATTCTGTGTGGCCCAGCACCCCGTCATATTTCAGGGTCTTCAAAAATTCAATGATTTTGGATTTGTCCACTTCCGTTGAAGCGGGGTCCTTGATTCCGGCTTTCTCCAGCGCCAGGGCCGCGATCATGGTTGCCTCATAGGTGTAATGGTCATAGGGCTGCATGTCGGTGTTGGGATAAGCCGCCTTATATTTATCCAGATATTCTTTCGCGGACGGAATCCGTTCGGGAGGGACTCCGACATTGGTCACATAGCATCCGCTTGCCGCGCTTCCGGCGATCTTAAAAAACTCCGAGCTCTGGAGCGCGTCGCCCGAAAAGAAAACCGAGCTCATTCCCAGTTCCCGCGCCTGCTTCACGATGAGTCCGCCTTCGTTATAGATGCCGCCGAAATAAATCGCGTCCGGCTTTGTGGACTTGATGCGGGTGAGCAAAGCTTTGAAATCTTTTTCGCCGATGGATATGCCGTCAAAGGATTTGACGTTTCCGCCCTTGAGCTTGAATTCCTTGGCAAACTCTTCCGAGAGTCCCTGGCCATAAGGCGTCTTGTCGTGGATGACCGCGACACTCCCGAGTTTGAGCTTCTTAAGGATGAAATTGGCCGCGAACTGGCCCTGAACGTCGTCGGTGGTGTTGACCCTGAAAATATTTTTCGGCCATTTCCATGACGGGTCCATCTGCTGTTGCGTGAGCTTGGGGTTTGTGGCGGCGGGCGTGATCATGGCCAAATTGGCTTTGGCATAAACTTGCGCCGCGGGAATGGAACAGCCGGAGTTGAGGTGCCCGATCACAACGGAAATCGCCGAGTCCGAGACGATCTGGTTGGCGACATTGACCGCTTCTTTCGGGTCGGCCCGGTCATCAAATGATCTCAACTCAATTTTATACTTAAAACGGCCGGAATCGTTGGCATCTTTGACCGCAAGTTCCGCTCCGCGTTTCATGCCTTGCCCCATGGCCGCGATGTCGCCCGTGATGGGCACAGCCAGAGCGAGACGATAAGTTTTTTCTTTGGGGGAACAGGCAACGGCGAGCCCCAGGAGAGGCAGGACGGCAAAAAGTTTTTTCATGAGTGGGTTTATGCTATCAATTCCCGAACTTAGGGTCAAGACAGCAGTTCTTTGAGGGCGCTCTCCAGGGAGGGATGCTGAAAAACATATCCGGACGATTTGAGTTTGGCGGACTCCACTTTCGCTCCGGCCAGCAAAAGCTCGTCGGCCATTTCCCCGAAAGCGAGGCGCGCCGCGAAGGCCGGCATGGGGAAAATTGTGGGGCGACGCAAAACTTTGCCGAGGGTTTTTGTGAATTCGAGGTTGGTCACAGGGGCGGGCGCCGTCACATTCACGGGGCCTCGGACCGATTCCGTGTTCATCACATGTGTTATGGCTCCAACGGCATCGTCAATGGAGATCCAGCTCATATATTGTTTCCCCGAGCCGATGACTCCGCCCAATCCCATCCTGAAAGGAAAAAGCATTTTGGCCAGGGCGCCGCCTTGCGCGCTCAGGATGATCCCAAACCTTAAATTCACCACGCGGACTCCGTTCTTCGCCGCGGGCTGGGCCGCAGATTCCCATTCTTTGCATATTTTTGAGAGGAAAAGAGAGCCGATGGAGCTGTCTTCGGTGAGGATTTCTGCGCCGCGGTCGCCATAAAACCCGATGGCGGATGCGCAGAGAAAAATTTTGGGCGGACGGGAAAGTTTGGCGAGCGTTTCCGAAAGGAGCTGGGTTCCGTTCACTCGGCTGTCGCGGATTTTTTTCTTTTGAGCTTCGCTCCACCTCGCGCCCGCGATGCTTTCTCCTGCCAGGTGAACAACCGCGTCGAACCCTTCAAGGGACTGCGCGTTGATTGCGCCTTTTTCCGGATCCCAATAAATTTCGTCCGGATTTTTGGACGGGACCCGCACGAGTTTGGAGACAAGGTCGCCGCGCCGCAGAAGCTGAGGGGTGAGGGCTTTCGCCACGAGTCCTGAAGAGCCGGATAGGAGTATTTTCATGCGTTATCTGTATCTTAACACAAAAAACATTCCGATCAACAGGACGGGGAGAATGATGATTTGAGAAAGAGCCTGCGCCCTGGGAAGAGTTTCTTTGCCGGCGAAAATATTCCAGGTGCTTTTCCACCCTCTGACGACGGTCCACCACGCAAGCCCCATGCCTGCCGCGATCATGAAGGCGTTTCGGTCCGCCATGCGCGAAGACCCCTGCCACCGCAAAGTGACGTCGCCATAAAGATTGACGGTCCCCTCCCAAACAATCGAGAGGGAAATGGCGGAGAGAGCAAGGAGGATGACGGAACGGCTGATCGCCGCCGCCACCGCCAGCTTTCTGGGTGTTTCTGTGTTCATGGGATGAAAGGATGATAAGACATCAAAGGAAAAACTATTCGGGGTCGACGGGATTCGAACCCGCGATCTCTGCCTTGACAGGGCAGCATGTTAGGCCGCTACACCACGACCCCAGGAAGCCGTAAATCATATCAAATGGGCTGTTTCTTTACAAGGACGGGGGCTGTTTGAGTTCCAGCCGGAGCGCTTCGAGCGATTCGTTCACTTCGCGGATGAACATCACGAGCGCGCTCACCATCAGGAAAAGGCAGGCGGCGAACAAAGCGGCGATGAAGACGGAAGCGTCCACCGCGAGAATTTCGGCTGAGAAAATTGTGATGATGAGGAGCGCCGCGGTCAGGGCGCTTGAGGACGCGAGGATGATGGCGATGCGGATCAGCCGCGCCCGTTTCCATAAAATGGCCAATTGTTTGGGATCGGTCAGTTCCCGCGCCCGGTCGATGGTCCGGCCCAGGCGGTTCGTCATGGTGAGCAAGAGAAGCCCCACTCCGGAAATTAAAATCGCCGGGCTGATCGCGGTCTGGAGGATGGGAATGAGGTTCATGGGTTTATTCTACTTCAAATTTTAGCGTTTGTCTGCATTGAAACTCAGCCCCCAATCATGATAAACTCGTCGGGCCATGAACAAGAACCGGCTTGAAGCTTTCAGCGACGGAGTCATCGCCATCATCATCACGATTATGGTCCTGGAACTCAAAGTTCCGCACGAACCCAATTTTTCCGCTCTCGCCGCCATGCTCCCCACATTTTTGAGCTATACCCTCAGCTATGTTTTCCTCGGCATTTATTGGAACAATCACCACCACCTCTTTCAGGCGGCCAAACATGTCAATGGGCGCGTCTTGTGGGCGAACCTGCACTTGCTCTTCTGGCTCTCGCTTATTCCTTTTGCGACGGGCTGGATGGGGGAAAACCATTTTGATCCTGTCCCTGTGGCGCTCTATGGCGTCATCATGCTCTTCTCCGGCATGGCTTATTATATTTTGGCTCAGGTCCTCATTTCTCACCACGGAAAGGATTCTTTGTTGGCTTCCGCGCTCGGCAACGACATCAAAGGAAAAATTTCACTAGTGATTTATGCCCTCACGCCTCCGCTGGCATTTGTGAACCCCTGGATCTCCTGCGCGCTTTATGTTGTGGTGGCCGTGATGTGGCTGGTTCCTGACCGGCGGATAGAAAAGAAAATTACGGCTTAGTTTTGGATGACGGGCTCGGGCGGATTCGAAGCGATGGCTTCAATCATCTCGAGGAGTTCCTGGTGAGTTTTTGAGGAAAAAATCTTGGCCCGCATCTGGGCCGCCTGGGCAAAACCTTTCAGATACCACAGACAAATTTTACCGAGGGCTCCCACTTTCCCCGCCGAAGGCGAGGTCTCGCCCAAAAGGGGCGGACAGTCCGCAGAATTTTCGTCAATCTCTTTGATCAGCCGCAGGTGTTTTATGAGCACGCGGAGTTTGCGCGCCAGGTCCATCGACGGTTTCCATTCCCCCGTGGCGAGATAAGTTTCAATTTCCTGAAATATGAAAGGGTTTCCGAAAGAGCCCTTGGCGATCAAAATTCCGTCGCACCCTGTCTCGTCAAACATTTTTTTTGCGAGGGGGGGATTCAAGATGTTGCCGCTCCCGAAAACCGGAATTTTTACGGCTTCTTTGACGGCGCGAATGGCTTCATAGCTCACGGGGCCATAATTTTCCTGCGACCGTGACCGCCCGTGCACGAACAGCGCCGAAGCGCCTGAATTTTCGATGCCTTTGGCGAACTGAACGGCCTGCGGAATGTCCACGGAGCTCAGGCCCACCCGCATTTTGACGGTGATGGGCACGGGGAGATCTTTCGTCAATCTTTCGATCAGGCGATAAAGCGGATCTGATTTGCTGAAGAGGCAGGAGCCGGCCCCTTTCTTGAAAATTTTTCTGGCCGGGCAAGCGGCGTTGATGTCCAGGAAAGTGATGGGGGCCAGGTCCAGAATTTTGCGCGCGGCTTCAAGCATGATCTCGGGGTCCGTGCCCAACAGCTGGGCCGCGATCGGCGCGTCTCCAGGGGCAGTCCTCAGGATTCTGGACGATCTCGGAGAGCCCCACTTGAGAGAGAGCGAGTCGGACATCTCGAAGAAACAGAACTTCGCTCCGTGTTCCCGCGCGATCAGACGGAACGGCAAATCCGAGCAGGCGGAGAGCGGCGCCAGAAAGATGTTGGTGTTGATTTCCCGATTTCCGATTCGAACCATCGACATATTATATATAATGAACCCTTCAATGAATTCAAAATATTCTCCCAACCGGCAAAGCCCGTTCCTCTCCGGCGTCGCGGTGGACCCGTCTCCGAGGATCGTTCTCGAAAAAGGATCCAAAGAGCTCACCATGCGCGCCATGGATTTGATCGCTCCCATCGGCATGGGCCAGCGCGGATTGATCGTGGCTCCGCCCGGATCCGGCAAGACCACGCTCCTCAAACACCTCTGCCAGTCCGTCGCGGCGGGATATCCCGAAGTGAAACTTTATGCCTTGCTGATCGACGAGCGCCCCGAAGAAGTGACCGATTTTAAACGCGCCATCCCCGCTCCCGTGTGGTCGTCCTCGTCTGACGAAACCTATGAACATCACATCCAGATGGCGGACCAGCTCATCCAGCAGGCCATGAGCGAGGCGGGCGCCGGAGCCAATGTCATGATCGTGATCGATTCTCTCACTCGCCTTTCCCGCGTTCACAACGCGGAACAGCGCGGCGGCGGAAAGATCATGTCGGGGGGAGTTGGGGCAGGCGCCCTGGAAATCCCGCGAAGAATTTTCGGAGCGGCCCGGAAAATCGAAAACGGCGGGTCCCTCTCCATCATCGCCACGATTCTGGTTGAAACGGGAAGCCGCATGGACCAGGTGATTTTTGAAGAATTTAAAGGCACGGGCAACATGGAACTTGTCCTCTCGCGGGAAGTGGCCCAGCAGAGAATTTATCCCGCCATCGACATCGCCAAGAGCGGCACCCGCAAAGAAGAACTTCTCATGACGCCGAAAGAGCTTTTGAAGACCCGCGAACTCCGCCGCGAACTCATCGGTTTGGGCCCTGTCGGCGCCGCCCAGGCTCTCTATGACAGGCTGTCCGTCACCTCCAACAACGAAAAACTTCTCGCTTCCATATAAATGAAATCAGCTTTAATCCTCGGCGCGAGCGGCGCGGTCGGTTCCCATTGTCTGAATCTCCTCCTTGACTCTCCTCGATATGAAAAAGTCACCGCCCTGGTCCGCACTCCGCTGGATGTTTCACATCCCAAACTTGTCCAGCATCCGGTTGATTTTGACCAGTTGAGAAAATATGAGCAAGTCGTCCGGGCTCAAGATATTTTTTGCTGTCTTGGGTCCACCACCAAAAAGTCCGGAAACCAGGCCGCATATTATAAAGTGGATTTCACATATCCTTATGAGACCGCAAAAATCGCCTTGAGGAACGGCGCTGAACGATATGCTCTTGTGTCTTCAGTGGGAGCTTCTGTCTCTTCAAGATTTTTTTATCTCCGTCTCAAAGGCGAGATCGAACGCGCTCTGACCTTGCTTCCCTTCAAAGCTCTGCACATTTTCCGCCCGTCTCTGATTCTGGCCGAGAGAAAGGAATTTCGCTTGAACGAAACCACAGCCGTGGCCGCCGCCAAAGCCCTGTCGTTTATGTTTGTGGGTCCCATGGCCAAATACCGTCCGCTTGAAGCCGAAGACATTGCCCGCGCGATGGTGGGATCGTTCGAGGGGGATTCTCGCGATCACAAAATTTTTGATGTTCCAAAAATTAGGTCGCTCGCGCAATAAGGAGAAAAATATGCCAGAAATCAAAGTCATCGCAATCGCGAAAGCCAAACCGGGGAAAGAAAAGGCCCTTGAACAGGAACTTTTGGCCGTTATCCCGATCACGCACGAGGAGAAGGGCTGCATCGTTTACTCTTTACAGAAGTCCGTCCAGGAACAGGGCGTTTATGCCATGGTGGAACGCTGGGATTCCCAGGCCGATCTCGACCGCCACCTGGCCGCGCCTCACATCCAAAGACTTTTCAAAAACATCGCCGACCTCGTGCAGGCTCCGCCCCAACTGCTGGTTCTGGAAACCGTCCCCGCTGGAAAGCCCGAAAAAAGGTTTTAATTATAATTTTTTTTGAATACCCTCTTGACAGTTTTTTTATATCTGTTATAATATGTGAGTAATCACTTATAAATATGAACCTAATTATTGAGCATTCCAAGCGCAACACCCTCCTTCCTGAAATCCTTCAGGCGGCGGTCAAACTGTTTGTGGAAAAGGGGATTGAAGGAACCACAACCAAAGACATCGCCCGCGCCGCGAATGTTTCCGAAGGCGCTTTCTATCGCCACTTCAAAAGCAAGGACGAGCTGGCCTGGCACATCTTCTCCACTCATCTGAACGATTTTTCAATGAAGCTCATGGGGGAAGTGAGCCGTCAAAAGGGGATGAAGCAGAAAATTCACGCCTATATCGACACCTGTTTCCGTGCATACGAAGAGGATCCGGATCTCTTCACTTATCTGATCGTTTCAGAACACCGCGAATTCAAAAAATTCCCGGCGTCTTCCGTTCACATCGGGACCGTCGCTTTGAGGATGATTGAGGAAGGCCATAAATCCGGCGAATTAAAACCCCTGGACCGTTATGTCGCAGGGTCCATCATCGTGGGAACCGTCATTCGCATCTGCATTGTCCGGGGCCGCAACGATGAGATAAAAAACTTGAAGGAACATGTGGACTCCTTGTCGGAGAGCCTGTGGCAGGCCTTAAAAAATAAGTGAGTAAATACTTATAAATATGGAGGCGCATTATGTTTAATTTAATCTTCATTGGTTTATCGCTCGGACTTTTTGCGTTTGTCCTGTTCTTTTTTGCGGACGGTTCAAGAAAGTGTGAAGAAAAACAAGAGTATAAGGGCCCTGGGGTTGGGGGTTCAAATCCGGTTGCGGCGGGTCCTGGCTCATCAGGACTTTTCACGTCAGGCAGTGTCAAAACGCTTCTGTTCTCCGGTTCGGCTCTTCTCATATTTTCAGTTTATCTTTTCGTAAGATCTTATTGGGATTTTATACCGGATTACTGGAAATTTGCGTCTCTTGCCATTGTGACGACGCTCATCTATGGAACGGGGTGCCGCCTTTGGCGCTTGAAGACCACGCCAAAGACCGCCACCACGCTTCTTCTGCTTGGGCTGGCTCTTGTTCCTTTCAATGTTTACGCCGGCAATGTTCTGGTTTTTGGGAGAACCTTGAGCGCCGATTGGTCCTGGTTCATCGGTTCCGTTCTTTTTCTTCCGCTCGCATTGACGACAGCAAAGATGATTCCCATCGCGCCCTTGGGGTTTCTCATTGGGGGCAGTGTTCTCAGCGCGGCGTTTTTCGGCGTCAGATCCTGGCAGGGTTCTGAAGCCCTTCAGTCCGCGGCTCTTGCCGCGTCCACTCTGATCGTTCTCATTGTCAGGGTTCTGAATAAATCCGATGAAGATATTGAAACGGGATTGATGGTTCTTGTCCACTCAGGGCTTTTGGCGGTTTTTGCCTTTCTCTCGTTTCACAGATTTTTCTGGGCGGGACCCGGCCAGCTCGAAACCATGGCGACCCTGATTTTCTTCGGCGCTTCCCACGCCCTCATTTCCAGATATTACGAACCTTCTTATGCTTATCCGGCTTCTGTATCCTTCGTCGCGGCCACGATCTTTTTTGTCCGTTTTCTGGGAGTTCCGCTTTATAAATATGGATATTTCCTGATTCCAGCCGGCATGGCTTCCCTTCTTCGGGCATGGACCTTTGAGCGCGGAAAACGGGAAGAACTCGCCAAACCTTATTTCCTGGCTGGACAGCTTTCTCTTGCCGCGTCCTTGATCGCATTGGCCCCCGCGTTCAGTTTGTCGGTCCACCCCGGCATGGGGCCGCTCATGATCGTTCTGTTTGCCGCGACCGCCGCCTATGCCGCGGGAGGGGCCCTTTATCGAGAGCCGTTTTATACCTATGCCAGCGGCATCGTTCTTCTCTTTGTCACCTGGACAATGGTCTGGAGCCACAGCCTGGATTTCTCTTTCGGGATTTTATATTTCACCGCGGCCGCCTGCGGATTTTTGCTTTTCGGTTTTGCGGGAGGATATGCGGACGAAGATCAGATCGGTCAACCCCTCACGGTTTTGGGGCTGGCAACGCTTTCGATTTCGGTCGCAATGCTGGCCGGACGGTGGGGAAGTCAGCTCATGGAAACGGGAACCCTGATGTCCCAAATGTCTCCATCGCAATTGGATGCCGGTCTCTGGACGGGAATCATGAGCTTGGCGGCATATGGATTTTTGGCCGCGGTTAAAAAGAAGGAGGGTTTCCTTTATCCGGCTCTCGTGAGCGCGACCTGGGTGTATATTTGCTGTCTGCAGAAAGTCAGCCTTCCCATCGATCTCCTGCATATGAGCGGAATTGTCATGGCCGCACTGGCGGTTCATTACGCTTTGGAGTCTCTGGGAAAAAGTGAATCGGCCCGCTGTTTCGCCTTGTGGGGACAAATGGCCGCGGTTTTTATCGGATGGGGGGCTTTGGCTTCGCAATCCTCTCAAGGGACGGCTGCGTTGCTCCTGTGCGCATTGTGCTTTCTCCCGGGATTATGGAGGGGCTCTGCGGTCCACGCCGTTCTGTTTCTGGCGGCGCTTTATACGGCGGATTATCTGTGGTATTCTCAGCTCGGAGGAGTTTTGGGCATCATCAGTTGGGCCGAATATGCTCTCCAGCTTATTTTGGTTAACCTCGCCGTCATCTGTCTCAGGACGATCCTCACCTATGCCCGGCCTCAGGTTTCCATTGAGCCGTTCCGAGTGTTCGGCCTGATGTTTTCTGTCCTCAGCCTGGTTCTTTCCCTTCACGACGTCAACATCGCCTGGCAGGTGTTTCTGGTTTATGGGATCGTTGGGCTGACCGTAAGTTATCTGCATTATGAAGGCCGTTATGCCCACATCCCCTGGATTCTGATTCTTGCCGCCTGCGAGCTTTTCCTCAAGGCCCGGCATGTTGAATACATTGAGGCCTATACGCTTCCGGTCGCGATATTCATGCTGGCCGCGGGCCGGGCAGTGGGAACTCAAAATAAAGGGATGAGAGATTTTCTTTATGGCATGGCCCAGATCATGATCTATGCTCCGTCCTCCATTCAGGCGATGAACGAAACTTGGGAGTGGCACGGGATCTTCCTCGGCGTCTCAAGTCTTTCCATGATGGTTTATGGCATCCATCAGCGCAGTCGAATCATCGTCTTCCCGAGCTTCTGCATTCTCATCGGAAACGGGCTTCTGCAGTCCCGTCAATATTTCCTCACCGTGCCTCGCTGGATTTATCTTGGACTTGGAGGGATTACGCTCCTTACTCTGGGAGGTCTTTTCGAATTCCAAAGAGAAGTCATCTATAAAGTGAAAGACCGCTTTTCACAGACGGTGGAAGAGTGGGATTAAAACATTTTTCACTCATTCTTTTGGCGCTGTTCGGCGCCGGAGCGCTGGAGGCCCGCGAAAAAGAGACGGTGGTTCTCCTGCACGGCATCCTGAACAAACCCTTCTTCATGAAGAAGATCGAAGGCGCGTTTATCAAAGAAGGATATGAGGTCGTCAACTGGGGATATCCAAGCACTGAGAAAACGATCGAAGAACACGCCAAGGATCTGGACAAATCCATGCAATCCCTCAGAGGCAAAAAAATTCACTTTGTGGCGTTCAGCCTCGGCTCAATCCTGGTCCGATATTATCTCCGGCATTATCCGGGATCTGACGTTGGACGCTTTGTGATGATCGCGCCGCCCAACCATGGATCCGAAATGGTGGACAAGCTTTATTCCGAAGCCTGGTTCCGATGGATCTATGGCGACAAATCGATCGAACAGCTTCAAAGCTCAAACTCGGAATTTCTCGTCAAGGAGTGCGGCATCCCTCAGTGCGAGTTCGGGATCATTGCAGGAGGCCTCGGGGACGGCAAGGGCTTTAACCCTCTGCTCAAAGGCGACAACGACGGGACGGTTCCGGTGGAAAGCGCCCATCTCGAAGGGGCCAAAGACTTTGTTCTTCTTCCCTATGAACACACCGCGCTGATATTTTCGGACAAGACCTCCAGGAACGCGGTTCATTTCATCAGGAACGGAAAATTTATTCATAAGGATAAAAAAATAAAATGAAAATTTTGATTCCGTCCGTCACCTGCGGCGGGGGGCATATGCAGGCGGCCTCTGCGCTTGAAGAAACCTGGAAAATCGTCCGCCCTGAGGATACCGTGAGGAAAGTGGACGTGCTTGATTTTACGCCGCGCATTTATAAAAAGATTTATTCTGAAGGCTATGTGAAGCTGATTCAGCATGCCCCGGAGGTGTATTCGCATTATTTTGAAAAGACCGATGATCCCTCATTCATTAAAAGAATGACGCCTCTGCGCAGAATCACTTCGAGGTTTATGGCAAATCCTTTCGTGAAATATCTTAAAGAATTTTCGCCGGATCTGATGGTTTGTCCGCATTTTCTGCCTCTGGAGATTATGGGCGCTTTGGGATCGAAACACTTTAAGAAAAGAAAACCCAAAGTGGTGTGCGTGGTGACGGACTTTGAAGCTCACGCGCTTTGGATGGAGCCCTGCGTGGATCTTTATTGTGTCGCCGCAGAAGAAACAAAAGCGCGTCTGGTGGCGCGCGGAGTTTCTGAAAAAAAAGTCATTCCCACAGGCATCCCCGTGTCTTTAAGATTTTCCAGTCCGATCAATGCCAAAAAGGTGCGTAAAGGGTTGGGGTTCAGAAATGATCAAAAAACTCTTCTCGTTCTGGGCGGAGGTTTCGGCATGGGACCTCTGCCTCAAATCGTCAAAGAAGCGGATCGGATGAAGGTCCCTTTTCAAATCGTTGTGGTTGCCGGAAAAAACGAAAAACTTAAGAGAATTTTGGACTCAAAAAAATATCGGCATCCCATGAAAATATTCGGGTTTACCCATAACATGCACGAACTCATGGCGGCCTCTGACCTGATTCTCACCAAGCCGGGGGGCTTGACCACTTCCGAATCTCTCGCGATGGGGAAACCTCTTTTCATCTTCAGTCCCATTCCGGGTCAGGAATCCGCAAACAGCGATTTTTTGCTCGAGCGAGGGGCCGCCATCAAAGCCAACCGCATTGAGGACATCCCCTTTCGGCTCGAACAGATTCTCCATTCGCCCAAGCTGGCCCTCATGACGTCAGCCGCAAAATCGTTGGGGCACCCCAGGGCCGCAGTTCAAATCATTCAGGAGGCGGTGAAGCTCGCATGAAAATGAGATCTGTGTTGATGGCCTGTTTTTGTCTCTTGCTTTGCTTTCAGGCGCATGGAGATCAGGAGGCAAAATCTGATCAAGAGAAGATCGGCAAAGACCTTCAGCTCGTTCAGGCTTGCCGGCAAGGATTGGGTTTCATCCTGACTTTCACTTCGAATCGTCCCGGCATTTTTTCTGCTGATAAAAATAACAAGAGCCGTCTGTTCACGAGGCAGGAAAAAGAAGAGGCCTGGAACTCCTGGAAAATGGTGTCAGATTATTTCCTGGCATTGGATTCCCTGCGCGCCTCTCACAACTATTTTGAGCGTTCGAAAGATGATTCCGGCGATGCTTCATTTTTGATCGCTTATGCGGCATTTCTCGCGCAATATCGTTTCGCCCTGGAATGGATTGAGCGGACTGAAAATAATCCGGATCTGGACACAATTTTTAATGAACCCGTTCCCGAAATGGGTTTGCCGGAAAATACATACTCCCTCTTCAAGTTCAGGTTTCTCAATGTTGCCCGAGCGACCGAGTTTGCCGCTTTGGAAACGGTCTATTCGCTCAATAAAGGACGGGGGCATGAGGAAACTCGAAAACTGATCCGTGAAGACGCCGACGCCGTTTGGAAAGCCGGGAAATTCAGCGGTCAGATATTGACTGCAAAGAATGCATTAAAAATTGTCAAGAAAGCGGGTTTTGCCGCCTGGATGCCCGTGCAAACCGGAGTTTCTGAATACATGGGCGACACGAAGGTTTATCGCAGATCTCTCTCCCTGATTACAGAGATGCAAATTCGATCCCTGCAGAACCTTCTCGAACCCGGAGACATTTTGCTTGAGCGGAGGGAATGGTATCTTTCCAACATCGGCTTGCCGGGATTTTGGCCGCATGCGGCGCTTTATGTGGGCACACCTGAGGAGCGGAAAAAATATTTTGAGGATTCGGATGAGAAAGATATTGATGCGCGCCTAAAAAGCAAATACCTTGCCGCTTATCTTCGCGGCCAAGAGCTGTTCGAAGGACATGTTCCTCGGGTCTTGGAGGCGATCAGCGAGGGGGTCACCTTCACAAGCCTCGAACATTCTGCGTCCTGCGATTCCCTTGCCGTTTTGCGCCCGAGACTGTCCAAGAAGGAGAAAGCCCTGGCCATCTTGCGCGCATTTCATTATGCCGGCCGGCCCTATGATTTTAATTTTGATTTTCAAACGGATGCGACCCTGGTGTGTTCGGAGCTGATCTATAAAGCGTATGAGCCGTCGAACATCGGGAAAGGTTTGAAACTTGGGACGGAAGAACTCTTGGGGCGGCTTGTGACTCCGCCGAACAGCATGGTGAAGCAATTCGATCAAGAGGCCGAGTCCGGAGACCGGCAGATGGACCTGGTCCTGTTTTTGGACGGACATGAATGGAAAAAATCCGCAGAGCTGTCGGACGAAAGGGAATTCAGGGAAAGCTGGAAAAGGCCCAAATGGCACATTTTTGTTCAGGGAAAAAAATGAAATCAATCTTTTGCGCAAGTCTTTTAGTGTTCGCTTTGAAGTCTATATCCATGGGAGCATCGCTCAAGTCTGGAGAAAGGGTTATGTTTTATCCGTCTTATGGATTCCTCTCATCCAGCGGGATTTGGTCCGTTCAAATTCATGGCGTCGCATTTGAAGACGAACCGAACTCTCATCTAAGAAAATATTTGGCCAAAAGCTTGGGACATTTGCTGGGCCTGTCTCCGGAGGAAATCAAGTGCGAAATTTTTCAAAAGCGCGCGTTCTATTTTGTTGAGGACAACAAACGGTCAAGAACCCTGGAGATTTCAATCGCGGGACAACCTTTTAAACTTAAAAAAACCGGCCCCAACGGTCACATCGAAGATCATGTTTCTCTCAACTGGACGGACCGATCTGAAATGTCAGAGAGTCCTTGGCTTGAATTCCAGTTTTCCGGAAAAGCTCAGTTGATCAGCCCTCGCGGGGTGTCGGTCATCTCCGACATAGACGACACAATCAAAGTGACGCAGGTGCATGACAGAAGAAAAATGATTCAGAACACTTTCGTCAATCCTTTTCGCGCCGTCCCGGGCATGTCCGGCCTTTATCGCGGATGGGAGAAGAGCGGAGCCGTATTCCATTATGTCTCTGCCTCCCCGTGGCAATTGTATGCGCCTCTGTCTGAATGGATGCATAGCGAAGGATATCCTCAGGGGACCTATCACCTGAAACATTTTCGCTGGAAAGACGCCAGTTTCTTTTCTCTGTTTGAGTCGCCGGAAAAATATAAGGTCGAAGTCCTGGAGCCGATCCTGCAGGAATTTCCAGGAAGGCAGTTCGTCTTGGTCGGAGACTCTTCCGAATCCGATCCGGAAGCTTACGGGGTTATCGCAAGAAAATATCCCGGTCAAATCCGTAAAATATACATATTGGATCCCGCAGGCTCAAAAAATTCAGAGCGCTATGCGGCGGCTTTTAGAGGAGTTCCGGGGGTGGTCTGGGATGTTTTTAGGGATCCAATCGAAATTGAGGGGGGGTTATGAATATAAAGACGAAGGTGTTGTTTTTTGGTTTGATTTTGCATTTGGGGTTTACGATTCGATTGTCCGCCTGCGGGCCTTCGTTTCCCATGTTTGGCGGACGATGCACAAATGAAATGATGATAGCGATCAGAAATGAAATGTCGGACCGTTCGAACGCAATGGGTGAAATTTCTGCGAGGGTAAAGGCTGATCGCGAACTGCATATCAATGAAATTCTCAGGCTTGCGTCCGGCAGGAACATCAAAAGCACAATGGATTTTATTTCTGATTCCGAGACTCGAAAAAAACTGGAAACCCTCACGCCTTATGGATATGCCCGGAGGGCTGAAAGTTTGCGGAGCAAGATGTCGGATAAAGAATGGACGAACATTGTGAATGCCTGGTCAAAATATTTGAATCTTACTTCGAAGTCATCATCGGCGAGTCCCGGTGATTTTTGCGGAGCAAAGGAAAGTTTAAGTTCGATCGGCACTGACGCTGTTCTGGTTGTCGCAATGCCGATCATGGGAATTGCGGCCATGGGCGTCGGTGCCGGCGTCGCTCTTGAGGGTCAAAACGATGGAGCCTTCATCGCGGCTTCGGGACCCCTTTTGGGAGTCGTCGGAGCAGTGGTGAACGCGCTATACTTGACCTCCGATATCGCTGTTTTAGTTCCCAGTCTTGTTCTTAAACACATGAGCTATGCGCATCTGAAACATTATCTCTACAATAAACAATCGATCAAGGCTTTCGAAAAGTTCGGAAAGCTGGTCATAAAATATGAAAAGAAATACTCGAAATCATGAAAGGTCCACTTTTGAATTTGAGCCCACGCCTGAGAGCGCAGACGGATTTTGGGTTCGCGATATGTCGCCCCGGTCTATAACAGCCAATGAATCCAGATAAGAATCTTCATGTCGGTTTGTGGTTGAGTTTGACTGTTTTTTTTATCTGGTCCGCCGTCGGATGTCACGATCTTTTCACCTGGTTTTTGGAGGTGTTTCCTTTTATTCTTGGAACGATCATTTTGCTTTCGGTTTATTCCAAGTTCCGATTCACGCGCCTGGTGTGCTGGCTCTTGTGGCTCCACGCCATCGTGCTCATGATCGGAGGTCATTACACATACGCAGAGGTGCCGCTCTTCAATTGGATCCGCGACCATTTTCATTTGGCTCGAAACCATTATGACCGCGTGGGGCACTTCATGCAGGGGTTCGTGCCCGCCATGATCGCGAGGGAAATTCTTTTGAGACTTGGCGTTCTCAAGCGGGGCGGATGGCTTTTTTTCATCGTCGTTTCCATATGCCTCGCTTTCAGCGCATCCTATGAACTTTTTGAATGGCTGACGGCGGTTTCTTCAGGCGCAAAATCCGACGCGTTCCTTGGCACGCAAGGAGATCCTTGGGACACTCAAACCGACATGGCGCTGGCGTTGGTGGGCTCCATTTTGGCCCAGCTGTCTCTTTCCAAATCACACGACGCTGCTTTGGAGAAGATCAATGATTGACGTTCACGTCCACCTGGCCGCTCTGCCGGACGGCGACAATGGATGCCACATCTCCAAAGAAATGGTTCACGGGGCGCTTTTCCGGTTCCTTTTCTGGAAGCTGGGGATTTCTGTGGATGAAGCCAAAAAAAGCAATGAGCGTTATGTTGAGAAGCTCGTCAAACTTCTGCGGGAATCCAAACATGTCCGAAAAGCTGTCCTCCTCGGGATGGACGGGGTTTATGACGATGCGGGAAACTTGAACAAGGATGCCACGCACTTCATCGTGTCCAACGATTATGTCCTTCAAACCGCAAAAAAATATCCAGACCTCTTCCTTGCAGGAATATCAGTGAACCCCAAACGAAAGGATGCGGTTGATGAAATCAATCGCTGTGCCCCGCAAGGCGCGGCCCTCGTAAAAGTCCTGCCCAATTCCCAGGATTTTGATCCCGCCAATAAAAAATATCTTTCATTTTATAAGGCGATGGCCAAACACAAACTGCCTCTCCTCTCTCATGTGGGATATGAGTTCAGTCTTTGGGGAAAAGATCAGTCGGTGGGAGACCCCGCCAGAGTCCGCATGGCTCTCGACGAGGGAGTGACGGTGATTGCCGCGCACGGAGCGAGCTATGGGCTTTTCTTCTATGAAAAATATTGGAACACGCTTCTGGAACTGACGCGGAAATATCCGAATTTTTATTGGGACGCTTCCGCGCTCACTCTGCAAAACCGCGTTGGAATGCTTTTAAAGATCCGCAATCATCCCGAGCTTCACAGCCGCATGGTCTTCGGGACCGATTACCCTTTGCCCTGCTATGCTTATCCTGCGCTCCTTGCAGGAAAACTGTCCGGATACATCGAGCTGCTGCGCACTTCGAACCCATTCGACCGTCACCACCGGCTTTTGGAAATTCTTGGGATTCGCGGAAACTCTGAACTTTTAAAGGATAAATTATGAAGACACGAAGCCTTCTCATGCGCGATAAAGGGTTTTTGGCGCTCACCATCGCTCAATTTTGGAGCGCGCTCAACGACAACGCTTTCAAATTTATGGTCACTCTGCTCTGCATCCAGTGGGTGAGCGATCCCGGAATGGCGAGCCGGTATGTTTCAATCGCAAGCGGGATTTTCGTGTTGCCGTTCATCCTTTTTTCCACGCATGCGGGCTATGTCGCAGACCGTTTCAGCAAGCGCTCAGTCGCCATCGGCGCAAAAATCGCGGAAATCCTTGTGATGCTCTTGGCGGTGGGCGCGCTCCACATGAGAAGTCTTCCGGCCATCATGGCCGTGCTGTTTTTGATGGGCCTTCACAGCACATTTTTCAGTCCCGCAAAATATGGAATGCTTCCTGAAATTCTGGACGAAAAAGATCTTTCCAACGGCAATGGGATCATCAACCTTTCCACGTTCATGGCCATCATTTTGGGCACGCTTGTGGGCGGGGAAATTTTAAACCGCGCTGGGGACAACCTTCAGTATGCCGGATGGATGTTTGTCTTGATCGCTGTTCTTGGAACCGCGGCAAGCCTGTTCATCACTCCCACACTGCCCGCGCAGACAACGGAAAAAATGGATTGGAACCCGATAAGAAAATCTTATCTGAATCTCAAGGAAGCGGCAGGGGACCGCGTTCTTGGACTGAGCGTTGCCGGCACGGGATATTTTTGGCTCGTGGGCGCGCTTCTCATCATCGTTCTGCCTCTCTACGGAAAATTCACTTTAGGTTTGGAAGAATCTAAAATCCAGTGGCTCCTGGCTTGTCTTTCCATCGGGATTGGGTTGGGTTCGGGCATTGCAGGAAAAATATCCGGAGAAAAGGTTGAGCTCGGACTTGTTCCTTTGGGGTCCATCGGGCTGGGCATCTTCTGTCTGGACATCGCGTTTGGGGCGCCTTCATTTCTGCGCGGAATGACTGACATCTTTTTCCTTGGAGCTTCCGCCGGATTTTTTGTTATCCCTTTAAATGCGCTCATTCAGGCCCGCGCCCCCAAAGAATCCAAGGGCAAAATGATCGCGACCACGAACATTGTGAGTTTCATCGCCATCGGGCTGGCTTCTTTGTTGAATCTTGTTTTAACCGATCATTCGCTTTTGGGATTGAGCTCAAGACAGGTTTTTGGCATTGTCGGTTTCGGGACCATTTTTGCGACCGCCTATGTTCTCTGGCTCTTGCCGGCGGCTTTTACGCGTCTGGTCTTTTGGTTCATCACCCACAGCGTTTACCGCATCAAAGTGATCGGCAGAGAAAACATTCCGCTTAAAGGCCCGGCGCTTCTGGTCTCGAACCATGTGGCCTATATCGACCCGTTTCTCGTCGCGGCTTCGGTATCGCGGAACATCCGGTTTTTCATGTGGCGCCCGATCTATGAATTCAAGCCGTTAAACTGGTTTTTCAAAATGATGAACGCCATTCCCATCTCCGCCACCGACGGGCCGAAAAAATTCATGTCAAGCATGGAAGAGGCCAGGCAGGCCTTGAGAGACGGCCATGTGGTCTGCATTTTCGCTGAAGGTTCAATCACGCGCTTGGGTCAGACCCTGGGCTTCAAGAAAGGCGTCGAGATCATTGCGAAGGATTTGGATGTTCCCATCATCCCCATCCACCTGGACCGCGTTTGGGGGAGCATCTTCAGTTTTCACGGAAAACAATTCATCTGGAAACTGCCGAAGAAAGTCCCCTATCCCGTCACCCTTTCCTTCGGCGGCGCCCTTCCGTCAACCTCGAAAGCTCACGAAGTCCGCCAGGCGGTCATGGATCTCGGGAGCGCGGCGTTCAACCAAAGGGAAGATTCTCTGATGGCGCTGCACCGCATGTTTCTGAGACAAGCCAAATCGAGCTGGACAGGGAAATGCATGGCGGACAGTTCCGGAATAAAACTGAATTATGGACAGACCGTCACTGCTTCTTTTTGGATGGCGCGGCAGTTAAAGAATCGACTGGGAAAATCGGAGAATGTTGGAGTTCTGATCCCATCAACGGTTCCGGGCGCTTTAGTTAATGTCGCTTTGCCCATGCTGGGGAAAACTCCTGTCAATCTGAATTTCACGATGTCGGAAGACCTTGTTGGCAAGATCGTTCAAAAAAGCGGAATCGAAAAAATTATCACTTCCAGAAAGGTTTTGGAGGCGCTCAAATGGAAGGAAGATGCGAGAATGATTTTTATTGAAGACCTTCAGGTCCCGAGCATCATCGTGGGTTCATTTCTATGGCTTCTTTTGTGGGCCCTCCCTTCGTTTCTGACAGAAATGATATTTTTGCCGCAATCAAGAAAAGGGATTGATGAGGTCGCCACATTGATGTTTACAAGCGGAAGCACCGGAGATCCCAAGGGCGTCATGCTCACTCACAGGAACATCCAGTCCAATGTTCAGGGCCTTCAGGAAATCTTTCAGCTGGACTCCACAGATGTTCTGATCGGCGTTCTTCCGTTTTTCCATTCCTTCGGATTTACAGCCACGATATGGTTTCCGCTCCTGGGAGGGTTTCCGGTCGTTTATCATAAAAGCCCTCTGGAAGCCGCAATGGTCGACCGCTTGATTCGGGAACATCGCGGCACGGTTCTGTTGGGAACGCCGACATTCCTGCAGATGTGGAGCAGGAAATTCAAAAAGGAAGATGTGGCCAGCGTCAAGTTCGCCATGGTGGGAGCTGAGAAGCTTAGAGATTCGATAGCCAAAGAGTTTGAAGAAAAATTCAACATCAAGGTGCTTGAAGGCTATGGCTGCACGGAGCTTTCGCCTGTGGCGGTCACGAGCGCGCTCAATGTCCAGGCGCATCATGAGTCGCAGGTGGGTCACAAATCGGGGAAGGTCGGACGTCCGCTTCCGGGGGTCACAATAAAAATCGTCGATCCTGAAACGAATAAAAATCTGCCTCAAGGCGAAGCGGGCCTCATGCTGGTCAAAGGGCCCAATGTCATGAAAGGATATTTCGGCGACCCTGGAAAAACATCGCAAGTCATCCTGGACGGATGGTATGTGACAGGCGACATTGCCAGGATTGATGAAGAAGGGTTTATCGAGGTGACGGACCGAATGTCGCGGTTCAGCAAGATCGGGGGCGAAATGGTTCCTCATATTCACGTTGAAGAAAAAATTTATGAAATGGCGTCGGATGGAGAGGCTCGCTTTATAGTGACCTCAGTTCCGGACGATAAACGGGGCGAAGCTTTGGCCGTGTTATATTTTAACTATAGCGGTTCGATCGACGCGTTGTTCCAAAAACTTCAATCCACGGAGATGCCAAAACTCTGGATTCCGGCTCCCGATTCATTTTTCAAACTCGACGAGTGGCCGACCCTCGGCACCGGCAAGGTGGATCTGGCAAGAGCCAAATCCATCGCAAAAAGCAAGCTCGGGATTGCCTGATCGGACGGAATCGCCTTGACATTTGCCTCCAAAGATGTCATTGTGTTACGATCGCATTAAGCCCTGCCGTTCGAGGAGATTGAATGCAACAAAACAAGAAACGGGACACAAAAAAAGCAGCCGTCGCCGAAGCCGCGCCCGCAGTCAAACCTGAGTCCAAAGCCAAATCCCCCTATATGAGCCGGGGAATTTATAACAACTACGCCAAAGGCATGAAAGAAAAAAATCAGAAACGGCACTCCCAGGGCCTTCAGGCGATTTATATCCGCACTTACGAAGAGTGGTCTGACGTTTCATAAATAAAGATTATCAGGTCCTCGTCATCGGCGGGGGAGCGGCGGGCCTCATGGCCGCGATTCAAGCAGGAAAACGAGGGCGTTCCGTCCTTGTTATCGAACATTCCCAAAAAATAGGCAAAAAAATACTCATCTCAGGCGGCGGCCGATGCAATTTCACCAATAAACACGCCGGGCCCGAAAACTATATTTCAAAAAACCCTCATTTCTGTAAATCCGCCCTCGCCCGTTTCACTCCCCAGGACTTCATCGACCTCGTCGAAAAACACGGCATCGCCTATCACGAAAAAAAACTGGGCCAGCTCTTTTGCGATGGACTTGCGCAGGAGATTGTGACCCTGCTTGAAAGCGAATGCCGGGAAGCCGGCGTTGAGATCGTTGTGAAGACGAAAGTCGAGAAAATATTAAAAGGGCAAAAGTTCGAGGCCTGGACAGATCAGGGGATTTTCACCGGCTCTTCATTGATCATCGCCACGGGCGGACTTTCCATCCCCAAGATGGGCGCCACCCCTTTCGCTTATCAAATCGCGGAACAATATAAGCATAAAATCATTCCTCCAAGGCCCGGCCTCGTTCCGCTGCTCTGGAATGAGGAAGATCTTGAGGCCTATGCGGACTTGACTGGAATTGCCGTTGACGCGATCGTGACCTGCGGAAAAAAAACCTTCAGGGAAAATATCCTTTTTACGCATCGCGGCCTGAGCGGGCCGGCCATCCTCCAGATTTCAAGTTATTGGGCGGAGGGTCAAACGATCGCGATCAATCTTTTGCCCGATCGGGACCTGTTTATGGAGTTGAAAGAGAGCCGCGCAAATAAACTGCAAATTTTTGATCTGCTCTGCAAACATTTGCCCAGGCGCGTCGCTCAGAAATGGACGGAAATATATACTTCTGACAAATCCATCGTCGAGTGTTCCGACAAGGAACTGGAATATGTGTCTCAGCAGATTCAGGAATGGAAATTCGTGCCTGCGGGGACAGAAGGGTATGACAAGGCCGAAGTGACCTCAGGGGGCGTGGACACTGCGGAAATTTCCTCAAAAACGATGGAGTCCAATCTTTGCACGGGGCTTTATTTTGTGGGGGAATCTCTGGATGTCACGGGACAGCTGGGGGGATACAATTTTCAGTGGGCCTGGGCATCCGGGTTTTCGGCAGGCCAGGCCGCTTAAACAAATTTTATCGGACGAGTTTTTTTACGAGTTTTATAGGAAGCCCCATCACGCCCTGCCAATCTCCGTCGATTTTATTGACCAGCCGGTCCACTTTGTCCTGACAGGCATAAGACCCGGACTTGTCCAGATGTTTGCCCCCGATTTTGGGCGCCTCGTCTTTGGATATTTTCCTGAAATAAACCTTGCTCACCGACAGCCCGCTTTTCACTTTTCCGCTCTTTGAATTGATGAGAGCCACCCCCGTATAAACCCGGTGCATTTTTCCTGACAACTGCAAAAGCATATTGCCCGCGTGCCGGACCGACCTGGGTTTGCCGAAAATTTTTCCTCTCAAGACCACGATCGTGTCCGCGCCTATCACGAGATGTTCATCTTCTTCAGATTTAATTTTGTTCGCAATTGAACGAGCTTTTAAAACGGCAAGACGCCTCACAAACTTCGACGGAGATTCTCCCCGTTTGCGGTTTTCAGGCTCATGGCTCGGAATCACTTTGAAGTCCACGCCCATTTCTTTCAGGAGTTCTTTTCTGCGCGGTGATGAAGAAGCTAAAATCCATTTCATGGGTGGTTATTTTATCAAAAATGGTAGAATGACTGACTCAAAATAAATCAGGAGGCGCAAAAATGGCCATCATTTCGGAGTCGGAATATAAAGGGAACCCCATGATCGTGATCAAGAACTCGGAAGAAGACAAATTTCCGTTTCAGTTTGGAGTGAAGAAGGCGAAGCTGGTGCTTGAGAATGTGGAAGCGATCAGGAAGTTTGTTGAGAAGTACGAGAAATAAAATATTCGTAGTTGCCGGGATAAAAAGTGACCTTGCCGTGATGCACGTGCACGACGTGGCTGGCGAGAGCGTTCACAAAATATAGATCGTGGCTGATGAAGCAGAGCGTGCCCTCGAATTCTTTCAGGGCCGAGATCAGGGCTTCCACGCTGTCCAGATCCAAATGGGTGGTGGGCTCGTCCATCAAAAGCACGTTGGGCGGGTCCAAAAGAATTTTCACGAGGGAAAGCCGGCTTTTCTCTCCTCCGCTCAAAACCTTCACGGGCTTGAAAACCGTCTCCCCCTGAAATAAAAAGCTTCCCAAAATTGTCCTCACCGTCTGTTCCGAATGGTCCCTCGGCGTGTTGAGGGCTTCCTGAAGCACGGTCTTTTCCGGGTCCAGGGAATCGGCTCGGTGCTGGGAAAAATATCCCACCTTCACGTTCAGCCCCAAAATTCTTTCACCTTTGTCGAAGGGGATCGCGTCCGCCAGCATTTTTAAGAGCGTGGATTTGCCCGCGCCGTTGTGCCCCACGAAAGCCACTTTCCAGTTCCGCTCCAGCTCAAAGTTTAGATTTTCATAAACTTTGATTTTATCGTAAGACTTATAAATTCCCTTGAGGGCGATGGTTCGGACGCCCGTGCGCTGGGGCTGGGGGAATTTGATCTTCATCTTGCGGGCTTCTTCGGGGAGCTCGATCTTTTCCATCTTCTCAAGGCGTTTGATGGCGCTCTGGGCGCGGCTCGCGGTTGAAGCCCGTGCGCGGTTCCGGTTGATGAAATCTTCCATGTCAGAAATTTCTCTCTGCTGGGCGGCATAGGCCGTTTGGAGGCGCTCTTTTTCAGACGCTTTTTCCCTCAAATAATATTCGTAGTTGCCGTGATAAATTTTGAGTCTCTTCTCCTGCACGCTCACCACGGATTTGCAGACGGTGTTGATGAAATTCCTGTCGTGCGAAATCAGGAATATGGATCCGCGGTAATTGAGCAGATAATTCTGGAACCAGAGCATGGATTCCAGATCGAGGTGGTTGGTGGGTTCGTCCAGCATAAGCAGGTTGGGCTCTTCCAAAAGGAGGCGCGCCATGGCGACCCGCATCGCCCATCCGCCAGAGAGCGTGTTCACTTTTCGCTCGAAATCGGTGGTCTTGAACCCAAGCCCCATGAGGATGGATTTGGCTTTGGCGGCCATCTTTCCGTCCGGATCCGTTGTGTGAGCCAACGCTTCTTCAACGACGCTCAGCTCCGACATCGGCGCGTTTTCCTGGGGCAGATATCCGGTGGTGATGCCGCGCTTGAATTGGATTTCGCCGGAATCCGGGAAATCTTCGCTGAGAAGCATTTTGAAAAGCGTGGATTTTCCCGCGCCGTTGGGGCCCACCAAAGCGAAACGATCTCCGGAATTGATCTGGAGGTTGGCTCCTTCAAAAAGCGTCTGGAGCCCAAAGGACTTGTGAACTTCACGAATAGTTATCATATGGAGCCGTAAATCTTATAAAATTAAAGAACATGAAGCCACACACAGGACCCAGGCCCAACTTCGCGAGCATCCTGGAGAACGCTCTCGGAAGCAAGAAAACTTTGGAATGTCAGGTCACTTTGCATTTGGGGCCCGCCAATTCCGGCAAGACCTATGATTCCGTCCAGGCCCTGAAATTTTCTTCCAGCGGGGTTTATCTGGCGCCTCTCCGTTTGCTCGCCTGGGAAGTGGCGGACAAACTCAAAAGCGAAGGACACCTCTGCTCGCTTTTGACCGGCGAAGAAAAACTCATGATCCCGGACGCGCCGTTTTTATCCTCGACGGTGGAAATGTTCAACCCTGACAATTATGCCGAGTGCATCATCCTCGACGAAGCTCAAATGATCGCGGACGATCAAAGGGGCTGGGCCTGGATGCGGGTGCTGGCGCAAGCTCAAGCCAAACGGTTGGAAATCATCGCTTCGCCGGACGCGGAAAAATTGCTCCTCAAGATTCTGCATAAACTTGGATACACCGTAAAAGTCGCGAGGCACGAGCGGCTGGCGCCTCTCACGGTGGCTGACAAACCCTGGCGGATCGATCGGCCCGAAGAGCACACCATTTTTGTTTCCTTCAGCCGGGGCGGCGTCCTGAGTCTAAAAACATTTTTTGAAAGAAGAGGATGGTCGGTTGCCGCGATTTATGGAAACCTGCCTCCGGAAGTGAAACGCAAGCAGGCGGAACGGTTTTTGAGCGGCGAGGCCAAACTCTGTGTCGCCACAGACGCCATCGGCATGGGCATGAATTTGCCCGCGTCCAAAGTTTGTTTTACGTCGATGTCGAAATATGACGGGCAAAGCCAGAGAGATTTGACCCCGGCGGAAGCGCGCCAGATCGCGGGCCGGGCGGGCCGTTTCGGCGTGAAAGAGTCCGGAGAGGCCGGAGCTCTCACCCGCGAAGATGTTGAGCTTCTGAGGGTTTTGCTCCAAGTGAAACCTGCAGATTTGGAATACGCGAGAATTTCTCCCGAACTTGAAGACCTCGCTCATTTGCGCGGCCCCCTGTCCCATCGCCTGGAAGTCTGGGAAAAACAGAAGGCAATTCCGGAAGGATTGAAAGACGTTATCCTGCCGTCTGATTTGGAACACCAAAAAACTTTGGCCGCTCTCATGAAGGAAAAGGATGTCGAACAGCTCGGGCTGGACGCCGCGTTCACGCTCATCAAGGCCCCGGCCAGCAGAGAAACATTCGGATATTGGTGGGCCTGCGTGCAAAGCATATTGTCGGGGAAACCCTTCCCAGTCCCCGTTGCCCTTGCGCACGGGCAGGCCATCCGGAGCGACGATCCTCTTTTAAATTCGGAAAATGTTGTCGGCCAATGCGATGTTTATCTTTGGCTCAGCAACCGCGCGGAACTTGCGCAGTTCGGAAAGGAAAAAGAAAAAGTTTTGGAATATAAGTGGAAACTGATCGAACACATCGACGCGACCCTGGCATCCCAAAGCGACATGAGCCGCAAATGCAGAAAATGTTTCAGGAAACTCCCCGCCGTCCACGATTTCGGCGTCTGCCAAAACTGTTTCCAGCAAGGCCGCCGCAGGCACTTCGCCCGCCCCAAACATAAAAAATTTCGCTTTCGTTAAAAAAGGCCGCTCAGAAAAGTTTTGATCATCTTCCACTTGAAGAGGATGATCATCGCGGCGACATAGGCGGGAATGGCATAGACTAAAAATTTGACGATTTTTTCCTGCGTCGAGCTCACTCCTGACCAGCTCATCCCGCTTCCCTCGCTCATGGCCCGCATCTTGATCAGTTCGTCCAGGTTGCTTTTGATGGCGTCTTGGTCTTTGTCATATCCCGAGCGGGTCACGCGGTCTTCAATATTGATGGCGGGTTTCAGCTCGCTCAGCAGTTCATACGCTTCCTGAATCTTCTTAAACTTTTTTTCCGCGATCTGTTTGTCGATTTCGTCCTGGTGTTTGTCGGGGTGATGCTTGACGGCGAGTTCGCGATAGGCCTTGCGGATGTCGCTTTTGGAGGCGGCGGCGTCCAGCCCCAGGGCCTTGATGGCTTCGTCGAAGGTCATATTTAATTGTAACGGGGGAACCCCTGATTTTCAAGGGTTATGTATAATGTTGTGTCCGATGGCGAACCTGGGCGACAAGATAAACATAAGCATTGAAAAGCTCTCTCTGGGCGGGGACGGAATCTCGCGCACGGACGGGATGGTTGTCTTTACGCCTTATGTGGTTCCGGGAGAAGTCATTGAAGCCAGGATCGTGGACCAGCGCAAGACGTTCGCCCGGGCTGTCCCGACCAAGATCATCAAGAGCGGGACGGGTCGCGTCCTTCCGGAATGCGAGCATTTTTTTACGGTCTCTCACGGCAAATGGTGCGGCGGCTGTGATTATCAGCACCTGAAATATTCGGTTCAGCTTCAGGCCAAACTCGCGGCGTTCAAGGAAACTCTGGAGAAGATCGGGGGCCTCAAACCGGGGGTGAACGAACCTCTCGGCATGGCTCCCGGGGAAGAGTGGCGATACCGCAACAAGATGCAGGCGCCTTTCGCGATGCTGGGCGGGAAAGTGGTGGCGGGGTTTTATTCGCCCGGCAGTCACGACATCGTTCCCCTCAAAGATTGCCTGATCCATTCCGAGTCCATGGTTTCCGTCCTGCATGGCGTTTTGAAGCGCATGAATGACTGGAAGATGGAACCCTATTCCGAAAAGAGCCGAAAAGGCTGGCTCCGCCATCTGGTCTTGCGCGAAGAGCTCTCAAGCGGGAAGATCCTGGTCACGTTCGTGACTGCGTCGGAATTTTTGCCCAAAAAAGACATTTGGGTCTCCGAGCTCAGAAAAGAATTTCCAAAAATCGCAGGCATCTGCCAGAACATCAACCCTGAGAAAACCAACGTCATCCTGGGGCGGAAATGGCGGTGCCTCTCAGGCCGGGATTTTCTGACGGAGAATGTCTGCGGCGCGCGCCTGAAAGTTTCCGCGAGCTCTTTTTTTCAGGTGAACACAAAAATGGCTGAGCGTCTTTATGGTTTGGTCCGGGACTGGGCGGGCCTTGGAAAAATTTTGCTGGACCTTTATTGCGGCGTGGGCGGCATCGGGCTTCTGTGCGCTCCGTTCTTCGAGCAGGTTTTTGGAGCCGACGAAGTCCCTTCCTCCATCAACGACGCGATCGAAAACGCGAAAATAAACAAAGCGTCCAACTGCAAATTTTATCTGAAAGACACGCGCGATTTTCTGAAAGACCTGCGCCGGACCGCCTTTGATCCCGAGATGGTCGTGGTTCTTGATCCGCCCCGCGCGGGCTGTTCGCCGGAAGTGTTGACGCATCTGTCCAAACTCGCGCCCTTGAAAATCATTTATGTTTCCTGCGACCCCGGAACGCTCGCGCGGGACCTGAAAATTTTATGCGCGGATAAATATTCAGTCGAAAAAGTACAGCCTGTGGATCTTTTTCCCCAATCCTCCCACCTGGAGTCCGTGACGCTCCTCAAGCGGATTCGATAGTCCCGGAAATTTTCGTGAACGCTTTCATCCGTCCCTGGCAAAAGTTCGACAGCCTCCTCGACCAGCTTGACCGGGAAAAAACAGTTCAGGTTTCCAATCAGTCCGGCCTTGTCTATTTAATTTTGCGCGCCGCTCTCAAAGGCCGTTCCGTGCTTGCGGTCTGTGAAGAAGAAAGCATGGACGCTCTGTGCGATGATTTCAGGGCTGTCTGCTCTCCGTTCGAGGTTTTCAAAGACTGGTCTGTGGGCGTGATGCCTTTTGAGTCCATCGCGGAAAAAAACGCGAGGTTTGAAGAAGCGGGCCATTCCAAAGGACTCGTGTGGTTCGCTTCCAGGCCGTCGGTCCTCGAACTTTCACTTTCCAGGTCCGAGTTTTCGGAAACCCGATTCCCTCTCAAGGTCGGGAAAAACGTGAATTATCATAAATTTGTGTCGCACTTGAGCGAACAGGGTTATGAGAGGACTCACGCCGTTGAAAGCGTGGGGGAATTTTCAGTGAGAGGCGAGATCCTGGATTTCTGGTCTCCCAATTATCCGTCTCCGGCCCGCCTCATCTTCATGAACGATGTCGTGGAGTCTCTCCATTTTTTCGAGCCGGGCGAACAGCGGACCCTTGAATTCGCGGCCGAGCTCGTGCTCGTTCCCTGCCGATCTGCGGATTCGAACACGACGATGCTGGATCACCTCCCGCCCTCTGCGATCCTTCTCGACGCTTCAGAGGCCTCGATTAAATCAAATTTTCCGACGATAGAAATCATCCCTTCCGGCCGGGATCTGGGCCTCTCGCCCGCCGCTCCCGTGAGGCTTCAATGGGACCTCTTTAAAAAAGAGATAATGCAAAATGTTGAGCGCGGCATTGCCGACATTGTTTTCTGCAGGAACCAGGGCGAAGCTCAGCGCCTCGAAGACCATCTCGAGGACTTGCGCCTCCGCAGACAAGACTGGCCCGCAGTTTTGATCGGACCTCTGAATAAAGGTTTTCAGGCGGAAGAGCCCCAAATATCGGTGTGGAGTTTCCGTGAAATGGTGGGCGGCCCTCCGCCTGCCAGGCGTCTCCCCAAATGGAAAAGCGGGAGCATCCTGGACTCGATCCTTGAAATATCCGAGGGCGATTTTATCGTTCACGAAAATTTCGGCATCGGGCGATATCGGGGCCTTGAGCGCATGAGCTTCAAGCGCGGGCTGGAAACGGAATTTTTAAACCTTGAATATCGCGGCGGCGACCGGCTTTATGTTCCCATCCAGGAATTCCGCATGGTTCAGAAATATGTCGGAGCGGAAGGCAAACGGCCGGCTCTCAACTCTCTGGACAGAGCGGCCTGGGAACGGATGAAAGACAAAGTGAGGCGCGAAGTGGCGGACCTTGCCCGCGAACTCCTCAAAACGGCGGCCTCTCGCGAAGCGATCCGCCGCCCGACAGAAGGGTTGACTCTCGCAGACCGCCCCGTCGAACAAATGATGCGGGAATTTGAAGAAGCGTTTCCTTATGAGGAGACGCCGGACCAGGAAGAAGCCATAAGAAAGGTCCTGTCTGATTTGCAGAGCGACAAGCTGATGGACCACCTGGTCTGCGGGGATGTCGGATACGGCAAAACGGAAATCGCCATGCGGGCCGCGTTCCGCACCGTCTGCGATTCAAAACAGGTTGCGGTTCTCGTCCCGACCACCATTTTGGCTGAACAGCATTACAAAACTTTTTGCGCCCGTTTCGCGGATTTTCCCGTAAAAATCGGACTGCTTTCGCGGTTTCAGAACAAGGCGGACCAGAAGAAAGTTCTTGAAGATTTGAGGATCGGCGCTTTGGACATTCTCATCGGGACGCATCGGCTCATTCAAAAGGACGTGAAATTCAAAGACGTGGGGCTCGTCATCATCGACGAAGAACACCGTTTCGGCGTCAAGCAGAAAGAGACGCTCAAGCGCCTCACCATCAACACCGACATCCTTTCTCTCTCCGCGACCCCGATCCCCCGGACCCTTTCTCTCGCCATGGGCGGCATCCGGAATGTGTCCATTGTGGAATCTCCGCCGCAGGGCCGGCTCCCCATTGAGACCACCGTGGGACTCTTCGACAAAGACAAACTTCGCGAAGCGGTGGAACGGGAACTCTCGCGCGGCGGCCAGATTTTTTATGTCCATAACCGCATCAGCACGATCCATACACGGAAGGAATATTTGGAAAGTCTTTTTCCCAACATCCGCATCGGCATCGCCCACGGGCAGATGACCGCCGAACAGCTTGAAGAGGCCATGTGGAATTTCCTCCATAAAAAATGGGATATCCTGCTCTCCACCACCATCATCGAGTCGGGCCTGGACATTCCGAGCGTGAACACCCTGGTGGTCGAGGACAGCGAAGAGTTCGGCCTGGCTCAGCTTTATCAGCTCCGAGGCCGCGTGGGGCGCCAGAGGCAGAAGGCTTATTGTCTGCTCTTTTTCTCGGACTGGGCCAAGCTTTCACAGGATGCCCGCAAACGCCTGAACGCAATCCAGGAGTTTTCCGCCCTCGGTTCGGGCATGAAGCTCGCTCTGAGGGACATGGAAATCCGCGGCACGGGAAACCTTCTCGGGTCCCAACAGCATGGGTTCATCGCCGCGATCGGCCTGGATCTCTATTGCCAGCTCTTGTCGGAAGAGGCCGAGAAAGTGAAGTCCGGCGACAAGAGTGTTGAAGATTTGCAGGAAGACGAAGCGCAGGCCCCTGAAATTGAGCTGGATGTCTCCGCGTTCATTCCGGAATCTTTCGTCGATCATCCCGGAGAGAGGATCTCCATATACAAAAAAATGCTCTCCGCCGTTTCCGACGATCAGCTCGACAAAATCAAAGCCGAGCTCATGGATCGTTTCGGTCACATGCCCATCGAAGTTGAAAGTCTTTTCAGGGTCATGCGGCTTCGGATCGAAGCGAAAAGGTGCCGCGTGAGTTCTGTGACTCAATCTCCCCGAGGCCTCGTTCTCGGCTGGCGTCCCAGGGAAGGGGGGATCCCTCTGGACATCGCCCGATTTGCGGCATCTCATCACCGCCTGATCGAAATTTTGCCGCCGGACATGACTCAGAAAGAGCCCGAATTCATAAAAATCCTATTTAAGGAAGAAGTGATCGACCCTTTCGGCCAATCTTCCAAGTTCTTGCAGTTGAGCCAATCTTTTGCTACGATTATTCCCTATGCTAAAAAATAAAATTGTCTTATCCGCTCTCCCGTTCCTCCTGTTTGCATGCTCGAAAGGCCAGAACCAAGTCGTCGCCAAGGCCGGGCAGATCCGCATCACGACGAAAGACCTGATGGCGGAAATTCAGAACTCTCCCGACGCCTATAAAACCTATCTATCCACTCTCGAAGGCAAAAAACAATTTCTGGACATCCTCCTGCGCGAGAAAATCCTCGTGAACGCGGCGGAACGATCCGGCGTGTCCCGCATGAAAGAGATCCAGCAGAACCTCAAGGATTATCGTGAACGCATGAAAGAGCAGGAAACGGAATATCGCAAAGGTCTCGTCCTCCGCGAATATCTGCGCCAGCTCAAGGACAAAGATTTGAAAGTCGAGGAAGCGGACATCAAGAAATATTATGAAGATCACAAAGCGGATTATGCCAATCCCGTTCGAGTGACCGCCGCCCACATCCTCAGCACGACGGAAGCCGATGCTCAGGCTGTCCTCAAACGGCTCAAGGCCGGAGACGCTTTTGACAAAGTGGCGCGCGAGCTTTCCACGGATCCTTCAGCGGATCGAGGCGGTTTAATCGGCGAAGTGGCGAAGGGCGATCTCTCCGACATTCCTGAGTTTGAGTCCGCACTTTTCAGCCTCAAGGCCGGTCAGATTTCAGGTATAGTGAAAACCAAGATCGGATATCATGTCATCCGCAAAGTGGGAGAAATCAAGCTCCCCGAGCAGACTTATGAACAGGCCGCGGCTCAGATCCATCGCGTGCTCGAAAAGAAAAAATTTGACGAGTGGGTGGACAAGTCCAAGAAGGAGCAGAAAGTCTGGGTGGACGAAAAAGCCCTGGCCGCTCTGCCGGTGGACAAAATTCAGTCCAAGACTGTTCCCGCTTATCCCGAATCCGAAGAGATGATGTCTGAATCCAAAGAGAAGGTGAAATAATGAACACGTGGATTCTTGCCGCATTTTTAATCGCATTTTCCGCTTTTCCATCTCTGGCTGAAGACACCGCAGGAACTGCCGCTCCCGTAAAATCCGGAGCCAAAACTGCCGCTGTCGTCAACAATGAGCCCATTTTTGCCAGCGAATTGGAATCTGAATCAGCTCCTTTCATCGAGCGGTATATGAAAACAGCGCCTGAAAAAGAGCGCACCCCCGAGAAAGTCGCCGCTTTGAGAAAGGAAATTTTGGATCGCATCATCGAAGAGCGCCTTCTCCTTCAGGAATCCAAAGCCAAGAAACTCAAGGTCCTGAAGTCTGAAATTGAGCGCGGCGTGGAACAGTTCAAGGAACCTTTCCAGGTGGACGAAAAAGGCAAGCCCAGGACCCCGGCCCAGATTGAAAAGGCTTTTCAGGATCAGCTTCTGAAAGAAGGCCTCACCCAGGACGATTTCAACCGCCGCGTCGAAGAGCAGGCTCTCAAGATGAAGCTCATCGAGCAGGAAGTTAAATCCAAGGTTGAGCTCCCCAAAGATCCTGAAGTCAAAGAATTTTTCCAAAAAATTCAGGACAAGATCGCGGGTAAACCTGTTGCAACCGCCACCAAGGAAGAAGAGGCCGATCTCGCCCAGATTTCAAAATATCTTCAGCGCATGGTTGGAGAGCAAGTCCGCATCCGCCACATCTTGGTCCGCTCCGCAAAGACCGCTTCTCTCAGCGAGAAAACGGAAGCCAAAAAGAAAATTGACGGGATTTCGGTCCGCGTCAAGAATGGAGAGGACTTCGCTTTCCTCGCCAAGAAATTCACTGACGATCCTCTCAGCCGTGAACGCGGCGGCGACCTGGGGTTCGTGGCCAAGGGCGACATGGGACTTCCCGAAATTGATGCGGCCGTTTTCAAGCTCAAGGAAGGCGATGTGACTCCGGTCATCGAAACAGAAATCGGATATCACATCGTTAAAGTGGTTGAGAAGAAAGCGCCTCACCCTCTTGAATATGACGAAGTTTCCGAAGACCTCAAAAATTTCATGGCCCAGAGAGTGTTCACGCAGAAACTCGAAAAATATCTCAAAGATCTCCGCGCCAAAGCCAGCGTCAAAGTCAATTCCATCGATTAATATAAAAAATCGCTTTGATTTCGAAGCCAAAGATTGACAAATGGGCTCTCTCCGCACATGCGGCTTTACGCATGAAAGAGAGAAAGATAACCCTGGGCGAGATTGAAGATATTGTTCGGAATCCGGATTGGTCAGCCCATCAGGGGCCCAAATGGATTTTGGCAAAGCATTTCGATCATCGCAACGACAATAAACTTGCCGCAGTTGTCATCGAAAAAGAGGAGGCAAAATTATGGGTCGTGCTCACTCTCATGATCCATTTTGAATCAAAACGATGAAAAAATATCCTGAAATTTACATAGACAAAAAAGCGGATTTCGCGTCCATTAAAATCGCGCCCGGAGTCGAAAAAAAATCATATATGAAAGACGGATTCATTGTATGCGAAGACCAAAAAGGACATATTATTGAAGTCCAGCTTTTAAATCTGAAATCCTTGCTTTCTCACGGCAAACGGCTCGCGGCCTAAATCAGATTCTAAAACTGTCCAATCCTCATTGAAAAATATTCCCATTCTTGCCGTCACTCTCGGAGACCCTTCCGGGATCGGCCCTGAAACTGTCCAGAAAGCCTTTCAGGACAGAAATCTCTATAAAGTTTGCCGTCCCCTTCTTGTCGGCGATGCCCAGTCGTTTACGCTTTTAAACATAAAATCAAAATTAAAAATCAGACCGATCCTGAATCCCGCCCAGGCGAAATATCAGCCCGGACATCTCGACATCCTCCACATTCCTTATGAAGGGTTCCGACGCATCCGCTTGGGAGAACCTTCAAAAGATTCCGGCGCCGTTTCATATCTGAGTGTCGTCAAATCTGTGGAACTGGCTTTGGCGGGACTCTCCGACGGCATCGTGCACGCGCCCATCTCAAAGTCGGCCTGGAAAGACGCCGGCATTCATTTTCCCGGACACACGGAGCTGATCGCGGAACTCTGCGGCGTCAAAAAATTTGCCATGGCCATTGTGTCAGAGCCTCTCCGCACCGTGATGGTGACCCGCCATCTCCCGATCAGCAAAGTCTCATCTTCTTTAAGAAAAAATGAAATCGTCGACTGCATCCTTTTTGCGGAGCAATGGATGAAACGGCTCAAAATTTTCCGGTCCAAAATCGGCGTCTGCGCCCTCAATCCTCACGCGGGGGAAAAAGGGTTGATCGGGACAGAAGAAATCAAGATCATCGGTCCCGCAATCCTGGAAGCCCGAAAAAAAGTTTCTGCTTATGTTTTGGGTCCCATCCCGGCCGACAGCGCTTATAAGGAACACAAGGCCGGCAACCTTGATTGCCTCGTCACGATGTATCATGACCAATCGCTCATTCCTCTGAAATTTCACGACGCGGACCGCATCGTCAACATCACTCTGGGGCTTCCGTTTCCTCGCACATCGCCCGGCCACGGAACCGCTTTTGACATCGCCGGAAAAAATTCCGCGAATCCGCTCCCCATGAAGGAGGCCATCCTCGAATGCGCAAAGCTCTGCTCCTGACGCTTTTACTCTCCGGTTGCGCAGGGTGGGAAATCGAGCCTCCGGGTTCCATGCCCGCCTCAAACGCGAACCGTCAATATGACTCCGGCCTTCAAAATTATTCCAGCCTGCATTTCGCCGTGAACGCCGTCAGTTCCGGACGCGCCATCCAAGTGGCGAACATTTCCGAAGATATCTATAAAAAAGTGATGTTTGACGCGAATCTTCTTTCTTTCAAGCCCAGGGAGAATTATCCGATCACCGTTTTTCCGAGCCACGCCGAATATCAGAGGCAGACGGGATATCCCGCCTGGAGCGGAGGGGGAGCCCTCACCCAGCCTCTCGGCCAGGTCCTGCCGTCGGAGCGCGAAGTCCGGGCTCTCACCCGCATTGACACTTTTGAGGAGGTTCTTTCTCCGTCTCTCCTCGCTCACGAAATCACTCATTTGGTGTTCAATGAGTTTATGGCTTTCTATATGCAAGATGACGCCGAGCGGGTCCGCTGGCTGAACGAAGGTTTCGCGACCTATCAGGAAATGGAAGCCCTCTCTCCGCAGGACCGCGACGATTATGTCCATTTGACCCGCTCGCTGGTTCAGCAGAACAGCATGTCTCTGGATAAGCTCGTGAACTTCAATCCTTTCCGCGATCCGACCCTAAACCTTGGAAGCTATAATTTCCGGGGCCGGTCCTATCTTTACACCAACATCGATCTTTGGTATTGGCAGTCGCGCGAGGTGGTCTCATATTTGATCAGCGCCCAGGGCCGTTACAATTTTTATTTATTGCTGTCCGCGCTTAAATCCCGAAAGACCCTGGAACAGTCGATCGCAGAGGCGTATCCGGGGAAATGGCGCAGTCTCAGAGACCTGGAATCAGAATGGGCTCAATTCTCAAAATAATTGTTGACACGTTTGGAGGCGTTGTAGTATAATACCACAGTCGCTAGAAAAACTTCGCGCCATTTTATTTTTTTCTCTCCGCCGAAAAATTAAAAAACGGTGGGTAGGGGGATTTTACATTGTCTACTAAAGAACTCGAGGCCAAAATGACTAAAACGAACTTCGCGCGCATTCCTTCCATCATTCCCATTCCGGAACTTCTGGACATGCAGAAAAAATCTTTCATGGATTTTCTGCAGGAGAATGTCTCGACGGAAAAGCGCAAGATTCAGGGACTCCTTGCCACGCTCCTCGACGTGTTTCCCATGACGAACGCCGACGACACGCTCGAACTTCAATTTTTAGGTTATGAACTCGGCGAGCCCAAATATACCATCGAAGAAGCCATCTCCAAAGACGCAACATATTCCGCTCCGCTGAAAATCATGATCCGCCTTGTTGAGAAAAAAGAGGGCGGCAAGATCAAACAGGTCGCCGAACAGGATGTTTTCCTCTGCGAAGTTCCTCTCATGACGGAGACCGCCACTTTCGTGATCAACGGCGCAGAGCGCGTTGTCGTCAGCCAGCTCCACCGCTCTCCCGGCATCATCTTCGAAGACGACGAAGAAAAAAACATTTCCTCTTACGGTAAAAAACTTTTCTATGCCCGCATCATCCCTTATCGCGGCGCCTGGGTCGAATTTGAATATGACTTGAACAACGCCCTCTTCGTCCGCATCGACAAGAAACGTAAAGTTCCCGCGTCCACCCTTCTTCGCGCGATGGGCATGGAATCCGACGCTGAGATTCTGAAAACTTTTTACGAATACGAAACCGTTGAGCTCGAATCCAAATCCGCCGAAAGCCTCGTGGGCCGCATCTGCGCCGAAGATATCGTTGACAAATCCAACGGTGAAATTCTGATCGAAGCCAACCGCGAAATCACCCGCGACGTTTTGGCCAAGCTCCACGAAAAGAAAGTGAAAAGCGTCGTCGTCCTCGTCCTGGACCCGGCCTTGAACGATGTTTCCATCCGCAACACCCTGGCCAAGGATCCGCACAAAACCAAGAAAGAAGCCACTCAGGCGCTTTACAGAATTTTGCGCGCCCAGGAATATATCGCTCCTGACCAGGCGGAATCCTATATCGACAACCTGCTCTTCAAGAGCGTCCGCAAATATGATTTCACCCGCGTCGGCCGTTATAAAGTTTTGAGAAAATTCGCGCCCATGCTCCAGGCTCTCTCCGAGCGGAAAGATTTCAAATTCGAAGTCCCCTCTGAGCGCCGCAGGACTCTCGCGATCGAAGATGTCATCGTCACGCTTCAATATATGATCGCGCTCAACAACGGCGTGACCAAAATCGAAGCCGGAAAAGAAAAAGCGATCGTCAAGATCGAAACCGACGACATCGATCATCTTGGAAACCGCCGCGTCCGCGTGGTGGGGGAACTCCTCGAGAACCAGCTCCGCGTGGGACTCATGCAGATGGCGAGATTGGCCCGCGACAAGATGAATTTGCAGGACAAGGCTTTGCTCACCCCCCGCACCATCCTCAACACGTCTCCCGTGGTCGGCATCGTGCGCAAGTTTTTCGGAACCTCACAGCTCTCTCAGTTTATGGACCAGACCAACCCTCTGGCCGAGCTCACGCACAAGCGCCGCCTCTCCGCTCTCGGACCTGGCGGTCTTCACCGTAAACGCGCCGGATTCGAAGTCCGCGACGTTCATCACACGCATTACGGCCGGCTCTGCCCGATCGAAACCCCGGAAGGTCCGAACATCGGACTGATCACCTCTCTGGCCTGTTTCGCTTCCGTCAATGAATACGGATTGATCGAGTCTCCTTATAGAAAAGTTTCCAACGGCAAAGTGACGGATGAAGTTGAATATTTAACCGCGAACCGCGAAGACGAATATATCGTCGCTCAGGCCAACTCTCCGCTTGAGAGCAACGGCAAGTTCTCTTCCGAAGCCGTCGCCTGCCGTTTCAGAGGCGATTTCCCCGTCAAAGATCCCAAGGACATCAATTACATGGACATCTCGCCCATGCAGGTGGTCTCGGTTTCCGCGTCCCTCATTCCGTTCCTTGAACACGACGACGCCAACCGCGCCTTGATGGGTTCCAACATGCAACGTCAAGCGGTTCCGCTTCTGCGTTCCGAGCTCCCCATCGTCGGCACCGGCATCGAAGACCGCGTGGCAAGAGATTCTCACGCCACCGTGGTCGCGAAACGCGGCGGAAAAGTAGTTTCCGTCAATTCCAATCAAATCTCCATATTCAGCGAAGAGGGCGGGTCCAAGGACACGGTTGATCATTACACGGTCCGGAAATACACCCGTTCCAACCAGGACACCTGCATCAACTTCGTTCCCATCGTGAAAGTGGGGGACAAGGTGAAAAAGGGAGATCCCATCGCTGACGGTCCCTGCACAGACCAGGGCCAGATCGCTCTCGGCAAAAACATCGTTGTGGCTTTCATGCCTTTCGAAGGCTATAACTTCGAAGACGCCATTTTGATCTCCGAGCGCCTCGTTCATGACGATGTTCTGACGTCCATCCATATTCAGGAATTCAAAGTGGAAGCGCGCGACACCAAAATGGGCGCGGAAGAAATCACCCGCGACATCCCCAATGTCGGAGCGGACGCTCTCACCCAGCTGGACGAGTCCGGAATCATCCGCCTCGGAGCCGAAGTCGTTCCCGGCGACATTCTCGTCGGAAAAGTGACCCCCAAGGGCGAACAGCAGGTTTCCCCCGAAGAAAAATTATTGAAAGTCATCTTCGGCAAAAAGGCCGAAGAAGTTTCCGACGCATCCCTCACGGTTCCTCCCGGCGTGACCGGCAAGGTTCTGGCGGTTGAAGTGTTCGTGCGCCGCGAAAGAATGGGCAAAAAGGAAGACGATTTCAAGAAGAAAGAAATCGACGAAGTGATGCAGGCGGAGCTGGAAAGGCTCCGGGCTGAGCGCAAAGTCGCTTTCACCGCGCTTGAAGAACAGGCGGAGTCCAAGGAGATCACTGCGCGCGAAGCGTCTGAAGGCAAGAACGAAGTTCAGGAACTCTTCGACAAAAAAGAACAGCTCATCCGCAAAAAATATGCCAGAGAGAAAGACAATTTAAAACTCGGCGACGAAATGCCCGTGACGGTCAACAAGATCGTGAAAGTGTATATCGTCTCCCGCAGAAAAATTCAGGTCGGCGACAAATTGGCCGGACGCCACGGAAACAAGGGAGTCATCGCCAAGATCATGGCGAAGCAGGACATGCCGTTCCAGCCGGACGGCACTCCCGTCGACATGGTGCTTTCGCCTCTCTCAGTCCCTTCGCGTATGAACGTGGGACAAATCCTTGAAATCATGCTCGGGTGGGCCGGCAAAGTCCTGAACACCCAGATGATCACGCCCGTCTTCGACGGCGCCAAGGAAGAGCAGGTCATGGAGAAGATCAAGGAAGCCAAGGAACATCTGAAGAAGAAAGGCGTCCACGAGAAATTCTTGCCTGATGATTTCTGCCGCACGACGCTTTATGACGGACGCACCGGCGACGCCTTCAACGAGAAGGTGACGGTCGGCGTGATGTATATGATCAAACTCGCGCACTTGGTTGAAGACAAAATCCACGCGCGCTCCACAGGCCCATACTCTCTGATCACGCGTCAGCCTCTCGGCGGAAAAGCCCAGTTCGGCGGCCAGAGATTCGGAGAAATGGAAGTCTGGGCGATCGAGGGTTATGGCGCGGCCTATACGCTCCAGGAATTCCTCACCGTCAAGTCCGACGATGTGGCCAGCCGCACCAAGATGTATGAGTCCATCATCAAGGGCGAAACCATGACGGAGCCCGGCGTTCCGGAATCTTTCAAAGTATTGATCAAGGAACTTCAGTCCCTTGGTCTCTCGATTGAATTAGTGAAAAAGGACGGTACCGCAACGACCGACGAGCGGCCGAAGACCGAATCCAAGGAAAAAGAAAAGGTGGGAGCTTAATATGCCTTTAGACCTTCTAGAAAAAAAGAGATTTTCCAGCCAGCAGAAGACCAAGAAGAAAGCCCAGTGGGGCATGAACTTCTCGGATTTCTCTGCGATCAAGATTTCGATCGCGAGCCCCGAGCAGATCCGTTCCTGGTCTTATGGCGAAGTGCGCAAGCCCGAGACCATCAATTATCGGTCTTTCAAGCCTGAGCGCGACGGCCTTTTTTGCGAACGCATATTCGGACCCGTGAGAGACTGGGAATGTAACTGCGGTAAATATAAATATATCAAACATCGCGGAACCGTCTGCGACAGATGCGGCGTGGAAGTCACCGAATCCGTTGTCCGCCGTGAACGCATGGGTCACATTGACCTCGCCGTTCCCGTGGCGCACATCTGGTACTTGAGAAAATCGCCTTCCAGAATCGGCGCGCTTCTCGACATGAAGCTGTCGGATTTGGAACGCGTGGTTTATTATGCGCGCTATGTTGTCTTGGAAGATTTCAGAAACCCCGACGGAAAAATTGTTTATCACGAACGCCAGCTCCTGACCGAGGAAGAAATTCACAAGGCCCGCACAGAGTGGAACGGCAAAGTGAAGATCGGTATCGGCGCGCCCGCGCTCAAAGAGCTTCTTGACAAGATCGACGTCAAAAAGCAGGCCGTGGACTTAAGAAATAAACTCAAAAATATCGAATCAGAAACTGAGCGGACCAAGCTCATGAAGAAACTCCGCGTCCTGGAAGGCTTCGCGAAATCTGCCAACCGCCCGGACTGGATGATCCTGAACGTTCTCCCGGTCATTCCTCCGGACCTTCGCCCGCTGGTTCCTCTGGAAGGCGGACGGTTCGCCACTTCGGATTTGAACGATCTCTATCGCCGGATCATCAACAGAAACAACCGGTTGAAACACATTGAAGCGCTTCGCGCGCCCGATGTTATGATCCACAACGAAAAGCGTATGCTTCAGGAAGCTGTGGACGCGCTCATCGAAAACGGAGCCCGCGGCAAAGTCGTCGTCGGCGCCGGCAACCGCCCCTTGAAATCCCTCTCGGACATCCTCAAGGGTAAACAGGGCCGTTTCCGTCAGAACCTCCTTGGAAAACGCGTGGACTATTCCGGCCGTTCCGTCATCGTGGTCGGACCCAAATTAAAGATGCACCAGTGCGGCCTTCCCAAAGAAATGGCGCTTGAACTCTTCAAGCCCTTCATCATCCGTGAGCTCATGAAGAGCGGAGCGGTGACTTTGAAAGCCGCGAAACGCATGTTGGAACGAGCCAAGCCCGAAGTTTGGGACATTCTTGAAAGAATCACCAAGAGCCATCCGGTTCTCCTGAACCGCGCTCCCACGCTCCACAGGCTCGGCATCCAGGCCTTTGAACCTGTCTTGATCGAAGGAAAATCCATTCAGCTTCATCCTTTGACCTGCGCCGCCTTCAACGCCGACTTCGACGGAGATCAAATGGCCGTTCACTTGCCCTTGTCTCTCGAAGCCCAGCTTGAGTGCCGCGTGCTCATGCTTTCCACCAACAATGTCATGTCGCCTGCCAGCGGAAAACCTATCGCGGTCCCGTCGCAGGACATGGTCTTGGGCTGCTGCTATCTGACCAAGATCAAGCCCGGAGCTCCCGGAGAAGGAAAAATTTTCTCCGACGCCCAGGAAGTCATCTCGGCCTATCAGAACAACGAAGTGGATCTGAACGCCAAGATCAAGGTTGCCGGCATCACCGCCATCCGCGAACCCGAAATTTCCGAGAAAGACATGAAGACCGCCTCCAACTGGAAGAATTTCACTTCAGTGGGCCGCGTCATCTTCAACCAGGTTGTTCCCAAGGAATTGGGATATGTGAATGTCATTTTGACCAAGAAAGAGCTCGCGAGCTTGATCGAGCGCTGCTATAAAACTCTCGGTCACTATGCCACGATCCAGCTCCTGGATTCCGTCAAGAACCTGGGCTATAAATTCGCCTGCCGCGCGGGTCTTTCCATCTCCATCGCAGACATGGTGGTCCCTTCCATGAAGGAAGAGCTCATCAAGCGCGCCAGAGCCGCGGTGAAAGAAATTGAAAACCAGGCCAAGGCCGGAATCATCACCGATTCCGAAAGATATAACAAGATCATCGACATCTGGACCCAGGTCACCGACAAAATCGGCGGCGGAATGTTCGACGAGATGAAGAAACAGGACGAGCTTCAATATGTCCCCGGCAAAGCCAAGTTCAACGGCGTTTACATGATGGCATTCTCTGGCGCCCGCGGATCACCCGCGCAGGTCCGTCAGCTCGCCGGCATGCGTGGTTTGATGGCCAAGCCCCAAAAGAAACTCACCGGAGGCGTCGGAGAAATTATCGAACAGCCGGTCCTCTCCAACTTCCGCGAGGGTTTGACGGTTCTCGAATACTTTATTTCCACTCACGGCGGACGCAAAGGTTTGGCCGACACCGCTCTGAAAACCGCCGACGCGGGTTATCTGACCCGCCGCCTCGTGGACGTGGCGCACGACATCGTGATCACGGAAGACGATTGCGGCACCATCAACGGCGTCAAAATCGGCACCCTCCAATCAGGCGAAGAAGTTATTGAGCCGATTGAAGACCGCATCATCGGACGCGTCGCCATGGACAATGTTGTGGGACTCTTGTCCGAAGAGCGCATCGTCGAATCGGGCCAGCTGGTCACGCCCGAAATCGCCAAGAAAATCATTGAAGCCGGATTGGACCGCATCCGCATCCGTTCCGTCCTCACGTGCGAATCCGACATCGGCATCTGCTCCAAATGTTACGGCTTGAACCTCGCCACGGGCAAACCCGTGCAGGTGGGCGAAGCGGTCGGCATCATCGCCGCCCAGTCCATCGGCGAACCTGGAACTCAGCTGACTCTCCGAACCTTCCACATCGGCGGAACTGCATCCCGCGTGGTGAAGCGTTCCGAAGTCCGAGCCACCGTGCCCGGGTCCGTGCGGTTCCACAGCGTCCGCACGATTAAAAATAAAGAAGGCGCGCTCATCTGCGTGGCCAGAAACGCCGAGCTTTCCCTCAAGGAATCCGGCGGAAAAGAAAAAGAACATTTTGCAATTCCCTATGGTTCCCGTCTGAAAGTCGAAGAAGGGGACAAAGTTGAAAAGGGACATCTCCTTGCGGAATGGGATCCTTACGCTCTCCCCATCATCACGGAAGTTGAAGGAACCGTGAAGTGGGAAGATATCACGGAAGGTATCACTCTGCACGAAGAGAAAAATAAAATCACCGGACTCATTGAACGCGTGATCATCGAACACAGAGCCGAGCGGCTCCATCCCCGCCTCGTGATCGTGAACAAGCAGGGCAAGAAAGAAATGACTTATCCTCTGCCCGTGGACACGAACATTGTGGTGGACGACGGCGAAACCGTGAAAATCGGCGACGTGCTCGCGAAGATCCCTCAGGAAGTCACCAAGACCAAGGATATCACCGGCGGTCTCCCGCGCGTGGCCGAACTTTTCGAAGCCCGCCGCCCGAGAAACACTGCGGTTATCTCTGAAATCGACGGCGTGGTGAAGCTGGGGCAGACGCTCCGCGGCACTCTCAAGGTCGTGGTTACAAATGAAGAAACCAACGTCATCCGCGAATATCAGATCCCTCAGGGAAAACACTTGGTCGTTTATGAAGGCGACAAAGTGGGCGTGGGCGAACCCCTCACCGACGGATCCATCAACCCTCACGACATCCTCAAGGTCAAGGGCGCCAAGGAATGTCAGGAACATCTCGTGAACGAAATTCAGGAAGTTTACAGGCTTCAAGGCGTTATCATCAACGATAAACATATTGAAACCATCGTCCGGCAGATGCTGTCCAACGTCCGCATCACGAAAGTCGGCGAATCTGAATTCCTGATCGGCGAAATCATCAGCCGCAGGAAGTTTGCGACGCAGAACCAAAAGATTCAGAAAGAAAAGAAAGAGCCCGCGCATGCCCAGCCCATTCTGCTCGGCATCACGAAAGCGTCTCTCTCAAGCGACTCCTTCATCTCTGCGGCTTCCTTCCAGGAAACGACCCGCGTGCTGACGGACGCCGCGGTTGCCGGAGACATCGACGCGCTTCGCGGACTCAAAGAAAACGTCATTATCGGTCATTTGATCCCTGCAGGAACGGGGCTCAGAACCCAGCAAATGTTTGCTGAAAACGGAGGAAAATAAGAAGCATGCCAACCACAGAACAGTTAATCAATACCGGCAGATTCAACGCCAACCGCAAAACCAAAGCGCCCGCGCTTATGGAATGCCCGCAACGGCGGGGAGTTTGCACCCGAGTCTATACGACCACTCCCAAGAAACCCAATTCCGCGCTCCGCAAAGTCGCGCGCGTGAAGCTCACCAACGGCATGGAAGTCACTTCTTATATTCCCGGCGTCGGACACAATCTCCAGGAGCACTCGATTGTTTTGATCCGCGGAGGCCGCGTGAAAGATTTGCCAGGCGTGCGTTATCACATCGTGCGCGGAACCCTCGACACCACGGGTGTTGCTGACAGAAAACAAGGCCGATCCAAATACGGCGCCAAGCGCCCGAAAGCCGCTTAATCTCCCTCAAGGAAAAATCCAATGCCAAGAAAAACACTTAAACCCAGAGAAAAACGCGGACTTCCGCCTCCCGACTATAAATTCAATTCGCTCGTCGTCTCCCGCATCGTGAACAAAATTAATTTCGCGGGCAAGAAGAACCTCGCGGAAAATATTTTTTACGGCGCCATGGACCGCGTGAAGGAAACGACCAAGGAAGAGCCTCTCAATGTTTTGAACCGCGCGATGGAAACCATCCGCCCGCTCGTTGAAGTCCGTCCCAGACGCGTCGGCGGCGCGACCTATCAGGTCCCCATGGAAGTTCCTCAGACGAGATCCATCACTCTGGCCATTCAGTGGCTTTTGGATGCGGCCCGCCAGAAGACCGGACGGCCCATGCAGCAGAGGCTTGCAGAAGAAATCGTGGCCGCTTCCAAAAAAGAAGGTTCCGCTTTCAAGAAACGTGAAGATACCCACAAGATGGCCGAAGCCAACAAAGCTTTCGCCCATTACCGCTGGTAAATCCTGACCTTCAACCATAATAAATAAAGAGAGAACATCATGCCCAGACAATTCCCTTTAGAACTAGTCCGCAACATTGGAATCACCGCGCACATCGACGCGGGCAAAACCACCACGACCGAGCGCGTGCTTTATTATACGGGCCGCATCTATAAAATCGGCGAGGTTCACGAAGGCACCACCACCATGGACTGGATGGAACAGGAACGCGAGCGCGGCATCACCATCACTTCCGCGGCCACATTTTGTCAGTGGAAAAATCAGCACACGGACGTGGTTCACCAGATCAACATCATCGACACTCCAGGCCACATCGATTTCACCGTCGAAGTGAATCGCTCTCTCCGCGTTCTGGACGGCGCGGTCGTCTTGCTGGACGGTTCTCAGGGCGTGGAACCTCAGTCGGAAACCAACTGGCGTTTGGCGGACATGTATGCCGTTCCCAGAATTATTTTTGCGAACAAGATGGACAAAGTCGGAGCTGATTTTTATATGTGCGAAGAGTCCATCTCCCAGCGTTTGGGCGTGAAAGCGTATCCCATTCAGCTTCCCATCGGAGCGGAAGGATCTTTCAAGGGCGTCGTGGATTTGGTTCGGATGAACGCGATTGTTTGGTCCGGCGAAGAACTGGGCGCGGCGTTCGAAGTTGTTGAAATTCCCGCAGATCTCGTCGAAAAAGCAAAACAATATCGCGAAAAACTGATTGAGGGTTTGTCTGATCATGACGAAGCCATCGCCGACAAATATTTGAACGGTCAGGAAATTTCACAAAAAGATTTGATCGCAGGCATCCGGAGAGCCACCATGACCGGAAAGTTTTTTCCATTGATGTGCGGATCTTCCTTTAAGAATAAAGGCGTTCAGCCCATGCTGGACGCGGTTTGCGATTATCTGCCTTCGCCTTTGGATAAGCCCGCGATCGTGGCGACGAACGCATTTTCAGAACAGCCCATTGAAGTGAAGCCCGACGACAAATCTCCTTTTTGCGCCCTGGCCTTCAAGATTCAGACCGATCCTCACGTCGGAAAAGTTATTTATTTCCGCGTCTACTCAGGGTCCCTGACCACAGGCACCACCGTTTATAACACCAAGAAACGCACCAGCGACCGGATCGGAAGAATCCTGCGGATGCACGCGAACAAGCGCGAAGAAATTAAAGAAGTTTTTGCAGGCGACATCGCCGCCGCCGTGGGGTTAAAGGGCGTCACCACAGGCGACACGCTTTGCGCGGAAGATTTCGACGCCGTGCTCGAGTCCATGAAATTTCCCGAGCCGGTCATCTCCATTTCCATTGAGCCCAAGACGCGCGCCGACGAAGAAAAGATGGGACAAGCTTTGGCAAAGCTCGCTGAAGAAGATCCCACTTTCCGCGTCCGCACCGACGAAGAAACAGCTCAGACCATCATCTCCGGAATGGGCGAACTCCATTTGGACATCATCGTGGACCGCATGCGCCGTGAATTCAATGTTGAAGCCAACGTCGGAAAGCCTCAGGTGGCTTATCGCGAAACCATCCGTAAAAAGGTGGAGGAGGAAGGCAAATACATCAAGCAAACCGGCGGCCGTGGACAGTACGGGCATGTTTGGATTGAAGTGGAACCCTTGCCTCCCGCTTCCGGTTTTGAATTCTTGGATAAAATTAAGGGCGGACGCATTCCGAAAGAATATATTCCCGGTGTGGAAAAAGGCATCACCGAAGCGATGGAGTCCGGAGTTCTTGCGGGCTATCCCGTGGTGGACATGCGCGTCACACTCTTCGACGGAAGCTTCCACGAAGTGGACTCCAACGAAATGGCTTTTAAGATCGCGGGCTCAATGGCATTTAAAGCGGCTTGCAAAAAAGCCGCGCCTGCGCTGCTCGAGCCCATCATGAAAATTGAAGTGCTCACGCCCGACGAATATTTGGGATCAGTGATCGGCGATTTAAATTCTCGGCGCGCAAAAATTTTGTCAAACGATCCTCGCGGAAACATCAGAGTTCTCCGCGGCACCGTTCCTCTTTCTGAAATGTTTGGTTATGCGACGACGGTTCGTTCTCTCTCTCAGGGCAGAGCGAATTATACAATGGAACCTTCGCACTACGAAGAAGTTCCTCGTCAGCTCGCGGACCAGATCGTGCAGAAAGTTGCAGTCAGCACAAATTCTTAAAAATTTCTCTTGGAATTTTTCAGAATATTTGATAGGATATAGCACAGTTTTAAGGCGCTCGTCAGCCTCGACGAGGCAAGAGCGCCAAGGAATGTTTTTTCCATCTTGGAGGAATTACATAAATGAGCAAACCAAAGTTTGAGAGAACGAAGCTGCATGTGAATGTGGGAACCATTGGTCACGTGGACCATGGCAAAACGACGCTCACAGCGGCGCTCACGAAAGTTTTGTCCAAGAGCGGCCAGGCGA
>JAKFYJ010000043.1 GCA_021730935.1 Elusimicrobiota bacterium
GGGGATCGAACGACAACGCCCTCGCGCCGCCGACTTCCTATCAAATTTATATTTCTACGGATATCGGGTTCGGAGTTTTTTCCACGACGGACACATTCCTGACTTCGGCAACAATCCCGTCCCTCTTGCCCAATGTGAGTTATTATTTCCGAACGAGAGCCTATGGCCGAGGCCTGGAAATTTCCGGATTCAACCTTTACATCGCGACCTACACACGCACCGCCGCGCCGATCTGTGATTACAGCGTTTACAGCACCAGCATCACTGTCTATATCTCCACGGCCGGAAATGCGCCGGGGACAAGATATATTTTGGAGGCTTCTACAAATAATTTTACCTCAATATTTCACACCTATATTCCGTTCTTTCGCAGCCGCGGCGCCTTTGCCTCTTCCGCCGCCTTCAGTGGCTCTGACGGAACTCTACCATCGCTGACCCTATCTAACCTTACTGCAAATAGACTTTATTCCTTACGGATTCTCACGGTCAGCTTCAGTAGTGTAACCACTACGACTTTGATCACATCCACTTATACAGCACCCACAATTCCCACGTTTACAACCATCACACAAATACATCAACTCTATCAGTTAAGCATTTCATGGCAATCAAATCGTAATTGCTTGAATCCATCAACCGTATATGAGGCACATCTGTCCACAGCACCAGATTTTTCAGGATTTATCAGTAGTAATGTCGGGGCATTTTCGACACAATACGGCAGCCCCATTCCCGGCCAGCCGCCCATTGATTCTGATGCCGACGGTGAGGCCACCCTTAATTTTGATGTTTCTGGACTCAGTTTAGACACCACCTATTATGCGCGCGTTAGGGCACTGGGTTTTGGAGGAATCCATTCAGGATTCTCAGTCGCCGTCACAACATTGACCGGCATGAGCGCGCCAAGTTTCCCCGGTTTTAGCGGCGGCAGCGGCATCGGAGCTCAAGGATTGCAGGTTTTTGCCACCTCTGTCACAGTCGTGTTAACTCGCAATGGGAATCCTGTTGGAACCCAGTTTGAGTTGTGCGCTAATCGGCGAATTAATGAAAACCCGACAGCAATTAATGACATTTATACCGATGACAACACTTGCATGACAGCCCCAGCTCAAGCCGGGTTGACCACAATAACAATTTCCACGGGAATTTATCCCAATCGCACATACAGAATTCTTGCCGCAGCCCGCATCCTCACCCTGAGCTCCAGCACTCTCGTGGCTTCAACGGTCACTCTCTCACTTCCTCCAACGACTTATAGCATCCAAGTCACTTCCAATTCGGCAACCGGATGGATTTTTCCTCACAACAATTTTCCGTACAGCAATTTTTACGACACCGTATTGGCCTTCTCAACGGGAACCGATGCTCATTTTAATGTGTTAAACTCTTCGATCGGGATCGTCGGCAGCACTGGAGTCCCTGTGACGACACTAAAAATTCCGAACTTGCTTGGAAATACAACGTATTCGCTTCAAGCCGTTACGCGTGACAGAAGCACGGGTGCCATCGGACAACATTTCATCGCCACGCTCACGACCGTCACCCTCGCGGCGATGCCGGGACCCAACGTCATCGTTTCCACCGAAATCGGATCCTCTTCCATCACGCTCCGCTGGGACAACAACACCAATTCGCTCAATCCCCCGACCAGCTATCAAGTTCTGCTCTCGACCTGGGACCCCAATTTCAGCAACGCCGTCTCGTCGGAAACCTTCAGCATCCAACTGACGACGGCGGGCATCAGCCCCAACTCCAGGTATTTCTTCAAGGTCCGCGCCTTTGGACGCGCCGCCAACGACGTCACGCTTTACAATTCGTCCGTCGCGGTTTATTCCCGCCCCAATTCTCCCGGGCTCATTTCCTATGATGCGTCCCCCACAAGCGTCACCGTTCACCTCGCGGCCAACAACAACCCCGTCGACACGCTGTTCCGTGTCCAGGCCTCCACTGACAATTTCGCCACCGTCTCCGCCTCAAACGAGGGGTCCTGCCGGAACACCGAAACCCTCATCAGCTTGATAAATTTAAACGGCAACTCGACCTATCAAATCTCGCTTGACGCCGTCAATTTCGACGGATTGCCGAGCTCAAGAACCCTCGTTTCCGTCCTTCAAACCATCGCGGTTGTTCCCAGCACCCCGACCGCAGGGGAACCCGACGTGCGGACTGATTCGATCACGGTGTCCTGGAATTCAAACGGAAACTCGCTTGCTCCCGCAACAACCTATCAGCTCCAGATTTCAACCAGCCTGAACTTCACGGGGACCGTCACTTCGTCCCAAACCACAAACCTTTTCGCTTCGACAATCACCCTCGCGCCAAACGCCGCGTATCATTTCCGCGTCCGCGCCTTCGGTCAAGGCGGCTACATTTCCGCTTATAGCGGAGTCTTCAGCACCTTCACCCGGGCCGCAGCCCCGGGCGTTGCCGGTTTCCAAACCTATATCGACAGCATCACGGTTCAGGTGTCGGATAACCGCAATCCTCCGGGAACTCTTTATCGCATCATCGCTTCTTCAGCCGGAACCACAGGCGCAGATGTTTCAACCGCCGCTGTCAGCAATGGGTTCGGGTCTTCTGCAACTCTCGCCGGCCTCCAGCCCAACACCACCTATACCCTCCGCGCAGACGCGTTCAACGTGAACGGACTTGTGAGCACCTTCACGGTTCTGGCCGCCACCAGCACTCTGATGAAGGTCCCTGGAGATTCATCGTTCATCGGCGTGGACGGAACCTCCATCACCCTCTCCTGGCTCCCGAACGGAAACCCTCTCACGCCGCCGACCTCCTATCAGGTGCAGGTGTCCACCTGGGCCGGGTTCACAGGAACCGTCACTTCTTCCATCACCTTCGCCCTGCAGTCGAGCACCGCCGGATTGTTGACAGACACGTTTTATTATTTCAGAGTGCTCGCGTTCGGACGAGGAGGCGACTCCAGCGTTTATAACAATGTCATCTCCACGCTCACAGGACTGAACGCTCCGGCTCTGGTGAATTTCCAGATCTTCGCAACCTCTGCCTCCGCCGTCGTTGTCCGAAACGGCAATCCCGTGGGAACAATATTGTCGATGAGCACCGGAAATTTCAAGGCGGAGAACACTGTTTTCGAACCTGCGACCGTCGGATTCACCACCCTGACCCTCCTCAACCTGACCCCCAACGCGGATTACACATTCTATGCCAAATCTCAGAACGTCACATTCAGTTCCCCCACTTTCGTCGCCTCCACCACCACCCTGGCAACCCCTCCCCTCCTCGCGACATTCCAAATTTTCTCAACCAGCATTTCTGTCTCATTGGGAGACAACGGAAACTCCAGCGGAACGGCCATCATGATCTCAACGGGAACCGACGGATTTTTCGGCTCATCCCAGTCTTCCGTGAGTTTCATCACCGCCTCGACCACAACCATCATCCTGTCCAATCTCCTTGGAAACACGACCTTCGCGCTCCAGGCCGGCTCCCGCGACCACAGTCCGCGCGCCAGCACGCAAACGATTCCGATCACGCTCTCGACCATCACGCTCGTGTCCCAACCCACTTCGTTTATGCTCACCGCGTCTGATGTCGGCCTCTCCTCCGTCAGTTTCACCTGGCTCAACACCAATTCTTTAACGCCGCCGACTTCGTATCAGTTCCAGGTTTCGACAAGTCCCGCCTTCACAGGGATCACCAGCGACTCCGAAACTTATGTCGTGCTCGCTTCAAGCATCGGGCTCTCGTATAACACCACTTATTATTTCCGCACGAAGGCATTCGGACGGGGCGGAGACACCACGCCATACAGCGCCGCTTTCGCGACCAGCACGCTTTCATCTTCGCCCGGCATCTCCGGATTCCAAATCTATTCCAACAGCGCCACCATCACATTGTCGCACAACGGCAACGCCGCAAAAACTGTTTACAGAGTCGAAGCGTCTTCCGATGGGTTTTCAACCGTCGCCTTCTCAAGCCAGGGAGCTCAACTCACATTGACCCCCTCCGGGCTTCAGTCAAACACCACCTATCAGATCGGCGTTTACAGCCTCAACTTCAACAATCTTCCCAGTTCCCGCACCCTCGTGACCTCCACCGTCACACTGGCATCAATTCCCGGCGCCATCTCTTTCAACTCCGTGCAAGGCACATCGATCACCATCACCTGGCTTCCCAACGGAAACCAGCTCACGCCTCCGACGAGTTATCAAGCTCAAATTTCGACGTCCAGCGATTTTGTCGTCGCGACCGCCAGCAACACATTCCTGACTCAGGCCATTTTCGCGGGACTGAACGCGGCCTCAACTTATTTTTTCAGGACCGCGGCCTATGGTCGAGGAGGAGATGTCAGCGGATACAACACTTTCGTCACCACCCGGACCCGCCCCATCCCGCTCACCGTCTCAGGGTTCCAGGTTTATACCAGCTCGATCTCCGTCACCCTCTCTCCAGGGAGCAACCCGGTGGGCGTCACTCTCTCCATCACCTCCGCCTCATTTGTTGTGGACGACACCTCGTCCGCCATCAATAACGCAAGCAATGTCACCCTCGTGCTGTCCGGCCTTGTTCCAAACAAAGCCTATGCGTTCCTGGCCCGGGCCGTGGGGCTCAACGGCGTTCCGGGCGGAACCACTCTCATCGCGAGCACCGCCACATTGCCCGCTTCCGCCGATCCCCTTGCGTTCAGTTTCGTGGGCCAATCCAGCATCACCGTCAGTTGGCCTTCAAACGGAAACCCCCTGACCCCTCCGACTTCCTATCAGGTTCAGGTTTCCTCCGCTCAAACCTCGAGCTTCGCCTCATACACGACGAGCGACACTTTTGTTTTGTCCATGACCAGCGCAGCCTTGTTTCCTTCGACGACTTATTTCTTCAGGGTTTTATCTTACGGCATCGGCGGCACGAATGTTTTAAGCTCCGTCATCTCATCCGTCACCACGCCGCTGACGCCGCCAGCCACCGCGCAGAATTTCGCGCACAGCAACCTTGCGATAACCAGCATGACCTTTTCCTGGTCTGACTCGGACAACGAAACGGGATACAATATTTTGAGCGCCACGGGACCTCTCCTTGGGACGGCCGCGCAAAATGCGACCTCGTTTATTTTAACCGGACTGTCTCCGAACCAGTTGGTTCGCGCGAAACTCATCGCGTTCAACACCGCAGGGACTTCCACAAATTCCGTCACCCTCACGAGCTATACCTGGTGCTACACCCCCGCCTCCCTCAGTTTCGCGGCGGCGGATCTCACCCACATCACTCTTTCCTGGAGCGCCAATGGAAACCCCTCAAGCGCCATTTATGAACTGAACCAGTCGACGGATAACTTTTCAGCCGCATCAACCGCTGTCATCCCCTTCGCCGCATCCTATGTCAGCGTCTCAACCACGATCTCGGGACTCGCGACCGGATTTACATATCAATATCGCGTCCGCGCCAGGAACAGCGACGCCGTCCCCACCGGATACAACACCTCCGTGGCCTTCAGCATCCTCCAATCCAGCGGAGGCACAACCGGAGCCGGCCCCACCAATGTCACCATCGAACCCGGAGTGACGGTGCTCACAGCGCTCCTTTCCGACGGCCGCACCATGCAGATCCTCGTGAGCACCTCGAACGCTCTCGTGTCTTATGGCAACGGCATGGCGTTCCGCATGCAGCCCGGAATGCAGGCCACCTGTTTCCCAACCTCCACGGGACTGGTGGTGACGAGCACGCTTGGCGTCACCGTTTCCGCAGGCGGATTCTCGCTCGATGCCGGATCAGGCACGGCCACCCTGAACCTCACTGCCGCGGCATTTTCCTGCGGCATCGCCACGGATTCCGTCCAAGACCTTCGCGTCCTGTTCCCTTCAGGAGGAACCCGGGCACTCGAAGTTTCCCTCAATCCTCTTTCAGGCGAAATCAAATCCACTCTGCCTGCCCGAACATTCGCGGAAGACGTTTCCATCCGTTTCAAAGTTCCCGACGCGTTCCCATCGAGCTCAGGGTTCGGCTCTCCCGTCTTCGCCGATCCTTCGCCAGAAACGCTTTCAGCTCCATTCGGAACTTCATCCTTGATCACCAGCAGCCAGATCGGGCTTGAAGTCACCCCTGACAAAATTCTTGACCCGCGAGAGCTTGTCACGATCCGCATGACTTATCGCGACAGCGACCTGCAAGGCAACAAGCCTGAACAACTCGCACTCTGCCGCTATGAACCCACTGTTCAAAAATGGCTGACGCTCACGTCTCCCACCCTGAACAAGGCCGCAAAAACGGCCGCGGCCATGACGAAACATTTCAGCACCTTCCAGCTCATGCTGGTCACTCCCGCGAGCGATGTGAATGGGCTCCGGGTGTTCCCAAACCCGCTTCAAATCCATCAAGGCGACACCGAAATGGTGTTCTCCAATTTAAGCGCTCAGGCGTCCATAAAAATTTATACGTATTCCGGAGAACTCGTCCGTGAACTGAAAGCCGGAGACACCGGCATCGTCCGCTGGGACGCGAGAAACGCTTCCGGAGATTCTGTGTCCACCGGAATATACATCGCGCTGGTTGAAGGCGGACTGGACTCCAAAAAAATCATCAAGATCGGGGTTGAAAAATAATGCGCCGCCTTCTCCTGCTGATACTTTTTGCGGCGAGCGGATGGATGATCCCTCAGGAAGCCCGCGCCCTCGGCAAAAATTCCGTCGGCACTGCCGGTGCCCAGTTCCTGAAACTCGGAACCAATGCCCGCGCAGTCGCCATGGGAGAGGCCTATTCCGCCGTCACAGACGGATCCGATTCTCTTTATTGGAACCCCGCCGGACTGGAGAGAGTCGACCGCAAAGCCTTCTCCGTTCTTCACGCGATGTATCTCCAAAACATTTCCTATAACTATGCTTCCTATGCTTTCCGCTTCAGAGAGTCCGGCGTCATCGCCGTGGGAGCGCAATATCTGAGCGCGGGATCCATTGACCGGACAGACCGTTTCGGGAGCGCCGCCGGGACCTATAACCCTTATGACCTGGCATTCAGCGTCGGCTGGGCGAGGATGTTTTCGGATCTCGGCAACGACGAAGAGTTCGCGTTCGGCGTGACCGGCAAGTTCATCCAATCCAAAGTGGTTGAAACCGCCGCGACCGGAGCAGGAGACCTGGGCGTCCTCTGGACCCCGTCCATGGCGGAAGACGTCACCTTCGGTTTATCCGCTCAAAATATCGGCGGCCAGCTCAAATTCGTCAATGAAGGCGACGCTCTCCCCATGAGCATCCGAAGCGGCGCTTCATACATCCCGATGCAGGACTGGATCGTGAGCGCGGACGTTGTTTTCCCGAACGACGCCCCGATCTATGCTTCCCTCGGAACGGAATATAAAATTTCGCTGACAGGAAACATCACCGCCGCAGGACGAGCGGGATACAAATCCAAAACCTCTTCCGACATCTCGGGCATTTCCTCAATCTCGGCGGGGACCGGACTCCTCTGGAAAGGCTATGGCCTCGACTTCAGCTGGCAGCCTTTCGGCGTCCTCGGAAACACCTATCTCCTGAGCCTGTCCGGAAAGTTTTGACAAATTTCCCTGTCTAAGATAGAATAAGAGGCTCGATTTTCAACATTGGGACTGTAGCTCAGCTGGGAGAGCGGTCGCCGCGGCGACAGGTCAGGGGTTCAAGCAGAAGAAGTTAAATCAAAATTTGGGGCTGTAGCTCAGCTGGGAGAGCGCCTGCATGGCATGCAGGAGGTCAGGGGTTCAATCCCCCTCAGCTCCACAATTTTCCTCCCTCAAATGAAATTCATCATCAAAAATAAAAGCTCGGATAAAATTATCGTCAGCGGAGAAGCCGAAAAGCTCCGGGACCTGCTTGCGCCGGTGCGCGGTCAGCTTTCTGAGGCTGATCTTCAGCGGGCCGATCTTTGGAGCGCGGACCTCCGGGGAGCCAACCTTTCGCGCGCTGATTTGCGCGGAGCCTATCTTCGTTCTGCCGATCTGCGCGACGCAAACCTCTCCGGCGCGGATTTGCGCAATGCCGACCTTCAGCGCGCAGACCTCCGGAACGCGGACATGACGGATGTGATTTTGGATTGGACCAATTTGAAAGGCGCGGACATGACCGGACTTAAAACCAATAAGAAAGAAGACATCCTGAAATGTTTGGGGATAAAGGAATTCAAATGACCGACAGCACAGCGAGCGTTCAGGACTTAAAAGACAAGGTTCAAAAATTCTGCGACGACCGCGACTGGGACAAATTCCACAACGCCAAAGACCTGGCCATCGGCATCATCACCGAAGCGTCGGAACTTTTGGTGCAGTTCAGGTTCAAGTCTGAAAAAGAGGTTGAAACGCTTTTCCAAAGCCCCAAGACCCGCGAAGCCATCTGCGATGAAGTGGTCGACATCCTCCACACGGTCCTGCGCTTTTCCCAAAAATACGGCATCGATCTTGCCACAGAGCTCGACCGTAAAATGCAGAAAAACGGCGTCAAATATCCCCTGAAATAAAGCGACGCCCCTGACAATCACCGCGTTCGCGATGGCCGTCAAGGGCGTTTGAAGTTTGGACTGACTAAGCTTGGTTTAGTTGAGGTGCTTGGAAACGAGCTTGGTCATTTCGAACATGGAAACCTGGGACTTCCCGCCGAAAACAACTTTCAGCTTCGCGTCCGCGTTGATGTTCCGTTTGTTCTTCTTGTCCTGCAGGCTGTTCTTCTTGATATAGGCCCACAATTTTTTCACAACTTCCGTGCGCGGAATGGGCTTGGAACCAACCACTTCTCCCAAGGCTGCATCCGGCTGCAGGGGTTTCATGAACGCTGAGTTCGCTGCTTTCTTTGCCATTTAGTTTTTCTCCTGTTTTTTGTGATGTCTGAAAATTCTTCTTTTATGACGGCTTCTGAGCAGGTTTCTCGTGGCTGTCGTCCAGCATTCCAGCAATGCCCTGGATGATGCGGGACGCTCCGCCGGACCCATTGTCCATGAAAATCACTTTCCCCTGAGAATGGTCCGCCATATACTTCAGCGCGTCCGTATACTCAAGATATAGCAAAAAATTAGACGTTACGCCTGCCGCTTTCAAATCTTCCACGGCTTCCTTCATGCCTTCGGCGATATTTTTTCTAAAAAGAGCCAACCCTTCGCCCCGGAGAGCGGACGCTTTTTTCTCCGCTTCAGCCCCGATCGTTTTATAGGCCGCTTCGGCTTCAGCGTCTTTGGTGCGTTTCACAAGGAGAGCCGCGCCTTCGTTTTCTGCGGCGGCCAGCAAATTTTTGGAAGACACCACGCGCGCCATGGAATCGATGATCACAGAATCAAAAGTCATGTCCGTGATCTGGATGTCTCGCACAACATATCCCCAGGACGAAACCACTTCGTCCAGATTCTTTTTCGTGTGTTCAACGATTTCCGCTCTCATGCCCAAAATCTGGGCCTGCTTGGTCGTGGCCACAAACTGGCGGATGGAACCGTCGATGGTGCGCTGAAGCGCAAGCTGAAATTCCCGCGGAGAGGCGAAACTGAAAGCCGCTTTGCTGATGGTCTCTTCCCTGGAGTCAGCGACCGCATAAACAATCATCGTCGAGAACTTCACATTCGCCTGGTCCAGCGTGATCGCCTGAAATTCCAGTTCGAGCGCGCGGTTCTGAAGCGAGATGCGGGCAAAAACTCCTTCCCAGGGCATTTTGAAATTGAGCCCTTCGCGCATGACGCGGGTATATTTCCCGAAGATCGTGATCACGGCCACCGTCGCCTGGTCCACGGTCGTGAAAGTCATCAATAAAAATACGATTACGGCTCCAACGCCAATTCCGATTTCCATCATTAGAATTCTCCCTTTACGGCTTTTCCTCGAGACAATTTACCAAATTGACTTGGTCGAAGTCGAGATGGTCTCGTCTCTGCTTTTGCCGAGAGACACCAGCGTGAATTTCAGGCCAAGAATTTTTTCCAGATATTGGACATATTTTTTCGCGTTCACCGGCAGGTCTTTGAAGTTGCGGATGTCCTGCGAGATGGGGCCGAACCCGGGAACCGTTTCATAGACCGGCACGCATTCGTTGATCGCCGCGCGGCTGTTGGGAAATTCTTTGTATGTTTTTCCGCGATATTTATACGCCACGCAGACTTTTATTTTTTCGATGCCGCCCAAGACATCGATCTTGGTGAGCACGAGGTCTTTAATGCCGTTCACGAGGATGGAACGCCTGACAACCGGAGCGTCAAACCATCCGCACCGTCTGGGCCGCCCAGTGGTGGCGCCGAATTCCTGGCCCGCCGCGCGCAATCTTTCACCGACGGAATCTTTCAGCTCTGTCGGCATGGGGCCTTCTCCCACGCGGGTCGTATAGGCCTTGGCGATGCCGAGAACGGAACCGATTCTGGAGGGACCGATGCCGCATCCCGAACCCACGGAACCCGCAATGGGGTTGGAGGAAGTGACAAACGGATAAGTCCCGAAATCAATGTCGAGCAATGTGCCTTGAGCGCTTTCAAACATCACTTTTTTCTTCTGGTCGAGAGCTTTGTTGAGGAGCGCGGAAGTGTCGCAGGCGAATTTTTTAAAAAACGGCCTCAAAAATTTGGCCTGATCCAGAATTTCTTTCCGCACTTTATCCACGGTGCTGACTTTCTCGATAAAATGTTTTTTGAGGAGGAGATTCTGCTCGAGCAGTTTCGAGAATGTTTCCGGCTCAAGATAATCGACGAGCCGAATCCCCACGCGTTCCACCTTGTCAGCATAAGTCGGCCCAATGCCTTTCCGCGTGGTGCCGATCTTGGTTTCACCCGCCTTGGATTCTTCACGGGCGATGTCCATAATTTTGTGATATGGAAAAATAAGATGCGCGAGCTCAGAAATGAAAAGCCGGCCCTTCACGCTGATGTCGCGTTTTTCGAGGAGCTTGATCTCCTCATAGATCGACAAGGGATCCACGACGACGCCGTTGGCGATGACGCAGATTTTTTTCGGGATCAAAATACCCGCCGGAATCAAATGAAGCACAAACTTTTTATCGTCGAACACCACGGTGTGTCCGGCGTTCGGCCCGCCCTGATAACGGACGATATAGTCCGCCTGTTTCCCAAGCAGATGAACGATCTTTCCCTTCCCTTCATCTCCCCACTGCGTTCCCAACACAACGACTGATGGCATAGTTATAATATCCTTTCGTATTGATTTAAATTTTTGCTCCAGACAGGCACGCCGCAAAAACGGTCGCCTTCGGGGCAAAGAGGTTTTCGTCCGGCGCTCTTGCGGACATAACACGGCGCGCGCAGATGTTTCCCGATTTCCGGAAATTTTTCTTCAACCTGACTCACTTCTTCTTTGGACGCTTTCCAGATTTCTTCCTGCGCGGTATAACAAAGACGGTGCACCCACTTGTGGTGAAAATCGAGAAGACTCCCGGACTCTTCAAAACGGATGGGAAAAGCATTGGGCAACAAATAAAGAGCGGACTCCATTTCCGCGCCCTGGCTTAAAACAAGATCGATTCGCCTCCAAAGTTCTTCCATCGTCTTGTGATAAAATTCCTGCGCTTCCGGCGCGGCATCGATCAAGGCGGGGACAATATAATCAGGCGCGGCAGAAAAATGCCGAGACAGCACGGGGCGGGAACCTGGAATCGTCCGATGCCTCTGATCCTGCGAATCCGCCGTGTGAGAAATTTTCTTTTTAAATGTGAAATGCGGATGAACCATGACGCGAGTCAATTTCCCATGGTGAGTCAAGTTCATGGTTTCGGACAAAAAAGCGTTTTTCGCGGGATTCATAACCAAGTCTATGGCATCTTTATCGCTCATCTCGTCTTTTGAGAGACCCAGAACACTCCGAACCGATTGCGCCATCACGGGCTCGGCATTCACCTTATAATCCTTAAGCAATGAGCTTTTTCCCTGAAGTTCCTGATCAAATTCCTTGATAAACTTCCGCCCGTCATGTTTTTCTTCTGCCTTATTAAAGGAAGCATATTCCGGAGTTTCTTCAATCGGCATCGGATCCTGGGCGTTTTTCAAAAATTCCGGGTCCCAGGCCCGAACCTGTTCCGCCATTTTCTGGACCAAGAGGGTCTGCTCCTTGGGAGCGTCGAAAATTTGGCAGAGCCTGATGTATCTCAAGAGAGTGATGCCTGAAATCGTGTGATAAAGGTGCGCATGAGTGGCCACGGGCAAAACATATCTGGAAACTTCCTGACAGCGTTTGCGGATTGCGCTCTGCCAGCGTTTCTCCGTGAGGTCTCGCGAGGGAAAGATTTTCCTGAATTCTCTTTCAACAGCCGGCGCGAGGAGAACATTCAGCTTTTCATAAGCTTCCATCAGCATATTGATGGTTGAGAGATAAAGTTCCGAGGAACTTTCCGGCAGTTCCGGAACCGCAAAATTTTCCGGAGAAACTTTGACATATCTCTGGCTCACCTGCTCGCTGTTATAAAACGGGTGCGAATGCAAAAAACTCCAGATGCATTGCCGGCTCACTTTCTCGACGGCGAACTGGAAGGTGGAATGCTGGAGCGTGGTGTGGTGTCCCGCCTGAAAAATGCTCCCCGCAATGGCGTCTCTGCGCGCGCGGGAAACCTCGTCTTTGTTCACGTCCTCGGCATATATCATTTTGGGGGAATAGCAGGTCCTGGCGGTGGCCACCGCGTTGTCATAGGGCTGGTCGAACGCGTTGATCAGGCGCACGGCCGGCTCAGGAGAAAATTTGGTCATGACATTCATGCGATTTAGGGTTTGGGGAGACTCGTTATCATATCTCTTTTGAGGAGAAAAAACAAATCGCCGAAATGCGCGAAAAACCGCAAAAAAATGTCGGTTTTCTCGTCGGAAAAAATTTGCTTGACACTTGTGTGACAGTTATTGTAGGATTTTGTTTACAAATTATTTACATTTTTTCCGGAACGGTTCTATAACAAAAATAAAAATTGAGACGCGCGGCACTATATCCTTGAACCACAAGATATAGTGCTTAAGTTTTTTGGACCACAACAGATAGGAGAAAGTGACCGATTTATGAGATGCCCCTTCTGCACGAGCGAGAACGACATGGTGATTGATTCGAGGCCGATTGACGCGGCCGATGTCATCCGCCGCCGCCGCGCCTGCAAGGGATGCGGGAAGCGCTTCACGACCTATGAAAGATTGGAAGAAATGCCCCTCATGGTGGTGAAATCGGATGACCGCAGAGAACCTTTCGACCGCGACAAGCTCCGCCGCGGAGTGCTCAGGGCCTGCGAAAAGCGGCCCATCTCTCTGGACACCATCGACCAGCTCGTGGACAGCGTGGAATATGAGCTCAAAGATTTCGTGATGGAAGTGTCTTCGCGCGAGATCGGGGAAAAAATTTTGAAGCGGCTCCACGGCATTGACCAGGTGGCCTATATCCGCTTCGCGTCGGTCTATCGGAACTTCGATGACATCGACTCATTTTTATCAGAGATCAAGAAGCTTAAAGCCCGCAGAAGCCCGAGCCGGACGCTCCGGCCTGCCGGAAACGATTACAAAAGACGAAATGTCGCCGCGCTTTCAGTTTAAGCGCAAATTAAGGAGGAATGCATGAATCAGTCCGCTCAAGGGTCGGCCTCATCCAAAGAAGAGATCGTCAAAGAAGTTTTGAACAGCTCGAAAGACGCGTCGGGGGAACTGAATAAAGAAGAACTTTTTTCCGGCCCTCCTCCCTTAACCAAAGAGACCAGCGATTTCTTCAGCGGCGACACCCTCCGGTCCCGCGTGTTCCTTGACAAATATGCCCTCCGCGACAAGACGGGGCGCGTGATCGAAAAAACGCCTCTGGAAATGTGGTCCCGCGTGGCGAAAGCGATCGCGAGCGTCGAGAAAACAGACGCCCTCAAGGCCGAATGGCAGGAAAAATTCTATTGGCTCCTCTCCGACTTCAGATATATCCCGGGCGGACGCATCCTTTTCGGCGCAGGCAATCCCAGAAACGTCACTCTCCTTAATTGCTATGTCATCCCCGTCCAGGACGATCGGCTCGAATCCATCTTTGAATGGATGAAAGAAGCCGCCCGCACTTATTCTTACGGCGGCGGCGTGGGCACCGACATTTCCGTGCTCCGCCCCAAAGGCGCCCGGGTCAACAACGCGGCCCTCACCAGCACGGGGTCCGTTTCGTTTATGGACTTGTTCTCTTTAACCACCGGAACCATCGGCCAGGCCGGACGCCGCGGAGCGCTCATGATCACCATCCGCGATTCCCATCCCGACATCCTTGAATTCTGCCGCGTCAAACGCAATCTTAAAACTGTCCGTTATGCCAACATCTCCGTGCGCGTTTCCGACGCTTTGATGAACGCCGTCGAGAAAGACGACGACTTTGATCTGTTCTTTGAAAACGACAAGGTGAAAGTCCACCGCAAGGCGAAGGCCCGCTCCATCTGGAACGAGCTGATCACCGGCGCCAGAGACTGGGCGGAACCCGGCATCATCTTCTGGGACAACATCAAGCGCGAATCCACTTCGGAATATAACGGCATGGAAGTCATCTCCACCAACCCCTGCGCCGAAATTCCTCTTGAAGGATACGGCGACTGCTGCCTGGGGAACATCAACCTTTCCCGTTTCGTCGAAGAAGAGTTCACCGACAAGGCGCGCGTGAACTGGATCGCCATCGAGAAAGCCGCGCGATACGGCATCCGTTTCCTGGACAATGTGCTGGACTATAACGCGGACAAACATCCCCTCAAATCCCAAACCGACGCTTCCATGGCTTCCCGCAGAATCGGACTCGGCTTCACGGGGTTGGGCGACATGCTCTGCCAGATGAAGATGAGATATGATTCGGACGAAGCCATCGCTTTCGTCGACAATCTCTTTGAGCGGATCAAGAACTTCGCTTATGACGAATCCGTGAATGTCGGCATCGAGAAAGGGATTTTCCCCCGCTTCGATCTCGAAAAACACATGCGTTCTCCTTTCATCCAGAGACTCTATCCTCAGGTTCAGGAAAGAATCCGCCAGCACGGAATCCGCAATGTGGCTCTCCTGACGGTTCCTCCCGTGGGAAGCGGCGCGTCTTTGGCCGGAACCACTTCCGGCGTTGAGCCCATCTTCGACCTCGCCTATACCCGGCGGTCGGAATCCCTCAGCCAGGAATATTTCAAGGTTTATCATCCGCTGGTTGGTCACTACATGAAACAGTTCGGAGCGAAAGACGAAGAGCTCCCAACCTATTTCGTGACAGCTCACCAGATCAGTGCCGAGAAGCGCGTGCTCATGCAGGCCACCATTCAGAAACACATCGATCACGCCATTTCCTCGACGGTGAACCTGCCCCGCGAAGCCACGCCCGAAGACGTCGCGAAAGTTTATTTTAATGCGTGGAAAATGGGATGCAAAGGCATCACGGTGTATCGTGAAGGCAGCCGCGAAGGCGTTCTGATCACAGACGCGGAAACCAAATCAAAACAGTCCGGAAGCAACACTTCCGTTCAGGCCGCGCCCGCGCCAGCCGCAGCAGCAGGCCAGGTCCCGGGAGCCAGACAGAGACCCAAGGTCACCGAAGGCCGCACGGAAAGAGTTGAAACTCCGAGAGGCCCCATTTATGTGACCATCAACGAAGACGAGTTCGGACTTTGCGAAATTTTCGTAAAATCCCTGGACGCGGAAGCGGAAGTGACGGGCCGGCTCGCCAGCTTGCTGCTCCGAGCCGCCGTGGACCCCAGAGAGATCATGGAACAGCTCTGGCGCGTGCGTTCCCGCGAAGTGGCTTTCGACAAGTCCGCCGACGGAACCAATGTCATGGTGACCACCGTGGCGCAAGGCGTGGCGCTTGTGATCGGAAGATATCTTTATGGCGATTCGTTCAATCCCAAAAATTCTTATCCGAGAGTTTCCACATTGCCTGATCCCGTGGCGCGAAACAAACAGCTCAAACTCAAGTTCTCGCAGGGCGCGGAAGTCGCCCCTCAGCCTCTCCAGGCTCCGGACAGCCTCACGCAGATCCAGACCAACAAGGATGTCCGCCTCTCGAAAGAGTTCGCCGGCATCTGCCCGGACTGCGGTGAAACGATGATCCAGGAAAACGGATGCGCCACCTGCAAACACTGCGGTTTCACCAAGTGCGGTTGATCTTTATATTCTGAGGAGAAGAAAATGCCCGTTAAAGCTGACAGCTGGATAAGAAAAATGGCCCTGGAACATGGGATGATTGAGCCTTTCGTTGAAGGGCAAGTCAACAAGGGAGCCATTTCTTATGGGCTGTCTTCTTATGGGTATGACATCCGCGTGAGCCGTGAATTCAAAATCTTCACCAACACCTATGGCGTGGTTGTGGACCCCAAAGCGTTTGATTCCAAAAGCTTTGTGGACATTGTGACGGACACTTATTGCACAATTCCTCCCAACTCGTTTGCCCTCGCAAGGACCGTGGAATATTTCAGGATTCCCCGGAACATCATCTCCATTTGCGTGGGCAAGTCCACCTATGCCAGGTGCGGCATCATCGTGAACGTCACTCCTTTTGAGCCGGAATGGGAAGGATATGTCACATTAGAGATTTCAAACACGACGCCGTTGCCCGCAAGAATTTATGCGAACGAAGGCATCGCTCAGGTTCTGTTTCTGGAATCAGATGAAGTCTGTGAAATTTCGTATGCGGACAAAAAGGGCAAATATCAGAAACAGCCCGCGGAAATCACGCTCCCTAAAATAAAGCAAGTCGTTTAGTTTTAAACCCTCAAAAATTTTAATTTATCACAGGAGGCACCCCAAGTGGCATTTTTTATAGGACGAGACAGAGAAGCAAGACGGGCATATGGTTTTGACGAAGTGGCTTTGGTCCCGGGAGCGATCACGATCAATCCTGAGGACTGCGATGCCGCAACGAAAATCGGAGGAAACACCCTCAAGGTTCCCATCATCGCCAGCGCCATGGACGGCGTCGTGGACGTGAAGTTCGCCATCGAAATGTCCAAGCTGGGCGGGCTTGCGGTCCTCAATTCCGAAGGCGTCCAGACGAGATATGAAAACCCGGAAGAAATTCTGCAGGCCATCGTAAATTCCGGCCCCGATGAAGCAACCTCACTTCTCCAAAAAGTTTATAAAGAGCCCATCAAAGAAGAGTTGGTCGCGAAACGCATCAAGCAGATCAAGAAAGCGGGCGGAAAAGCCGCCATTTCAGCCATCCCCAAACGCGCGGAACGCTTTGCCGAGATCGCTCTTGCGGCGGGCGCGGACTTCTTTTTCATCCAGTCCACCGTCACAAGCACAACTCATGAATCCTCAAATTATGCGAGCGTGGATTTCGCCAAGATCTGCAAGAAGATGAAGAAAAAATTGCCCATCATCATCGGCAACTGCGTGACTTATAGCGCAGCCTTGTCTCTCATGGAAGCGGGCGTTGACGGAGTTCTGGTGGGCATCGGACCCGGCGCGGCCTGCACGACCCGCGGAGTTTTGGGCATGGGCGTTCCCCAGGTGACAGCCACCGTGGACTGCGCGGCCGCCAGAGATTTTTATATGAAAAAGACGGGCAGATATGTTTCCATCATCACGGATGGCGGAATGGTCACTTCCGGCGACATCTGCAAAGCGTTTGCTTCAGGCGCAGATTCCGTCATGATCGGGTCCGGCCTTGCCAAAGCCGTGGAAGCTCCCGGAAAAGGGTTCCACTGGGGAATGGCGATGCCTGACAGATATTTGCCGCGCGGAACAAGAGTGAAAGTCGGAACCACAGCGACACTGAAAGAAATCATGCTTGGCCCAGCCAATGTGGATGACGGAACACAGAACCTTCTCGGCGCCTTGAAAGTCGCCATGGGATCTCTCGGAGCCCACAACTTGAAAGAGCTTCAACTCGTGGAGATCATCATTGCCCCCGACATCAAATCTGAAGGCAAAGTTTATCAGAAGGCGCAAAAACTCGGCATGGGAAAATAATGAATCCGACGGTCGGGATTGTCGGCGGCGGGCAAATTGGGAAAATGATCACTCAGGCTGCCAGCCGCCTCAACCTGAGCGTCGTGGTCCTTGATCCCACGCCCAACTGCCCCGCCGCCAAAGCGGGAGCAACCCAAATCCAGGCGGACTTTAAAAATCCTGACGCGCTCCGGGACCTCGCTTCCAAATGCGATGTGCTCACATATGAAATCGAGCTTGGAGACACGCAAACCCTCCGCGAAATTGAATCTTCAGGGAAAAAGGTTTATCCCTCTTCGGATTGCCTGAAAATCATCCAGGACAAGGGCACTCAAAAGCAATTCCTTGCTGATCATAAAATCCCCGTTCCGGAATTCGCCGCCGTCCATTCCGCGGACGAAATAAAAAGCGTCACCGCAAAGATCGGGTTTCCCTCCCTCCTTAAATTGAGGAGAGACACCTATGACGGACGAGGCAGTTTCACTTTCCGCAATCCGCGCGAATTATCAGATCTTCTTAACGCTCACACGCTGAATGGTTCTCTTTCCAAAGACGATTATATGCTGGAACGGTTTGTCCCCTTCACGAAAGAAATTTCAGTCATGATCGCAAGAAATGCCCAAGGGAAAACAGTCCATTTTCCCGTCGTTGAGAACATTCACAAAGATCACATTCTCGTCTCCACCCTGGCTCCCGCGCGAATATCTCCCAAACTGGCCGCCAAAGCCTGCGCGATTGCGCGCAAAGCCGTTGAAAAATTGAAGGGCGTCGGCATTTTCGGCGTTGAAATGTTCTTGGACAAAAAAGGCGGAATTTTGATCAACGAAATCGCGCCCAGGCCTCACAATTCCGGGCATTATACCATCGAAGCCTGCACCCATTCCCAATTTGAAATTCACTTGCGCGCCATCCTGGGACTGCCTCTCATTGAGCCGCGCCTTCTTTCACCCGCCGTTCTCATCAACATTCTCGGCACTCGAAATTTTGAAGGGCCAAGCCGAGTCAAAGGCCTGGAACAAGCCTTGTCCGTCCCGGGAGCGAGCGTGCATATTTATGGAAAAGAAGGATCCCGCGTGAAGCGCAAGCTCGGACACGCAACCGTTTTGGACAAAACTCTCGCCGGGGCCATGGCGAAAGCCGAAAAAATTCGTAAATGTCTGGAGGTGGTCCCCGCATGAAAAATTCTCGCCCGATCATCGGCATCATCATGGGAAGCGATTCCGATCTCCCGGTCATGAACGATGCCGCAGAAATTTGCAGGGAATTCAAAATTCCCCATGAAGTGACCGTCGTCTCCGCCCACCGAACACCGGATCGGATGGTTGCGTATGCCAAAAGCGCGGCCAGCCGGGGACTCAAAGTTTTGATCGCGGGAGCGGGAGGCTCAGCCCATTTGCCGGGCATGACAGCGTCTCTCACCACGCTTCCCGTCATCGGCGTCCCTGTCAAAACCAAATCGCTCGCGGGGCTTGATTCGCTCCTTTCCATCGTGCAGATGCCCGCTGGAATTCCCGTGGCCACAGTCGCCATCAACGGCGCCAAAAACGCCGGCCTTCTCGCCGTAAAAATCATCGCCGCCGGAGACTCAAAACTCACCGCCGCCCTCCAAAAATATATGAATTCGCTTAAAACAAAAGTGTCGTCCACCGCCAAGGAATTGGAAACGGTTGGAACACAAAAATACATGAGGAAACATAACCTGATATGATCATTATTCTCGACTTCGGTTCCCAGTTCACCCAGCTCATCGCCCGCCGCGTCCGCGAACAGAAAGTTTATTGCGAAATTCTGCCTCACACAGCATCTTTTAAAGAGATTGCTTCCAAAAATCCTTCCGGGATCATTTTGTCAGGCGGACCTGCAAGCGTGAACGGCGGCGGAAAATCTCCTTCCTGCGAAGATGAGATTGTTTCCGGCAAGTTTCCCGTTCTTGGGATTTGCTATGGCCTTCAGCTTCTGGCGCACAAATACGGCGCGAATGTTTCTCCGGCGCACAAGAGAGAATTCGGCCACGCTGAAATCGTCGTCGAGGATTCAACGCATCTGTTCGAAGGTCTTTCAAAATCTCTCAATGTATGGATGAGCCACGGAGACGAAGTTAAAAACATCCCGAAAGGTTTCGTCCGCCTTGCAAAAACATCCAACGCGGATGTTGCGGCCATCGCCAACTTTGACAAAAATCTCTACGGCGTTCAGTTCCACCCCGAAGTCGCCCACACGCCTCAAGGCAAGCAGATCATCGCAAACTTTTTATTCAATGTCTGCAAAGAGAAAGCTTCCTGGCAGATGTCTTCCTTCATTGATCGCGAAGTCAAAAGCATCCGCGAACTCGTGGGCCAGGGAGACGCCGTCTGCGGAATGTCCGGCGGAGTGGACAGCGCGGTCGCGGCAGTGCTCGTGAACCAGGCCATCGGCAAACAGCTCCACTGCATCTTCGTCGATAACGGGCTATTGCGCCACTGGGAAAAGGAGCGCGTGGAAGAAGTTTTCCGCTCAAAATTCGGCGACCGCCTCCACATCATCGACGCGCGCAAGGAATTTTTAAAGAAACTCAAAGGCGTCTCGGATCCTGAAAAGAAGCGCAAGATCATCGGCAAGGCCTTCATCGAAGTTTTTGACCGCGAAGCCAAAAAACTCAAGAGCGTAAAATATCTGGTCCAGGGAACTCTTTATCCGGACCTCATCGAGAGCCAAAGCGTCCGAGGACCTTCCGCCGTCATCAAGACGCACCACAATGTGGGCGGCCTCCCCAAACGCATGAAGCTTTCCCTCATCGAGCCGCTCAAGTTCCTTTTTAAGGATGAGGTCCGGGAACTGGGCGCGGAACTTGGGTTGCCCCCGGAAATTTTGAAGCGCCACCCTTTCCCGGGCCCCGGCCTTGCCGTTCGCATCCTTGGCGACGTCACCGAAGAAAAATTAAACCTGGTCAGAAATGCCGACAGAATCGTGGAAGAAGAAATCCGCTCAGCCGGAATTTATGAAAAACTCTGGCAGGCTTTTGCAGTGCTGATCCCCGTCAAAACCGTGGGGGTCATGGGAGACGCCAGAACCTATGAACGTGTGGCCGTCCTTCGAGCTGTGACCTCTCAGGACGCCATGACGGCAGACTGGGCGGACATTCCCAAACCCGTGCTATCCAAAATTTCCAACCGCATCATCAATGAAGTCCGCGGCATCAACCGCGTGGTTTATGACATTTCCAGCAAGCCCCCCGCGACTATTGAATGGGAATAATTGTTACATTTTCTTTACAGAAAGTTTAAGACGGTCCGCGCGGCTTTTTGGTATCATTTTTATATGAACTTTCGAAGGGCAACTCTCATCGTCTTTGCTTTAGGCGGTCTGATACTTTGGGGAACCGGAACCATGAACGACTCCAAAATTCCTGATCCGCGATATGCCGCCGTGGCCGGAGACCAGATTAAACACAGCATCGATTTCCTCCTCACACCGGCGGACATGATAAAGGATAATCCCGCAATCGTGAAAGACGTTTTGCTTCCAGCCATGGGCCTTGTGAGCTATCATGACAGCGGCGACTGAATCCATTGATCTTCCGCTTTTCATCCGCGGCAAAGTTCGGGATGTTTATGCCCTTGAAGACAAACTCCTCATGGTGGCTTCGGACAGGATATCCGCCTTCGACGTCGTCTTGCCCACGCCCATCCCGGACAAGGGAAAAGTTTTAAACCAAATCTCCGTCTTCTGGTTCGGCCAGACAAAACACATCGTCAAAAACCACCTGATTTCCGCGTCCGTCTCCGAATATCCCAAGCATCTTCATAAATATAAAGACCCGCTTGACGGCCGGTCCATGCTTGTGACAAGAACGAACAAGATCAACATCGAGTGTGTCGTTCGGGGTTATCTCTCCGGATCAGGCTGGAAAGAATATCAGCAGAACAGAAAAGTCTGCGGCGTGAGCCTTCCGGAAGGGTTGAGAGAGTCGGACAGGCTCCCGGAACCTATTTTTACGCCTGCGACAAAAGAAGAAGGCGGCAAGCACGACGAAAACATTTCGTTTGAACGCATGTGCGGGATCCTGGGAAAAGATTTAAGCGAACAGCTCCGTCAAATTTCCATCAAGCTTTATAAATTCGCGGCGGATTTCGTCGAACCCAAAGGCCTCATTTTGGCCGACACCAAATTCGAGTTCGGGCTTCTTGAAACGGACGGCAAAAACGAAATCATCCTCATCGACGAGTGCCTCACGCCGGACTCTTCCCGCTTCTGGGAAAAAACCCAATACAAAGTGGGCTCTTCCCCGGCATCCTTTGACAAGCAGTTCGTGAGAGATTTCCTGGAATCCATCAAATGGGGAAAAACTCCGCCGGGGCCTGTTCTCCCCCCGGACATCGTCTCAAAGACCCGGGAAAAATATCTGGAAGCCTTCACGCGCATCTCGGGCCTGAAGCTTTCTTGACTCCGCTCGTCATCCTTCCAACCTATAACGAAATTGAAAACCTTCCGGTTTTTATCCCTGAAGTTTTTTCTGCCGTAAAGACTCACATCCTGATCATCGACGACAATTCCCCGGACGGCACGGGCGAACTCGCCGAGCGGCTCTCCAAAGACGACGAAAACATTTCTGTCCTTCACCGTCCCAAAAAGTTGGGGTTGGGTTCCGCTTATGTCAAAGGGTTTTTATGGGCCCTCGAAAAAAAATATGACCCCATCATCCAGATGGATTCCGACTTTTCCCACAGCCCTTCCGCCATTCCCAAACTGATCTCCGCTTTGGACCATGCTGATTTTGCCGTCGGCTCAAGATATATCGGCGGAGGAACCATCGAAAACTGGCCCGGATGGAGACTGGCGGTCAGCGAAATCGGGAATGTTTATGCGAGAACGATTTTGGGAGTTGGGATCAGGGATCTGACCGGAGGATTCAAGGCCTGGAAACGGAAGACGCTTGAATCCCTTCCGCTCAGCCATATTATTTCAGACGGATATTCGTTTCAGGTGGAGACAACCTTCCGCGCCATGCAGAAAGGTTTTAAACCGGTTGAAGTGCCCATCACGTTCCGTGACAGGACTCGTGGAAAGTCGAAGATCTCTCGAAGGATTTTATTCGAGGCCATGTGGACAGTCTGGCGCTTAAAATTCAGCGCTCAATCTTGGTGATTTTGAATTGTTTTTTGCCTGCGGGAAGATTGATGGTGACGGTTTCGCCCGACTTGTGCCCCAAAAATCCTTCTCCGAGGGGAGAATGAACGGAAAGTTTTCCGGCAGACGGGTCCGACTCTTCCTGGCCCACGAAAGTATAGGTCATCTCGGCGCCTGAAGCCGACTCCACAAAAGTGACAGTGGCCCCGATGCGCACTTCGTCTTTGGCAATTTTGGTGTCGTCGATCAGCTGAGCGTTGCCCAGCTTGGACTCGATGTCTGCGATCCGCCGCATGACTTCGGCCTGCTTTTCTTTGGCATATTGATATCCGGCGTTTTCACGCAGATCGCCCTGCTCGCGAGCTTCCCCGATCATCTTGGAAAGTTCGCGTTTCTGCTCTTTGAGCGCGTCAATGTCTTTGCGAAGCTTTTCATAGCCTTCGCGGGTGAGGAATGTTTGATTTGCCATTTCTTTATTATAATCCCCTTCTCTATACAATGTCAAATCTGATATCATTTAAGACCTATGCAATCATTTTATAAGGGCAAAAAAGTCCTTGTCACGGGCGGTCTCGGGTTTTTGGGAAGCAATCTCACTCACCGCCTTGTCGAACTTGGCGCAACGGTCACAGTCCTGGACTGCATCCTCCCCGGTCACGGCGGAAATCTCTTTAATATCTCCGATATAAAAAAATCCGTTAAATTCTTCAAAGGCGACATCCGCAACAAGCCTTTGGTGAACCGTCTCATAAAGAACCAGAACATCCTTTTCAACATCGCCGCCCAAACCAGCCACACGGACTCCATGAAAAATCCCTGGCTGGACGTGGACATCAACACCCGCGGCCAAATCACGCTTCTCGAAGCCTGCAAAAACCTGAACCCCAAGATCCGGATTGTTTATTGTTCCACCCGGGCGGTTTATGGCGCGGTCACGGCCAAGATCATCCACGAAGAAATTTTGCCCCAGCCTCTCGATGTCTATGCCGTCAATAAACTGGCCGGCGAACATTATCACAGAGTTTATTCCAAGGTCTTCGGGTTGAATGCCACGATATTGCGAGTCGCCAATGGTTATGGTCCCCGGGCGCAAATGAAGGAACCTTCTTTCGGCATTTTAAACTGGTTCATCCGCCTGGCTCTGGATGATGCCGAGATCAAAATCTTCGGCGACGGCAAACAGGTCCGCGACTATGTTTATGTGGACGACATTGTGGACGCCTTCTTAAAAACCGCTCAAAATGAAAATATATCCGGTCAGGTCCTGAACATCGCTTCCGGCAAAGGGTTGCCGTTGATCGACATCGTGAAAGAAGTGGTCCGCATCGCAGGCACGGGCAAAATCATCCATGTCCCCTGGCCCGCCACCAATAAAAAAATCGATGTCGGCGATTTCATCGCGGATGTCCGCAAAATCAAAAAGCACACATCATGGACATCTCACACGCCTCTCGCTGATGGGCTTCAGGAAACCATCGATTTTTACCGTTTCAACAAAAAGCATTTTTGGTAACCCCAAATCCAAATCTGATATAATTTAGCCATAAGGCAACGCCGCCTTAAATATCCTCCGCCATCGGACAAAACCATGCAAATCGAAACGACGAAAGAACTCGCTGAAAAAATTTATGACCGTTCCAGAAAGAATCTGGAGATCGTAAGGAAGCGGCTGGGGAGGTCTCTGACTCTGGCCGAAAAAATCCTTTTCGGTCACCTCGCTGATCCCCAAAACCAGGAGTTTTCTCCGGGCAAAGGCATCCTCAAAACGAATCCTGACCGCATCGCCATGCAAGACGCCACGGCGCAAATGGCCATCCTCCAGTTCGCCCAGGCCCAAATTCCCCAAGTGGCTGTCCCCACCACCGTTCACTGCGACCACCTGATCCGCGCTTATGTCGGCGCGAAGAAAGACATGGAAACAGCGACCACCGAGAATAAAGAGGTTTATGATTTCCTGAGTTCCGCGTCGCAAAAATTCGGCATCGGATTCTGGCGGCCTGGATCCGGAATCATACACCAAGTTGTCCTGGAAAATTATGCGTTCCCTGGCGGAATGATGATCGGAACCGACTCACATACCCCCAACGCAGGCGGTCTTGGAATGATCGCTGCCGGAGTGGGAGGAGCGGACGCGGTGGATGTCATGGCCGGGTTCCCCTGGGAAGTGAAACACCCCACATTGATCGGCGTTCACCTGACCGGCGAACTTTCGGGCTGGGCTTCCCCCAAAGACATCATTCTTTATGTCTGCGGCGCTCTCACGGTTCAGGGAGGAACGAACCGGATCGTGGAATATTTCGGGCCAGGCACAAAATCCATCAGCTGCACAGGCAAGGCCACCATCACCAACATGGGCGCTGAACTTGGAGCCACCACATCCATATTCCCATATGATGAAAGAATGTCGGCCTATTTAAAAGCAACCAAACGCGCGGACCTGGCGGAACTTGCGGACAAAAATCAGGATCTTTTAAAATCCGACGAGGACGTCGAAAAAAATCCCCAAAAATATTATGAAAAAGTCATCGAGCTGGACCTTTCCAAACTCGAGCCTTATGTCGTGGGTCCCCACACGCCGGACCTGGCCCGCCCCATTTCAAAGCTCGCTCAGGAAGTGAAAGATAAAAATTATCCTGACGCCATTTCAACCGCTCTCATAGGCAGCTGCACCAATTCTTCTTATGAAGATCTTGGCCGCGTGGCGGACGTTGCAAGCCAAGCCAAGTCTGCTCACATCAAGACTGCGGTCAAACTCATGGTTTCTCCGGGCTCTGACCAGATTTATGCCACCGTCAAACGCGACGGCCAGGCCCAGGCGCTTGAAGACATCGGGGCGACCGTTTTGGCCAATGCCTGCGGCCCCTGCATTGGGCAGTGGAAGAGAGACGACCTCAAGCCAGGGCAAAAAAATTCCATCCTGACTTCTTTCAACCGCAACTTCCCCAAGCGAAATGACGGAAGCGCCGACACCTTGTGTTTCATCGGGAGCCCCGAAATCGTCGTTGCTGTCGCACTTGCGGGCCGTTTGAGTTTCAATCCTCTGACGGACTCCTTGGACACAGCGGACGGTAAAAAGCTGAAACTCTCTCCTCCAAAAAAAGCCGATGATCTTCCTAAAAATGGATTTGTTTCCCCAACGGAAGGATATCTGGCTCCCGCGAAAAACGGCGAGTCTGTAAAAATCGTCGTGGACCCTTCGAGCGACCGGCTCCAGCTTTTGGAACCTTTTTCAGCCTGGGACGGAAAGGATTTCGTTGAAATCCCCATCCTGCTCAAAGCCAAGGGAAAATGCACCACAGACCACATTTCTCCCGCAGGCCCCTGGCTCAAATATCGCGGACACCTCGACAAGATCAGCGACAACATGTTTTTGGGAGCCATCAATTCATACACAGGCGATGCCGGCAAGGGCCTGAACATTTTGACCGGCGAAAAAGGCCTTGAGTTCCCGAAGATTGCGCGCGCCTATAAAGCCAAAGGACTCAGGTGGGTTGCGATCGGCGACGAAAATTATGGAGAAGGGTCTTCGCGCGAACACGCGGCCATGTCACCGAGATTTTTGGGAGCCGGAGCCGTCATCACCCGGAGTTTCGCGCGCATCCATGAAACGAATCTCAAAAAGCAGGGCATCCTCCCACTCACGTTTGTGAACCCGACGGATTATGAATTAGTGAAGGAAACAGACAAGATTTCCATCCTCGGGCTCAAGAATCTTGCGCCCGGAAAAGAAATCGAAGGCGTTCTCCATCACGCGGACGGCAAAACCGGCAAGATTCTGCTCAAGCACAGCCTGACCTCGGACCAAATCGATTGGTTCAAAGCCGGGTCCGCCCTCAACCTCCTGAAAAAAACCCGCGGCGCATGATCCGCGAAATTCTGCTCGGAACCAACAACCGTCACAAGACGGCGGAAATTTCACGCCTGCTCGAAACTCTGCCCATCCTTCTCCGGGACCTCACTGAATTCCCCAACATTCCTCCCGTTGAAGAAGATGGCAAGACCCTACTTGAAAATTCCAGGAAAAAAGCCAATACTTACGGTGCGCTCTCAAGTCTGCCCTGTTTGGCGGACGACACGGGGTTGGAAGTGGAAGCCCTGAACGGCGAGCCGGGAGTTTATTCGGCACGATATGCCGGAGAGGACTGCAGTTATCTCGATAACTGCGACAAGATTTTGAAAAGTCTCGGCGAAGGTTCGAACCGAAAGGCAGTTTTTAAGACCGTGATCACATTTTATGACCCGGCAAGCAAAGAGATTTTAGTCGCGGAAGGCATCGTGGAAGGAGAAATTACGCGGGAACTTCGCGGCAGGAACGGATTTGGATATGACCCCGTGTTCTATGTCAAAGAAGCGGGCAAGACATTCGCAGAAATGACCCTGGAAGAAAAAAATAAAATAAGCCACAGGGCCAGGGCCGTGATGAAAATGAAAGAGTTGCTCGCAGAAAGATATATAAAAGGATAAAAATGCCAAGAATTCTTATTTCGAACGACGACGGAATATACGGGCAGGGACTCAAACCTCTGATCCGGGCCATGAAGCCTCTGGGCGAACTCATCGTGATCGTTCCCGATGGTGAACGCAGCGCGGCCAGCCACTCCATCACGCTTCACAAGCCTTTCCGCATCCAATCTTTGCCCATCGAGCTTTCCAACAAGGAAGTGATGCATGTTTACATTTCCAACGGCACGCCTTCAGACTGCGTGCGATTTGGTTTGTTGGAACTGCTCAAGAATAAAAAAGTGGATTTGGTTGTGGGCGGAATCAATCACGGACTCAACCTTGGAGAAGACATCATTTATTCCGGAACCGTTGCAGTGGCCCGCGAAGCCGCGATGCAAGGCATTCCCTCCATGGCGGTTTCCATCGGCGAGGGCACACATGAAACTTTCGCTCTCGCCGCGGCCACATCTCAAAAACTTGCCAAACTCATCCTCGAGCGCAAGCTTCCCAACAGAGTGTTTTTAAATATCAATGTTCCCCATGCCAACGGCGTAAAGCCGAAAGTGGAAATCACGCGGCTCGGAAAAAGAGTTTATGGAAAAGTGATCCCTTCAGGCGTGGACCCGAGAGGACATTTGTATTATTGGCTGGCGGGAGACATCCCCAAAGGCATTCCGGAACCGGGGACCGATATCTGGGCCATCAAGTCCAAAAAAATTTCCGTCACGCCGCTGACGGTCGACAGCGCGGCGCCCATCCTTACAGACATCCACCGCTGGAAAATCTAACGCCCAAAAAATTGCGCGCAGGCGAGGAGTCCCACGATGGTTTTTGAGTCGCGGATTTTCCCTTTTTCGATTTTCTTTAACAGGTTCCCGAACGTGTCCACGGAACAGGACAGAAATTCGTCGTCGTCCGGATTCATTTTCCCGCTTTTGAGGCCGTCGGCCCAATAAATGTGGATGATTTCGTTGGCAAAAGCCGGGGTCGGCCAGAACGAGATGAGTTTTTTAATGCGCGAAGCGGAATATCCCGTTTCTTCTTTCAACTCACGGCGGAGAGCATTGTTCAAGTTTTCTTTTTTGTCGAGTTTCCCGGCAGGCAATTCTTCCGTGATCTCTGAAACGGGATATCTGAATTGCTTGACCATCACCACGCGCGTTTTCATGAGCGGCGTTTTGAAGGGCGAGTCCAGAAACGGCACCACAGCAACAGCGCCGGGATGGTCCAGATATTCCCGCACAGCCTCTTTCTTATTCGGGAGCAAAACCTGGTCGGATCGGAACCCGACGGCTTTCCCTTTATAATGATGATTAATTCTCAAAAATCTTTCTTTCATATCCATATTCTATCAAAGGAACATAAAAATTATGTATATTTATTCCCATGTTTAAGCTAAAGCAATCTTCGCCGAGAGCCTGCTGGATCGTGGGGCATCGGGGCGCCATGGGCCACGCTCCCGAAAACACTTTTTCGTCTTTTGATGAAGGCCGCCACATGGGGGCAGAATTTGTGGAGTGCGATGTCCACCTCTCCAAAGACAACGAAATCATCGTGATGCATGACGAATCCGTCGACCGCACCACCAATGGAGCGGGACTGATCAAAAATCTAAAACTTTCGCAGATCAAGAAGCTCGACGCGGGTTCGTGGTATTCAAAAAAGTTTAAAGGCGAGAGGGTCCCCACGCTCAAGGAACTTCTCGAATGGGCGAGGCACAAAACCGCTCTCAACAAATATCAGATGGGCGTTGCGATCGAAATCAAAAACGAGCCGGTGAATTATCCCGCGATGGCCGAAAAACTCGTCCAAGCGGTCAATGAGGCGGGAATGGGGGCGCGGGTGGTCGTGATTTCCTTCGACCATGACGTGCTCAAACAGATCAAAAAAATTGACCCCAAAATTGCCACGGGAATTCTTTACAGCGAGCCTCTCAAAAATCCGATTCAGAGGGCGATCGATGTGCAGGCGGACGCTCTTTTCCCTCGCAGAACGCTCATCACCCAATCTCTCGTGCAGAAAGCCCACCAAAAAGGCCTGGCCGTGGCCACCTGGACCGTCAATGAAGTTCCGGAGATGAAGCGGCTTCTGGCTTGCAAGATAGACGCCATTGCAACCAACTTCCCTGACCGCTTAAATAAGATTATTTAGGATTATTTTTCGACGAGGCATTCCGCGATCTGCACGGCGTTCAAAGCCGCGCCTTTGCGGAGGTTGTCGCCCACGGCCCAGAACGCGAGGGCTTTGGGGTTGAAGAGGTCTTTGCGGATGCGGCCAACCAAAACATCATCCTTGCCGGAAGCCAGTGTGGGCATGGGGCAAGTTTTGCCTTCAAGAGGATGAGCGTCATCCACGAGGCGCGCGCCGGGAGTTTTGGACAAAATTTTGGCCGCTTGAGCCGGGGTGATTTTTTTCTTCGTCTCAATGTATACAGATTCTGAGTGACCGTTATAAACGGGCACGCGAACCGTGGTGGGAACCACCTGAATGGATTTGTCGCCCATGATCTTGTGGGTTTCTTTGATGATCTTCAGTTCTTCGTTGGAATATCCGTCCTTCTCAACTTTCCAGTTGTGAGACAGAACGTTGAAAGCAATGGGGTCCGGGAACACGCCGGGATCGCCGACCGTGCCGGACTGCAGATGCTCGGCAGTCTGTTTCTTTAAATCTTCAACGGCCTTCACGCCGGCGCCGGAGACCGCCTGATAGGTGGAGACGACAACTTTTTTGACGCCGAATTTTTTATGGATGGCGTTCACAGGGATGAGCATCACGGCCGTGGTGCAGTTGGGATTCGCGATGATGCCCTGGTGCCAGGCCAGATCATGTTCGTTGATTTCAGGAATGACCAGAGGAACTTCGGGATCCATGCGATAATCCGATCCATTGTCGATGAGCACGGCTCCGCGGCGGATGGCTTCCTTTCCGAATGTGACTGCGGCGCCCTTTTCTCCTTCTGTTCCGGCAAACAAAGCGATGTCCACACCGTCAAAGGCTTCGGGCGTGGTTTCATGAACCTGATAATCCTTGCCGTCCACCTGAATGATGCGCGCGCTTCTCGCAAGAACGCGGATTTCCTTCGCAGGAAATTTCCGCTCCACCAGAATGCGGATCATTTCCTTGCCAACGGCTCCCGCGCCCACAACTGCAACCGTGACCGGCGCTTTAAATTTTTTGATCTTTGACTTTTTCATAAGATTGGGAAGTTGATAATTATATCAAGCTGAGAGCTTTTTGGCAATCGCCTTGGCATGATAGGTGAGGATCAGGTCCGCTCCGGCTCGGCGTATGCTGGTCAAAATTTCAAGGATAATTTTTTCTTCGTCGATCCAGCCGGATTTTGCGGCGGCCTTCACCATGGCGTATTCCCCCGATACATTGTAAGCCGCCACGGGCACATTGAATTTTTGTTTGACGGCGCTTACGATATCGAGATATGCCAGAGCAGGCTTCACCATCACGATGTCAGCGCCTTCCCGGATATCCAGCTCCACTTCGCGCAGGGCTTCGTGAGAATTTCTGAAATCCATCTGATAGGTTTTGCGGTCCCCGAACGACGGCGGAGATTCTGCCGCGTCCCGAAACGGTCCATAAAATGAGGAGGCATATTTCGCCGAATAGGCCATGATGATTTTGTCTTTAAAACCGTTCGCGTCCAAGGCCGCGCGGATGGTTTTCACCGCCCCATCCATCATGCCCGAAGGCGCGATGATGTCAGAGCCGGCCTTTGCCTGAACCAGGGCTGTCTTCGCAATCAAGTTCAAGGTCGCGTCATTGTCCAGCTCCGGATCCTTGCCGCTTTTGACCACGCCGCAATGGCCGTGCGAAGTGTATTCGCAGAAACAAAGATCCGTGATGAGCGTCATCGAAGGAACTTTTGACTTGATGGCGCGAACAGCCTGCTGAATGATCCCGTCATCCGCATAGGCCTCAGAACCCAAATTATCTTTTGCCGCCGGGATTCCAAAAAAGATAACCGCGCGGACTCCCAGCTTATAGCATTCTGCCGCTTCTTTGACCGCCTGATCAATCGAGAGCTGAAACTGTCCCGGCATGGAGCTGATGGGTTTCCGAATATTTTTCCCGGGCCGTATAAAAAGAGGCAATATGAGGTTTGCAGAAGACAGCCGCGTTTCGCTGAAAAGTTCGCGAATCTTCTGAGATTGCCGCAAGCGCCTTGGCCGGATTTTTGGGAAGTTATCGGGGATCATGCCACAGGATACTTTTTTGCGAGCAATCGGTCCACCAGCCGCGGCGCCCAATAATTCAGATGATATCCCACGAGTCCCGGACCAAAAACTGCCGCCTCCCGCTTCCGTTTTTTGGACGCAGAGAGGATAAATTTCGCGATTTTTTCCGGCGTCCGCATGTTCATCTCCGGAATTTCTCTTTTCCATCGGCCATAAAACTCCACGTTCTTGTGAAATTCGGATGAAACGCGGCCGGGAGAAATGGAGATGACGTCAATGTTCCAGGGCGCGAGTTCCAGACGAAGGCTTTCCGTGAGCCCGTTCAGAGCGAACTTCGTCGCGCAATAGGATGAAAATCCCGGGAGAGCGCGTTTCCCGACGCCTGAGGAGACATTGATGATCTGTCCTGAAAATTTCTTTTTCATCCCGGGGATCACGGCCTGAATCAAGGCCAGGGGCGCAAAAAAATTCACTTCAAAATTTTTTTTATACTGGTCCACAGGACAATCTTCAATCAGACCGGCAACGGCATAACCCGCGTTATTGATCAAAACGTCAATTCCCCCGAATTTCTTCTCGATCTGGCTCACGACGTTTTGAATGTCGCTTATGTTTGCAAGGTCAAGGACAAACCCTTCTGCCGATGCCCCCGGCATGGATTTCACTTGCGCCGCGCATTTCAAAAGCTTCGCCTTGTCTCGGCCGATCAGGGCGATTTTTGCGCCGGCCGCGGCAAACCCTTCCGCGCAGGCCAGCCCGATGCCTGAAGTTGCTCCCGTGATCGCGACGACTTTATTTTTTATTTCGTATGGCTTCAAGAATTTTGTCTCCGCCCAGACTCAAAAGAATTTTGGCGAGTTCGCGCCCAATTTTTTCCGCGTCCCTGGCGTGCCCTGAAATTTGTTCCCGATAGTGTTTTTTTCCGTCGATCGACCCCACATATCCGTCCAGCGCGATCCTGTCTCCCTGAACCTGGGCATAGGCCCCGATGGGGACCTGACAGCCGCCTTCAAGAGCCCGCAAAAACGCCCGCTCGCAAAAGGCTTCCGCGCGGGCGGTCGGGTCATCAAGAGAACTCACAACTTCCTTGGATTTTTTGTCGTTGGCGCGGATCTCAACCGCCAAAAATCCCTGGCCCACCGCAGGCAAAATGTCCCAAATGGGAACTTCGTTTAATTTTATGTCTTTCCAATTCACCGCAAGCTTGTGCTTGATCTTGCCGATGCCTGCCTGGGCCAGAAGAACGGCGTCATAAAGACCCTCTTCCAGCTTTCGGATGCGCGTGTCGATGTTCCCGCGAAGATTCTCAATTTTAATATCGGGCCGGACAGCCAGAATCTGGGACTGGCGGCGCAGTGCGCTGGTTCCAACCCTTGCACCTTTCGGCATCTTCTGCAAAGTCCAGGATTCCTTTGAGACAATGCAGTCTCTTGGATTTTCTCTTTTCAGAACCGCGCCGATTTCAAGCCCTTTGGGAATTTCCGTCGGAAGGTCCTTGAGAGAGTGCACGGCAAAATCAATTTTTTTGTCCAGGAGCGCTTCTTCAATTTCCTTTGTGAAAAGACTTTTGGCTCCGATCTCGGAGAGCGGGACATCGAGAATTTTATCCCCGGTCGTTTTGATCGTGACCGTCCTGATATCAAGCCCCTCGTTTTTGGATTTGAGCGAGGCGCAGACCGTTTCGGTCTGGGTCAGGGCCAGAAGCGAGCCGCGGGTCCCGGCAATCACAAATCACCCGCCGAAGCGCGGAGATATTCCGCGCCGTGCTTCAAACTTTTTTCGTCGCCTTCTTCGAGCGATTTCACCCACACGCAGAATTCGTCCGCTTTCAGGTTCACGATGTTCCGGGCCTTCTCGATTTCGCCTCCACGGGACTTCAGATTTTCACCCGCGATGCCTTGAAGGTCGTCGATGTTATAAAGATAAAGGTTGTCGAGGTTGTGAGCAGAGGCGTCCACATTTCTGGGAACGCCGATATCGATCACGAAAAGCGACCGATTCCCTCTGTCGCTCATTGTTTTTTTAAGCATATCGCTCGTGAGGATGGGCTCGTCCGACGAAACTGACGTGATGATGATGTCGGCGGAGGTCATGCGCGAAAACCCGTCTTCAAGGTTCAGCGCCGCGCCCTGAAATTGCGCCGCAAGCTTTTGGGCGTTCTCCAGAGTCCGGTTGGCGACGAAAAGTTTTTTTATTTTCTTGCTCATGAGGTGGCGCGCTGAAATCTCCGCCATTTCTCCAGCTCCGAAAAGAAGCACATTGCTCTCCGAAAGGTCTCCGAAAATTTTCTCCGCAAGAGAAACCGCCACGCTCCCCACCGACAACGCCCCGTGGGCGATCCCCGTGTGAGTCCGCACCAGTTTTCCCACATATAAGGCGCGCTGAAACAAAACATTGAACAGCTTTGAAGTCATCCCGAGGTTGAGCGCCGCCTGATAAGCGTCTTTCACTTGCTTGAGAATTTCCTGCTCGCCATAAACGAGCGAGTCGAGGCCCGCCGCCACCGTGAACAAGTGCCGGACCATTTCCTGCTTTTCCTTTATGTATAAATATTTTTCCAAACCGCCTTCCTGGAAATGATCCTTGAAGAAATTCACGGCCCGTTCTTTGTGGGCATCGTCGTGAGAATGGATATAGAGTTCCGTGCGGTTGCAGGTGGAAAGGAGCACCGCCTCCTTTTCTTTCACTTTATGGATTTCCGTGTCCCTGAAGGTAAGCTTCTCCCGAAGCTCGACGGGAGCGGTGTGGTGCGAAATGCCGACGAGGGTCAAAGACATCAAGACCCTTTGCCCGAGAGAAATCCGTGGAGCTGTGAAAGATAGTTGACTCCGACATAGGTGAAGATGACGACGGCGAACCCGAAGATCGAAAGCAGGATGGTTTTTCTTCCGCGCCAGCTCATGATGAGACGCATGTGCAGATAAATCGCATAGGTGAACCAGGTGATGAGGGCCCAGGTTTCCTTGGCGTCCCAACCCCAATATCTCCCCCACGCGTCATAAGCCCAGCGCGCGCCGAGGATGATCCCGAGCGTCAGGATGGGAAACCCCCAGCTGATCAGGCGATACGACATGATGTCGAGAGGTTCAAGCGCCGGAAGCATTTCGGAAAAATCGTTCGGGTGCTTTGATTTGAGCTCGCGTTCCTGGATCAGATAAATGATGCCCACCGCGAAAGCCACGCCGAAAGCGGAATATGAAATAAACATCATGGGGACATGGATCGCCATCCAGATGGACTGAAGCGCCGGCATCAGCTGCGGGATCGCGCGGGACGCGAGGGCCGCCTGCCACATTTCTCCGGCCCCGTGGACCTGGTCCCAGCTCCCGAAGAGGGGATAAGTCATGGAGAATGTCACAATGATCCACTGAAGCGTCGCGACGAAGGTCCCCAGGATGTGGAGCCGATATATCCGCATGACCGCGATGAAAGTGACGGCGATCACAAAAGCGAAGAGAGAAAAACTCTCAAACCAATTGGACCAGGGGACATAGTGTTTCAGCCCATGCTCCACACGCCCGATATAGGCCCGCAGCAGAAAATCGCACAGGTGAAGGGCCGCGCCGGCCAAAATAAATCCGAACGCAAGGTTTCCAATTGAATTTTTTTTCTTCCAGGCATAAAACAAATACGCCGCCATCGAAACCGTATAACAGCCCCAGGCCGCATTGAACAAAATCATCTCAAAATTTTCCAAAGTTATCTCCTTTTGATCAGCTCATCCAGCTTTTCAAGCACGAGCGCTTTCTTGCCGGCCCGAATCAATGACAAATTTTTTTCAGTGATGATATTTTTCAGAATTCTCCGCCGCTTGTCTAATTCAAGACTCACGAGTTTCCCGCGCACGCTCTTCAAAATTCCAACCAGCCCGTCCACTTCCGGCCCGATATTTTTTTCGAGCCTTTTGCGTATAAATTTTGCGACAGCCGGACTCGCGCCGCCCGTCGAGATCGCGACCAGAATTTCGCCCCGCCTGAAAAGCGCGGGCATGATGAAGTCGCATTCCGATGGTTTGTCCACGACATTCGCCCAAACATGAGCGGCCCTGCAGAGCGAACTCAAATGACGGTTCAGTTTTTCGTCATTGGTGGCGCAAAAAACCAAGTCCTGATTCATGATGTCGGGATCTCGGAAGGGTCGCTCGATGTATTTTACCTTTTTTTGTTTGGCGAGCTTCTTCACTTCCGGAATGGAAGATTTCGTCACCACCGTGACCTGAGCCCCGGCCCGGAGGACATCCTGAATTTTCTGGAACGCCACAGGCCCCCCGCCCACCACCAGGACATTCTTGCATTCAAGATCGAGGATGACGGGGAAAAACTTCATGAAATCGCTTTCAGCTCGTCCAGCATCCCGGTGAACTCCATTTCGAACGATTTCCCCCGCGATGACGCGCCGCCAATTTTGACCAGCGTCTTTCCGCTCTCGCCCTTCCGGACCCACACCCAGATCCTGCGATAATGGAGATAGAACAAAATCATGAGAGCCCCCACCAGGATCGAGCATCCCATCCAAAAAAATCCCGCTCCGGGATCATAGGCCGCCTGAATTCCCGTGACATAAAGCGGGGCTGTCTCCGCCAAAACCGGAATGAACTCGTCCATCGCCTGAAAAGGCGGCATCTGGAGCCCGGGATATTTCACGAAGATCCACGGGGATTTCACCGGCTGTCCATTTTTTGAGATCAGGAGTTTGACCGCGGGGTTTGATAAATTTGGAGAGCGGGACGCCGGCTTGTTGTTGCCGTCCAGATAAAAGTCCGGGACGAAATTCAAAACCTTGAGCTGATAAGGCGTTCCGGGAACAGACACGGACTCGTCCATCTTGATCAGCATCGGCGGCGTGGACTTTTCCGGATTCTTTTTCATGAACAGCCCGATTTTTGCGTGTTTAAGATACGGCGCATAGGTTGCCTGATAAAACCTCACATTTTTATATTCCAGAGGCTCATTCACAAGAACTTTTCCGTCGGTGAGAAGCTCCGTCTCCTTAAAGACTCGGAGATCGGAAGCGAAGGTTCTTGGAGTCTGGGCATTGTCATAGAAATCCACCGTGAACTTTTCACATTCCACCGACCACGGGCGGCGCGTCATGGAAACGCTTTCCCCCTCAGGGATCTCCAGAGTTTCGCGGAACCCCCACACCAGCCCGGCGACATTCGCGAGCAGGATCAGGAGCAGGGCAATGTGACTCACCCAACTTCCGTAACGCTGGATTTTGTGCTTCGCGGCCAAGAGAAGCACGGACCCGTCGGGCAGATTGAGTTTAAGGATGCCGAACCCGGATTTCTGAAGTTCGTCCGCGGCGCGGCCGCAAAATTTTTCCGGGTCCAGTTTTGATGCGCACTCGCCCTTGAATTTCAGGTTTTCGATCGAAGCGGGATCCCGTTCCCATTTGCTGAAAGCGTGGCCCCCGGGAAATTTCCCGAATATGATTTTGCAGACGAACACGTCGAACGCCATGAGAGAAAGGAGGGCAATGAACCACCAGGAATAATAAAGATCAAAAAAACCCGCCTTCCCGAGAACCGGGCCGATCATGGGATGAGATTCGACGAACTTCAGGACTTTTTCCGGGACTTCGCGCGATTGAGGGAGGAGAGTGCCGGTGATGGAGGCCGCGGCCAGGACACAGAATAAATAAATGTTGAATTTGACGTCCTGGAACAGGGTGAGATATTTCTTCATTGAAATGTTGTGAAAAATTGCGGCTTAGCGGCTTGCTTCGCGCCGGAGAAAACTTAAAAACTCCAAACGCGTCCGTTCATGCGACTCAAAAGCGCCCAGCATCGCGCTGGTGGTGGCATAGGCGTTCTGTTTTTCCACTCCGCGCATGGCCATGCAGAGATGGAACGACTCGACGACGACGCCGACGCCCCGCGGCTTGAGGTGCGTCTCAATGGCCTGCGCGATCTGCTGAGTCATGCGTTCCTGAATCTGGATCCTGCGCGCATAAATGTCCACGACCCGCGGAATTTTGGAGAGCCCCACCACTTTGCCGTTCGGGATATAGGCGACATGGCACTTGCCGTAAAAAGGAAGGAGGTGATGCTCGCAGAGAGAGAAAAAATCAATGTCCTTGACCAAAACCATCTGGTTATATTTTTCGTTGAAGGTCGCCTTGATGATGGTTTCCCCGGCATCTTTATTGTATCCGCTCGTGAGGAACTTGAAAGCTTCCATCACGCGTTTGGGCGTGCGTTTCAGCCCTTCGCGCTCGGGATCTTCGCCGATGCTTTTGAGGAGGTTCCTTATAAGAGGCTCAATGGCCTGGATATTTTGTTTATGCTTGGGCATATGGGATTTCTATTAATCTATCATTTCCCGAGGGTAGAATCAATTTTTTTGGGGGCGAGCTTATAATCCTCCACCATCTTTCTGAACCGGGAATAAGAATAGGGGTCGAGATATTGGAATGTGGTTTTTTCCAACACACTCACGAGGGATTTCAGGGCTTCCCCCCTTGCCATCCACTGATAGTAATTTCTTCCGTCGTGAGTATAGGGCCCATAAAGCTTGGACCCGGGGACAAGATGGAGAAGCCAGGCGAATATTTTATCATGCCGAACATGCATCCTGAGGGTTATTTGGGGCTGTTTGCCGTCCCCGCCAAAATGGCCATCTGTAATCAGAACACCTATGAGAAAACCAAGAGAAAACTCGTCAATTTGCATATTTATATGTTTCACCCCAATGTTTCATGTGGCACATTATATTAATTTTCGCATAATTGCTACAATAACACCGAAAGCAAATCCGCCTATATGGGCCCACCAGGCCACGCCGCCAGTATCATGCCCAACAGCATGTGCAATATAGAGAGAAGAGGTTCCGCTGAATGCCTGTATAATAAACCAAATTCCAAGAAAGAAGAAAGCAGGGATATCTATAATCCTGCTAAAGAACCCGAGAGGGCTAAGGGTTGTAACTCGCGCCCTCGGGTAATAGAGAAAGTATACACCCAAAACTCCGGCAATGGCTCCACTTGCACCTAACATTGGAATATTGCTGGAGGGCGTGATATACATCTGCATGGAAGAAGCCGCAATTCCAGCCCCCAGATAAAAAAATAAATATTTTATGTGTCCGAGTTTATCTTCAACATTATCTCCGAATATATAAAGAAAAATCATATTCCCAACAATATGGGCAAGACCGCCATGAAGGAATTGGGAGGAAATCAGTCGATAGGCATTGTCAAATGGGTCCCTGAGGAATTGAGACGGGATTAAAGAAAAGTTCAAAATGAATGGGTCGAGGAGGCTTGCAGAATTTAATTTTAACTGGAATATAAAAACCGCAATGTTGGCAATAAGAAAGAGAGAATTAATAATAGGAAATTTTCTGCTTTTGATGCTGTCTCGAATGGGAATCACATGGACATTATAAATAATGTCCAGGGCACAATCAAATTTTAGGAATCAGTCCTTACTTGGTGTTCTCGGAGGCGGGGAATTAAAAATCTAAATGCAGAACCTCTTCCGGGCTCGGACTCAACCCAGATCCTTCCACCATGCATTTCGACGATGGCTTTTGAAATCGCAAGTCCAAGTCCTGTGCCGCCAACTTTTCTTGTGAGAGAAGAGTCGACTTGATAGAACATGCTGAAAATTTTCTCCTGGTCTTCTTTCTTGATGCCGACGCCGCTGTCGACAACGCTGACGATGACGAAATCGCCGAGATCGTCAATGCTCATTTTTATGAATCCACCTTGTGGAACAAACTTCATGGCATTTGACAACAAATTTTCTATGACTTGTTTCACCCGTGATTCATCTGCGGAGACGATGGGGATTTTCTTTTCGATTCGCAGTTCAAAATTAATTTGCTTCGACTCAATACTGGCGCGATAGGTGTCAAAACACTCCTGGATAATTTTATCCATGGCGACAGGCTGCAAAATAATTTTGAGCTGACCTGACTCGATGCGGGAAACATCCAGAAGATCCGAGATGAGAAGCGAGAGGCGCTCAATGGAGTTGTGGGCGATACGCAAAAATTTTCTCTGCTGTTCATTGATGGGGCCCGCGTCTTCGCCGAGGACGACATCGACAAAGCCCTTGATCGCGGTCACAGGCGTGCGGAGCTCGTGGGAAACCATAGAGACGAATTCGGTTTTCACCTGGTTGAGCCGTTCGAGCTCGCGGTTGGCCGCCATGACTTTTTCATAGAGCCGCGCGTTCTGAACGATGACGGCGCTCCGTTCCGCAAGCAGTTCTGCCACGCGGACATGATCGTCGTCGAAGAACCCTTCTTTCATGCTCGCGAACCGGAGAACGCCGATCATCTCCTCTTCGATTTTAAGCGGAACGAGCATCATGGATTTGAAAGTTCCCTTGGATGAGTTCAGAATGCGGGATTTTTTTTCTATGAAAACAATGGTAGTCTCGTCTTCGTAATCGTCGATGCTGATGGGATCCTGATCTGAAGGGGGGTGCGCAACGAGGGCGGAAATGGTGGCCTCGTGCAGGAGAAAGTCACAGCGCTCACAGTTGAAGGTTTTGCTGATGACGCGGACAATTTTCGCGAGAATAAATTCAAGAACGGGGGTGGCGTAAAAAGTGTTGTTGACTTCCTGAAGGGCGGTGAGTTCCGCCATGCGTTTGCGGTTTTCCGTCTCAAGATCGGCGTATTCAAGCGCGTTGGCGATGCGGATCGCGACCAGCGTGAGCGTGCGCAAGTCTTCGTCTTTGAGTGCGATGGAATCCTCGCCATGCAGGGCGCTCGCCTCCTGAATCGGATTGGCAAGGACCAGAACGCCTTTGGCCCCCTGAGGTGTTTTGAGCGGAGCCACGATCAAAGAGCGCAAAATAACTTTTGACGCATTTTGTAAAAATTCCTGATCCTTAATATAAGACTGAAGTTCATGGGACAACGAGAGGGGGCCGCCTTTGAAATGCTGGATCTCTCCGCTCTTGAAAGCTGAGACGACCGCGCGCAAAAATGGGCCGCCTGAGGTGTCGTCCGGAATGCGGATATTGTGTTTGGAATGAGGCAGTCCGAAAGAGGGATATTGAATTTCCAGAACCGGAGGGCGGCCCTTGGGGGAGACATCGACGAAGAAAGCGACATATTCCGCGTTAAAAAATTCAGAGATTTTGGGGGAGACCGCCTCAAGGATATCGTGGAGGTTGGAATGCATGCTGGCCTGAAGCGTGATTTCATAAAGCGCTTTGAGTTCGCGCACATGGTGGATGAGCCGATCGTTGGTTTGGGTGAGCTCGCTCGTGGTGGCGGAAACCTCGGACGAGAGACGGCGGTTAAATTTTTCCATGAGCTCAATCAGCTGGACGTTCCGCATGCCGACGGAAAGGACTTGGAGATACGGTCGAAGGAGGTCAATGGTGCTTTTGACAAAAAATTTGCCGTCCGGCGCGGCGGCGACAAAGAGTCCGAGGTTCTGGCTTTGTAGGATGATGGGGGAGATCAAAAAACTTTCCCAGCCGCGGCCGCCGTCGAGTTTTTCCGTGTCCAGCACTTCTGAAAATTGGGAGCGGGTCAGAATGAGGCCCTGTCCGCTTGCGATGGCGCGGCCCAGAACCCCGTGGCCGAGGGGGATTGAAAGGCTGGAAACGAAGGATGCGGGGAAACCTTTGTGACAGCGGACGCGATAAGCCCGCTCATCTTCGAGTGTCAGGACGGCGCAGTCGATGCTGAAGGATTCCCGAACGGCGGAAAGGAGATAGCTCAAAACCTGGTCTAGATCCTGATAATGCGTCATGCCCTGGGAAATCATGAGAAGGCGTTCCACATTTTTAGAATAGGGGATGCCGGGCCCGGACTCCGGCGGGCGGAGATTTATGAAATCAGACAGCACCGTTAAAAAATTTTGGATGGGTTTCAAGTTTTTGGCGGGGTTTTCCCGCTGTCAGCGGCTGGGATCAGCAGGGAAAGATCCAGAGCGCAGTTTAAATATCGATAATCCTTGCCCATTTCGGACCAGGGGATGAACTGGAGCGCAATCCGCTCCTCTTCAAGTGCCGCGGAAAGAAATCCCGCGAAATCGTCCTCGCTGAGCATGGGCGTCTGGGGCGGCCCCAGGACCAAAGCGATGGAACATTTTTTATCGCGGCAGACTTTGGAGAAAAAGGTGTAATCAAGCTTGCCTTCATAATTGAAAGACTTTTCCGCAAGGCGGTTCAGGCGGAATTTGAGTTTATGTTTTTTCAGGATCAGCATGAATTTGGACCGGAGCGTTCTGTAATCCTCAATTTTTCCCGAAGGATAAAAGCAGACGACATCGACAGATTTCAGAGTCTGATCCACATCAGGATCGTCCGGGTCAGGAGTTTCGTCCGCCGCGGCTGAAGGCGCAGGGTCCGACCTGATTGCGACCGGCTCAGGGCTGGGCGGTTCAGGGGCTGGGGGTTCCGCTTTTTTTTGAGACACAGCTCTCGTCGCGATTTCGAAATCCTCATTTTCATCGATGGCCTGAGCCGCAACGGGAAGAATTTTTTCCGAGACTGTCACAGGCGCAGGCGGGACCTCTTTCTCCGGAACCTTCGGAGGGGGGGGAGGAGGAGGCGGCGGGACCGGAGCAGGAGCAGGTTCCGGGACGAACGGCGTCGGCGGAGATATCGCTTCATTCAGGCGCTGCATGATATCTTCCAGCTCAGACGCTTTTTTCTTTTCCTCTTCCGGAGCCTTCTTCTTTTCGGACGCGGGCTCAGATTTGGGAGCGGGCGGAGGAACAGGAATAGCCGGCTCCTTGACCGCAGGTTCATGGGCCTGTTCCGGACTGTCGTCTTCCATGACGCCTTTTAAGAGGGAAAGGTCCACCTTGGAATTCATGAGACTCGCGGTGGCATATATTTTTTTGACGATGCCTTCGAGCTCGCGGATGTTCGATTTTGATTTTTCGGCGACATACATGAGCTGTTCGTTGGTGAGGCTCAGATCGATCTGGTCCGACTTGCTCTTGAGGATGGCCACCCGCGTCTCAAGGTTGGGAGACTTCAAATCCGTGATCAGTCCCCATTCGAACCGCGAGCGCAGGCGGTCTTCGAGAGTGGAAAGCTGTTTCGGCGGACGGTCGGAGGTGATGACGATTTGTTTGCCGATTTGATGAAGGCTGTTGAAAACATGAAAAAATTCTTCCTGCGTGGACTCGGATCCGGACAAAAACTGGATGTCATCGATGAGGAGCAAGTCCAGGTGCCGGAACTGTTCGCGCAGAGGATTGATGTTGCCTCGGCGGATACCTTCAATGACCATGCTCATGAATTTTTCCGTCGATATAAAAATGACTTTGAGCTGGGGATTCTTGGCGAGGATGAAATTGCCGATCGCCTGCATGAGATGAGTTTTCCCGAGGCCCACGCCGCCGTAAATAAAGAAAGGGTTATAAATTTTCCCGGGATTTTCAGCCACAGCCTGGGCGGCCGCGTGTGTGAAACGGTTGTTGGGCCCCACGATAAAAGAATTGAAGCTATAGCTCGGGTTGAGCGGCGTGGAAATGGTTTCCTGAGCCTGAACGGAGGACAACGGCGCCGCAGAGGCGGAGACGGAAACCTTCTCTTGAACAACGGGTTCGGGTTTCGAAATTTCCGACTTTGCAGGGGTTATGAAATTTTTTGCGGCCGTCTCCAGCATGTCTTCGAGCATGGGGGGCAATTCTTTTTCCACGTGAAGGGACGGGGAATCAATCAATGTCCCGTCCGCGCAGAAACCCGTGAAGACGTCGACAGCTTTCAGGCGTGCGATTTCGTCGAGTTTATAAAGATAAAAAGCCCAGTCATAATCCTGAGAAAGCGTGATGAAAGGCCGGCCGCATTCGACCGGGAGCTTTGAGATGAGTTCTTTGAGGTCTTCCTCGCTTCCCCGCACGCGGGCTTTGAAACGGAGAGAATCCTTCTCAAACGGAAAATGGGCGAGTTCCCACTTCTGGATCATCCCAGGACACCGATGCCTCGAACTTTAAGGGTCAGGTCTTCAGGGTTCGTCGCGTTGGCGACGGCTTCTTCCATCGAAATCTTTTTTTCCTGTGCGAGGCGGATCAAATCCTGGTCAAAGGTGTGCATTTTGTAATACTCGCCCTGCTCAAGCGCCTTATAAATGTCTTCCGGTTTGCCTTCAACAATGATTTTTTTTATCAATGAGGTGCCGATGAGCACTTCGGTCGCGGGCCAGCGGGTGGTGCCGTCCGCCGAAGGCAGGAGCCTTTGTGCGATGATGCCTTTGAGCACGCGGCTGATCTGGTTTCGGACCTGAGCCTGTTGATGCTGGGGATAAGCGTCCACGATGCGGTCGATGGTGTGCACCGCATCCGAGGTGTGGATCGTGGAAATGACAAGGTGTCCGGTCTCTGCGGCAGTGATGGCGGCGGAGATGGCGTCATAGTCCCGCATCTCCCCGATCACAATCACGTCCGGATCCTGGCGAAGCGAATATTTCAGGGCGTTTTTATAGGATTCCGTGTCCGGACCGATTTCCCTCTGGACGATGGAAGATTTTTTGTCGGCATGGAAAAATTCTATCGGGTCTTCAACAGTTACGATCTGATAGGTGTAATTTTCGTTGATGTGATTGATGATGGAGTTGAGCGTGGTGGTTTTGCCCGAGCCCGTGATGCCGGCGATCAAAACAAGCCCGCGCTGTTCCCCTGCGAGCTTTTTCATGGTTTCAATGGGAAGATTAAGTTCTTCAAAATTTTTGACTTTGAGAGGCACCACTCGGAGCGTGAGAGCAAGGGTCCCGCGCTGGCGATAGATGTTTACGCGGAACCGGCTGAGACCGTCCACGGCATAAGACAAATCGATCTCGTGCTCCTTGTTGAACTTTGTTTTTTGATCGTCACTCAAGAGAGACAGGGCCATCTCGTTGATGGCGCGGGCATCCAGTTTGCCCAGGTCCGTGACCGTCAGGCTCCCATGGACGCGCAGAAGCGGGGGAGAACCCGCCTTAAAATGGATATCCGAAATTCCGGACTTGATCATCAGCTGAAGCAGTTCGTTGATCTTCATGGCCATGTTATTTTTCCTCTCGGACTATTTTTATGCCTTTCAATGACAGCCAATCCAGAGCCAGCGGGCTCACAATCGCGTTCCCCTGCACTTTTAAAATTTTGTCCGGACCGATCATGCGCTTGATTTCATATTCCGACAAAAATTGCCGCCCTTTCCTTGAGGGCAGGGTTTTGCAGGGAACCGACTGTTCCGGGACGCTTTGTCTCAAGTGTTCCCATAAAATGTCCGCCAGATCATCGGCAATGGGCATCAGCTAAAAACGCTTTCCACCCGTTTCAGATATTTTTCGAGGTCATCGTGGGGCCTGGGGATCACGTGCACGCTCACCAGCTCGCCCACTCTCTGAGCGGCGGACGCCCCCGCCTCCACAGCGGCCCGCACGGCTCCCACTTCACCGCGGCAAAGCGTCGTGACCAGCCCCGAACCGACTTTTTCATATCCCAAAAGCCGCACTTTCGCGGATTTGGCCATCGCGTCCGAGGCTTCCAATGCCCCGATCAGACCTCTCGTTTCAATCATGCCCAACGCTTCAATATTTTCAGCCATGCTTTTCACCGCCTCCCTGTCCGTCTGTTATGATCTGCACTGAAGAAGACGCCCCGATCCGATCCGCTCCGGCCCGCACGAGCTCCTCCGCAAATTTTCTGTCCCTGATTCCTCCCGCCGCCTTGATCTTCATGCGGGGCCCCACCGCTTCGCGGATAACTTTCACGTCTTCAAGCGATGCGCCTCTCGAAGAAAATCCCGTGCTCGTCTTCACAAAATCGGCTCCGGACTCTTTCACATAAAGCGACGCACGGACAATTTCTTCCTTCGTCAAAAGCGCCGTCTCAAGGATCACCTTCAAAATTTTTCCCTTCACCGCGTCCCGCACCGCGCGGATGTCGCGGCGGACTTTTTCATAGTCCTTCGATTTCAAGGCGCCGATGTTGATCACCATGTCGATCTCGTCCGCGCCCGCGCAAACCGCTTCCCGCGCTTCAAACGCTTTGGATTCAGGAGTTCCCGCGCCCAAAGGGAACCCCGCAACGGAACAGATTTTGACTCCGCTCCCTTTGAGAAAACGGGCCGCGAAAGAGACATGGCAAGGGTTCACGCACACGGCCGCGAACTGATGCGCCCGGGCTTCCTCGCAGAGGCGCTGGATGTCCGACTGCGTCGCCTCCGGTTTCAGATTGGTGTGGTCGATTTTTCCGGCCAGTCCCTTTTCTTTTTCCGCGCACTCCTCACAGCACGGACGCTTTTTGATCTGGAACGGTTTCCAGGCGCCCGGCTCATTTTGAAAAACTTTTCCCGCGGTTCCGATGCTCGTCATCAGTGATATTTTTTCTCCCGGCCTTCCGAACAGACGGAGTCCACGATCCCGCAGACCACCAGCCGGACGGGCGCTCCCTTGTCGTTCATGATCTGGCGCGCGGAAGACCCTTCGTCCAAAAGCAGGACCGTGTCTCCCGGGCCGGCCCCAAATTTGTTGTCCACCGCCATTTGCGTGTCGCCCACGGCCTTGCCGGTCATGCTTTCCAAAGCGCGGACAAGAAGCAGTTTGGATCCGGACAAATTTTTATGTTTCCGAGTCGCCCAAATATTTCCAACCACGCGCGCGACCTGCATCAGGACTCCATCGTCCAGGCCTGCAAGTTCACTCCGTCCACAATGCCCACGATCGCCGCATCCACCGGGGGAGAATCCGCGAGACCGGTTCCTCCCATGGCGACAGCCGCGTCCCGGGACGCCACCCAAAAAACAAATTCGCCTGACCCCGCGCCCACTGTGTCCACGGCCACGATCGGATCTCCCTTGGGCGTTTTTTCCCAGGTCATGGGCTGAATCAAAAGGAGTCTTGCGGACTCCAAAGTCTCATATTTCCGGCTGGCCGTCACCCGGCCGACGACTAACGCGGCTTGCACAGCTCCTTTTCGAGCTTTGAAATTTTTCTGATCCTGCGCTGATGGCGCCCGCCCGCGAACGGCGTCTTGATCCAGGCCTTGATCATCTTCGGAAGCAATGAGGGTTTTATAAATCTGCCGGAGAGGCACAGAACATTCGCGCAATTGTGCTCTGAAGCCAATGACGCGGTTTTCACATTCCATACCACCGCCGCGCGGATGCCGGGAATTTTGTTCGCGGCGATGCTCATCCCGATGCCGGTGCCGCATATCAGAACTCCGCGGTCGGCTCGCCCCAAAGCGACGGCTTTCCCGACCTTCTTCGCATAATCCGGATAATCCGTGGACTCTTCCGATGTCGTCCCCATATCCACCACTTTGTGTCCCAGCTTTTGCAAAGCGTCGACAACAATTTTCTTGCTTTCAAAACCGCCGTGGTCGGAACCGATCGCGATCTTCATGAGTTCGTCAAAACTTTCAGGAGAGATTTGTGGGCGTAAGGGATGATCACCCACGAGATCAAAGACCCTTCTTTCTTTATGCTTTCAATGCCCGCCGTGACCGCGGCCCGGACAGAGCCCACTTCGCCGGTCAGAGTGACATATCCTTTTCCGCCCGCGCCTTTGCCCGGAAAAACTTCGATCAGTTTTATGGCGGCCTTCTTGGCCGCGGCATCCGCCGCATAAATGGAGGCGGCCGCGTCTTTCGTCTCGATCACGCCCACGGCCTCAAGGTTCTCCACGGACTGCCGCGCGCGCATGGCGGGCAAAACGGAATCGTGCACGTTCTGGATGATGAAATGTCCCAGGAGCCACGCGTCTGCGATCTGGACTCCGGCGGCGAGGGACTGCTCCACTTCCGCCTGTTCCCCTCCGATCAAGATGGTATATTTCCCGCGCGGAATCGCCTGCGTGTGCAGGAGCTCCACTTCCGCCATTTTCATCATGGCGTCCGCCGCCTCAATGCCCTTGGCGATGGATGAGAGTTCAATAAAACCGATGGCCTGGCCCATTACTTTTTCTCCTTTTGAATCTGCTGTCGAAGCAGTTTGTCCTGCCGGACCCGCTCCTGCATTATAAATTTGTTGAGCTTGATGTGTTCCCGAAGGTCCGTCAGGTCCCGGATAAAAAATTCCAAGCCATAAATCGTCTGGCCTTTCCAGGGATAATTGTGGCGCACGACCGCGACCAGATTCATGTCCAGATCGGGGCTGAGTTTAAAGCTCATCTGCAGTTTGTCGCCGCGCTTAAACGCCGCGCCCGAAACCATGCGGAGCCCGCGGAGCGAGAGATCGAGCAAGTCGCCTTTGGCCGCGGCTTTCCCCGAGCGGACCACCTCGATCGGAGCGGACTCCATCACGCGGATATATTTCCGCCGCTCCAGCATGACGACCTGCCCTTTCGTCCTTATGAATTTCCTGCGCTCAATCATGCGATCCTCAAATATCCCACCATGGAACAATGGAGCGGACGGCTGAAATGCGTGGGTTTTGTGAGCCCGTCGCCCGTGGGCGTGCCGATGGACATGCTCGCAAACCCTTCGCCCATGCCCAGCCCCATATAGTTCGGGCCGTTCTTAACGAAAATCGAGCAAGCCATTTCGCGCGCGGCTTTCGTGATGTTTCCCACATGCATGGAATAAATGGATGCCGTATGATGGTTTCCGCCTTCAACTTCCTTTGCCAAAGCAATTGCCTTGTCTATGTCGGCCGCGCGGGTCACAGGCAAGACCGGCATGAGCTGTTCGATCCAGAGAAACGGATGAGTTTCAGGAACTTCGCCCCAGAGGAGCTTCACAGTTTCCGGAATTTCCAATCCGGCGGCCCGCGCGATCACGCCCGCATTTTTTCCGACGAACTCGCGGTTCAAAACCATCTCGCTTCCGGACTGCTTAAAAACGATTTTCGCGAGCTGATCCATCTGTTCGCGCGACAATTCATGGGCCCTTTTATCTTTTCTCAGTTCAGCCAAAAACGCGTTCGCCGCCGATTCCGTCACAATCACCTCTTTTTCTCCCGTGCACAAAACACAGTTGTCGAACGAAGCGCCGCTCACAATCCCGGAAGCGGCGACAGCCATTTCTGCCGTCTCATCCACGATCACGGGGGGATTGCCGGGACCGGCGCAGATTGTCTTTCTGGGGATTCCGGCCGTCATGGCGATTTTCACGATCGCGGGGCCGCCCGTCACCAGAACCATGTCCACTTTGGGATGTTTCAGAAGCGCGACCGTGTTTTCCTGCGTGGCGGAAGCAAAGGTGGTGATCAAATTGGCCGGGCCGCCCGCCGACTGAACGGCTCGGTCCAATATTTTTATGGTTTCCTGGGAACAATTTTTCGCGGAGGGGTGCGGAGCGAAAACAACAGAGTTTCCGGCGGACAAAATTGAGATGGAATTGTTGATGATCGTGGCGGTCGGATTCGTGGAAGGCGTCACGGCCGCGACCACGCCGAAAGGCGCCTGCTCGACGAGGGTCAATCCGTCGTCGCCCGTATAAGCTTTCGCCGGCTGAAGGTCTTCAACTCCGGGCGTTTTCCGGGACACCAAAATATTTTTTTTGATTTTATCTTCAACGCGGCCCATGCCGGTTTCCTGCTGCGCGAGCTTCGCGAGAGGCTCCGCGTTTTCAAGAGCCGCCTGACGCAGGGCTTCGATTATTTTTTTTCGCGCCGCGAGGCCGAGAGATTTAAAAACTTCCTGGGATTTGCGGGAGGCTTCAACCGCGTCGTTGACGGCGGGAAAAAACATGCCGGGCGCCTGGACCGGCTGGGGAGCTTTGGCTTCGAGGCGCTTTAAAACTTCCTGAACGAGGGACTGGACATCCTCTTCTCTGAGTTCCATCCTCTATCCTCTTTTTCCGGCGAAGTCCTCGCTCTTTGAAAAAAGGATTTTGCCTTCCTTCTCAATATAATCCACAACGGCAAAAATGGAGCAGTCCACGGGGTTGCCTTCCGTCTGACGGGTCTGCCGCGCAGAAGAGCCCTGCACAATCAGCACCAGCTCGCCTTCTCCGGACCCAACCGCGTCCACTGACACGATCGGACTGCCTTTGGGCTGACCCTCAAGGTCCACCGGCTGGACCAGCATCAGTTTTGTGCCGACGAGTTTTTCGTCTTTGCGCGTACAGACGACATTCCCGATGACTCGGGCGAAAAGCATTTTTTAATCCTTACCGCTTGCCCCGGTTCATGGTTTCAGGCAAAGAAATGGGCATCTTGCCTTCGAGGTCCGGATGAGGCTGAGGAATCACGTGGACCGCCACCAGCTCGCCCACTTTCTGGGCCGCCGCCGCGCCCGCGTCGCAAGCCGCTCTGCAGGCCGCAACTTCGCCGCGGAAAAGGACTGTCACCAGGCCTGAACCGATCTTTTCATAACCCACGATGCGGACATTCGCGGATTTGACCGCCGCGTCTCCCGCCTCAATGAGCGACACCAAACCTCTCGTTTCAATCATGCCTAATGCTTCCATTATGCCTCCTTATGGTTCACAGCATCGTTCCTAAATCGCCGTTCTTCACTCCCAAAGCGTTGCCTTCGTCCGTGTCGAGATGGCATTCCAGTTTCATGTCGTCGCGCACGCGGCACAAAACATTGATCACGCCGTCCCGCGGAGGTTTTCCAACCTTTATTTTCACATACTCCATATTTTTTATGCCGAAAACTTCAGCTTCCTTCGTCTGAAAATGAATATGCCGCATCTGGACGATCGCGCCTTCTTCGAGGTGAACTTCGCCGGCGGGGCCGATCAGGGTGATGGGCGCAGACCCTTTGACATTCCCTGAATCGCGGACGGGAGCGTCGATGCCGAGCGTCACGCAATCGGTGCGTGCCAATTCAATTTGGTTATAGGGCCGGAACGGGCCGATCAATCGCGCTTTTTTGATTTCGCCTTTGGGGCCTTTAAGGATGACGGTCTCTTTGCAGGCGAACTGGCCAGGCTGAATGAGGTCTCGAATGTTGGTGGGCTTGGCTCCAACGCCAAAAAGTTTTTCAAAAGTCTCCTGGGTGCAGTGCCAGTGACGGTTGGAGATGTTGACGATGATTGGTTTTGATTCCCGGTCCATTCTTTTTATGAGTTTCTGCGTGATCTCCCCGGCAAGATCCTGAGACATGAGCGTCTGTTATGCTGCCTGATACGCCACGATCCTTGAGAAATCCGCCGCCTTGAGGGAAGCGCCGCCGACGAGTCCGCCGTCGATGTCGGGCTGGCTCATGAGAGAATCGATGTTGTCGGGTTTGACGGAACCGCCGTACAAAATTCTTGTTTTCTGCGCGAGAGGTTCATTATAAATCTGCGACAAAATCTTTCTGATGAACGCGTGCATTTCCTGCGCTTGAGCGGGGGAGGCGGTTTTGCCCGTGCCGATCGCCCAGACCGGCTCATAGGCGATGACAAGCTTCAAATAATCTTCTTTCACGAGGTTCGAGACCCCGTCCCTGATCTGCCGCTCCACGACTTTAAAATGGTTATTGGCCTCGCGCTCTTCCAAAGTCTCGCCCACACAGACGATGGGGAACAGCCCGGCCTTGAGCGCGGCGTTCATCTTGTCATTGACGATTTTGTCCGTCTCGCCGAAATATTGCCGCCGTTCGGAATGCCCGATGATGACATATTTACAGCCCGCGGCCTTGATCATGGGTCCTGAAAGTTCGCCCGTGAAAGCGCCTTCATTGGCCCAGTGGAGGTTTTGAGCGCCCAGACAAATATTGGTGCCCATGATAATCTCGGACACTTTTGTCAGGTTTATGGAAGGGGGACAAATCAGAATTTCGCGTCCGGAAACGCCCGCGACCAGCTGTTTCAATTCTTTGGCAAGAGCCTCAGATTCGGAAACGGTCTTATACATTTTCCAGTTCCCCGCCAAAAGCGGCGTTCTCTGAAGTGTGGATTTTTTTTCCACACCCTTTTCCCTCTCTGTCGGCTTCGCGGTTTGCTGTTCCATTTGCGTTTCGATTATAGCAGTTATGCCGCCGTTTCCGCAAGATTTTTTTCTGTTTCCTGCCGTTTTCCGGAACGCGAAGGAAGCCGCACAATGAAGGTGCTTCCTTTGCCGGGTTCGCTCTCCACGCGGATTTGGCCGCCGTGAAGCTCCACGGCCATCTTGCAGAAAGTGAGGCCCAGGCCCGTGCCGGATCTCACGCGAACGCGTTTCCGTTCCGCCTGAACGAACTTGTCGAATATTTTTTCTTTATATTCAGGCGAAATGCCTTCGCCGTTGTCCATGACCACAAGCTCGACAAAATTCTCGACAGAGCGGCACTCCACGGTGATCAGCCCTTTGGGCCGAGTGTGACGGATCGCGTTCGAAAGAAGGTTGGTGATCACGCGCTTGATCATCGGGCCGTCAACCGCGATTTTATGCACGCCCTCATCTATGTTTTTGATCAGCTGTTTGGATTCCTTCTCGATCTGGAGACGGAAATTCTCCGCGCATTCTTCCATCATTTGCGCCGGGTTTATTTTTTCCAGCCGGGGAGAAAGTTTGCCTTCTTCCATCTTGGCCACGTCCAGCATGTTCTGGATCATCTGCAGAAGCTCGTCGGAAGATTTGCGCGAGAGGCTGAGAATCCGCTTGGAAGTGTCCGAGATTTTATCGTGTTCGTTCTGCTCGATATAATCAATACTGCTCATGATGGCGGAAAGCGGGCTTTTCAAATCATGAACGATCATGGAGATGAGGTCACGCCGCAGATCCTCAAGCTGTTTGAGGGACCCCGCCATCTGTTTGAAAGACCCCGCGAGGTGTTCAAGTTCATCGCCCGTGTGGATATCCAGGTCCAGATCCAGGTGCCCGTGCGCGATTTTCCGCGCGCCCTCTTCAAGAAGCTCCACGGGCTTCACGATCTGCCTCACGCGCCAAAGCGCCAGGGCCAAAATAATACACATCGAAATTGCGGTCCATTTGATCACGGCTTTTTCCATCGTGCGGATCGGAGCATAGGCCTTCGATTCCGGAGTTTCAACCACCACGCCCCAGTCCAGGTTCGGCACGGCTTCGACTACGGAAACGACGTTCTCATGAACATCGTTTTCGTGCACGCCGAAAGAAGAGCGCCCGGTCCTGCCGCTTTTGAACGCTTTCACGAGGGACAGCCCGTCCATGTTGGTGTGCGAAAGAACTTTTTCAGGGACCGGGTGAGCGAGCAGATATCCTTTGCTGTCGATGATATAGGCCGTGTCCCCCTGATGATCCGCGATTTGTTTGACCACGTCCCAGAGGCTGTCGAGACGCACCTTCACGACGAGCACGCCGCGGCGTCCATAAGTGGGACAGCTCACAAAAAAATACGGCATCCTGTCCCCGCCGAAAAACGGTTCGCTCGCGACCGCAAGCCCTTCCGCCATCGCGTCCTGGAATTCAGGCCGGCTCTTTCGGGAGATCAGGCGCCCGGGAACAAACTTGTTGTCCTGACTCACGAGTTTGGCGGTCTCCATGCCGAAAGCGTTGAGGAGAATGGCCTCTTTAAAAGTGGGCTGCCACCTGAGGAGACGGCGCAAAGACTCTTCCTGCCTGGCCGGCCTCATGGCGGAAAGCCCGGGCTCTTTGGAAGCGATGGAAAGGACGGAGTGAACATTGTCGAGGTGAATGGAAACGCGGTTGGCGATGCGCTGAGCGGTTTGGGACTGCTGGATATAAATCGAATCGGTGAGGGCTTTTCGTCCGGTTAAAATCAGGCTGATCGCGATCGCGGCGGCGGGGCCCACGACGGCCAGGACCGCGAAAACGGTGAATTTAAACGCCAGGCTTTTTTTATTCAAACGGTTTTGACCAGAATATCTCCGATGATGTCCGCCGATTCGTCGCAGCGGTCTGCCGCGTTCGACATGTGGCGATAGATTTCTCTCAATTTTAAAATTTGAATGACGTCCTTTTCTTTAAAGAGTTCCGCGAGGGCTTCGCGATAAAGCCGCTCCATCCGGTTCTCGGTTTTTTTCGCGCGGACAATGTGGTCGGTCGCGGCTTTGGGATCGTTCTTCATGAACCCCACGGCCGCAGAAACGTCGGCGGCGGCGGAGGTGAGGATCTCGGCCATTTTTTTCAGGTGATCGTTCGGCTGAACTTCAAAAAGCGTCATTTCCGCGACGGTGGACCTGGCGTAATCGCAGACATCGTCGATGGTGCGGGACAGGGCGAAAATATCTTCGCGGTCCACAGGAGTGACGAAGGTGCGGTTGAGGCCGTCAATGAGGATGCGGCGAAGTTCATCCGCTTCTTTCTCGATGGTCTCCACGCGGAGAGCTTTTGCGGGAGTCGCGTCCTGCATGAATTCCAAAAGCGCAGTCATGCCTTCTTCGACTTTGAGAGCCTGGTCGGAAAGCATTTTGTAGAAATCATATCGCTTGGGAAATGGCCACATGGGATTATCCTATCCTTTGCCCAAAAATTATTTTTCCGGCATAAAAATATATCGCGGAAGCCGCGGCGGAAAGGGGGATGGTGATGAGCCAGGCGGTCACCATGTCGGCCGCGAGTTCCCAGCGGACCGCTTTGGGACGGAACGCCGCGCCGGAGCCCAGGATGGAAGACGTCATCACCTGCGTGGTGGAAATCGGAAATCCCAGGACGGAGGCGGCATACATGATGGCGCCGGAAGCGGACTGCGAAGCGAAAGCGTGGATGGGACGGACGCGGAAAAAGCCCGAGCCGATTTTTCTGGCCATGCGCCAGCCGCCGAAAAACACGCCGAAAGAAATCGCGAGAGAACAGGCCAGCGCCACCCATTTCGGAATGAATCCGCCGTCCAGGACGGGGTTGTGATAATTCAAGGCCAGGAGCCCGAAAACGATCACGCCCATGGTTTTTTGTCCGTCGTTGGCTCCGTGAGAAAGAGATTGGCCGATCAGGGAAAAAACCTGCATCTTTTTAAAGAATCCATTCACTTTGGGGCTCGAATAACTCGAGAAGAAAAAAGTCAGTTTGGTGAAAAAATAAGTGAGGATGAAAACGACGATGGGCGAAACGAGCATAACGATGATGATTTCGGCCACGAGAGCCCAGTGAACGGGTTTGATGCCCCAGCCCGCGACGAAAGAGCCGAGGAGTCCGCCGATCAGAGAATGAGAACTGGAACAAGGAAATGAAAAACGCCAGGAAAGAAGATTCCAGGTGAGAGCGCCCAGGAGCGCGCTATAGACAACGAAGATACCCACTTGGGAGGACTGCATGAGCTCGGGGTCCACGATGCCCTTCCCGATGGTTTTGGCGACGCTGGTGCCGAGAAAATAGGAACCCGCGAAATCGGAGAGGGCCGCCAAGGTGAGGGCAATTTCTGGAGTGAGAGCGCCTGAGGCGATGACGGTCGCGACCTGGGTCGCAGAATCGTTAAAGCCGTTTGAAAAATTAAAGAAAAGAGCGAGGCTCACCACCAGAATCGCAACGATCAATTGCTGATCCATTGTGCACAGTATAATTGATTTTATCGACGGATGTCAAACAACGGAAATGATAAGCGCCGGTCAGGACGGGCGCGCCCAGCGGCGATAAATGCCGCAGAGGAGGGCAGCGGCGGCGAGCAGAAAAGCGATGAAAGGGCCGGTCGGATAATCGAGGCGGAAAGAGCCGTAAAATCCCGAGACGGTGAGGCCGGCGACGAAGGCCGGAATAAAAATAAAAATGCTGGCGATCCTGCGGAACAATAGAAGCGCGATCGCTCCGGGAAGGAGAAGATAGGTGAACGCGAGGAGCACGCCGAAGATGTGGATCGCCACCGTCATGGAGAGAGCGAAAAGCGTATAGAAAAGCAGGCTCCAGAGATCCACGTTTATCTTGGCGACATTCACCGCCATGGGATCGAACGCGATCCAGATCCAGCGGTGAAACCATCCCGATAAAAGCAGAACGGTCAGGAGCAGAATTGAAAGCCCTTCCCAGACCTCCGTGATGCCGAGCGACAAAACATTTCCGAAGAAAACGTCCATCGTGTGAGCCTCGCCCTGGGGCGCTTTGGCGAGGAGGAGAACGGCCGCGGCGGCTCCGAAGATATAAAGGGAAGCGATCCATATTTCCTGCGGGACCCTCGGAGATTTGGAAATCTGGTGGAGCAGGATGAGGCCCGCTCCGACGGAAGCAAGCGCGAAGCCGTGTTCGCCATAGTGAAATCCCAGGAGCGCTCCGATGACGGCGCCCAGCGCCGCGAGCTGGGACGCGGCCAGCCCCAAAAACGAAACGCGCGTGGACAGAATAAAGATGCCGATCAGGGAAAGCGCGGTCCCGGCCAGAAGACTGGAAGCGAGGGCATATTGCATGAACGGAAGAGAAAACGGATTCATCGTTCCCCTCTCAGCGGCGTGGCCCAGCGCATGCCGTTCGATTCAGCCAGGATGAAAGGCGCGCCGTAAATTTCTTCGAGGCGTTTGGTGTGAACGAGTTCGTCGGGAGTGGCAATGACGCCCACGCCCTGGCTGAGGACCAAAATCCTTTCCATATAGTTGAGCGGGATGTGCAGCACGTGCGTCACGAAAAGGATCGTGAGTTTTTCTTCGCGTTTGAGGCCTTCGATCAACTGCAGGAGATCGTGTTCCGCGGCCACATCAAGGCCCTTGGTGGGCTCGTCCAAAAGCAGGACGTCCGGTTTTTGCGACAAGGCCTGGGCGAGCAGTGTTTTTTGCCTTTGGCCCCCGGAACATTCCTGAATCGTCTGGTGCTGGATGCGCGAGATCCCGACGCGTTCAATCGCGTGTTCCGCGGCCTTTTTCTCGTCGGAACTGATGCGCCCCGCCATCCTGCGGGACCTCAGGGCGAGGAAAACGGCTTCGCGGACGGTGAGCGGCAAAACCATCCCGAAATTTTCTGTCTGGGGGACATAAGCGAAACGCATGGCGCCGTCGGTCCAAACCGTTCCAGCGTCCGGCTCAACCAGGCCGAGGAGCGCTTTCATGAGCGTCGTTTTTCCGGACCCGTTGGGACCCACGATGCCAAGACTTTCTCCGCGGTTGACGGAAAAATTGAGACGGCGGATCACGGGCTTGCCGTGATATCCGAGATCGACGTCGGTGAGTTTGATGAGGGGCTTATTTTCCAGACAAAGCCTCCGCGACTTTTTTTACGTTATAGTCCATCATGGAAAAATAATCCTTCGCTTCAGGAACCGTTCCCGGGAAAAGGCACATGACCGCAACCTTCGCGCCCGTCTGTCTCGCCAGAGATTCCGAGGTCCGGCTCTCGTGCCAGGGCTCCGTGAGAATGATCCCCACCTGGTTTTTTTTCATGATCTCGATCAGGTCCGCCGTGTGGACCGCCGTGGGCGGGATTCCCGGTTTGGGCTCAATTTCTCCGGAAGCAGCCAGTCCGAACCGTTTGGCGAAATAGGGATACACTTTGTGATAGCTTACAAACTTTTTTCCCTGATATGGAGCGAGATTTTTCTCCCAGCTTTTCATGGAGGCTTTCAAACGCTCCTCAAATGCGGCCAGATTTTTCCGGAACTGATCGCCGTTCTCGGGAAAGAGTGTGGACATTTTTTCCACAATGAGTTTGGCGACGAGTCCGGAATTTTCCGGGTCCAGCATATAATGAGGGTTCCCCATCGGATGCACATCCCCCATGGATCGGTCCGCTTTGACGGGGACTTCAAGGGGAGAAATGGCGGAAGAGCAATCCAAAAAGCCTTCCGCTCCCTGCTGGACTTTCCGGTTCCCTGAGGAAGTTAAGAGCAGAGGCGCCCACCCGATTTCCAGATCCATCCCCGTCTCCACAAAAAGGTCCGCCTTCATCACTTTCACGATCAAAGACGGCTTTGCGTCCACGAAGTGAGGGTTCTGCATGGGCGAAGCCAAAGCATCCACCTGAACAAGGCTGCCCCCAACCTGGCGGACAATGTCGGCGAGATCTGCCGTGGTCGTCACGACCTTCAGTGTTTTGGCCCAGAGGGACGAAGACAAGAACAAGAGAGCCGCGACCAGATTTATTTTTTTCATTTTATTTTATCCTTATCAAAACGCGTGAGCGCCGTGCGGCCCGAGGATGACCGTCCACTGGAAGAAAACGCGGTGTTCCGTGTCATCGCCGGGCAAAGTCTTGTTTTCATATTGCAGGCGGAACCGGTTGAACTCGCTGAGAGTGAATGTGACATAGGGCGAGACAGCCCGCGTGATGGAGGTCCCGACTGTTCTGGATGTGCCGTCCTGCAGGGTTATGGTTTCATCGGATTTTTCCGGATTTTCGACATAATCTCCGCGCACGCCCACTTTCCATCTCTGGAGGGGCTGAAACTCAACATAGGAATAAACTCCCCGGCGGTGAAGCTGCCTTGCCGGAGTCGTGACCGCGCCTGTGAGGGCGCTGGTTTCCTGAAGAAGTTTTCTGTCGGAATATAATCCTTCGGTCCTCCAGATGAATGAACGATAAAGCCCTTCCTGAAGAGGTTTCCAGCGGAATGTGAGATCGGCTCCGGCCATTTTGGTTTCTTTAAACTCTTTCGGCTGGTGCAGAAGCCCTGAAAACCCAAGCTCGACATTCGCCGAGTCCGTGAGGTCCCCATAAAATCTCACGCGCGCAATGTGAGCGAAGTTGCGGATCTGTCTTTGAGGCTGGTTGTCTGTTTCCTTGACAGTCACGGTCACCGTGTTGCCGCTGGTGTCGGTGACGGTGGTGGTGGTTGGGTCCTTTTTTTCGGCTTTCCCCAAACCGTTCAGGAACGCATAAGAAAGTTCCGTAAAAATCCCGAACGGAGCGAATATGCGGCTCACTTCCGCGCCCGTGTCGTTGAGAGCTTCCTCGCCCAGGAACTGAGTGATCAGGTGCGGCTGGTTCACCTGCGGCTGTTCGTGGGGATGAATCATGTTCATCTTCCCGAAATTGGGCCGGAATTTTCCGCCGCGCGCCTTGATGTTCCAGGGCAGGCTCAGGAGAGTCACATATCCTTCTTCAAGCTCCACCGCTTCCCCTTCAGGGAAACTCACGAAAAAATCCGCACGGGCATAAGGATCGACGGAAGCCTGAAGCCCAAGCTCCGTTTCCCGGAGAGAAAGCCGGTTGGCTTTGGTGTCTTTCATGGGGCCGGAAACGCCTGTGAAGTCCCCGATGAGGCTGATGTTGGGGTTAAGCGCGTTGGAAAAAGTTTTGGTCCGGAGCCAACCCGCGTCGATGCCTTCGGCGAATAATGATGTCGCGGAAACGGAAAACAACAGAACAGTCAAAATATTTTTGATTTGCCTCATAAATCCTCCTTTAAAATGTCGCGCCGCTGATTCAAACGCGAGGTGTGTCTATTTTATACGGGAGATTTATAGCGGAGGCGCGCGGGGATTCTTTGAGAGATGAATGGAAAGAGATGAAACGCGCTGAGAGAAAAAAGGAACGGGCTGAGGGTCCAGATGTTCAAGCTGAAGCACTGCCGCGGACGGAGTGAGAGTCTGCTGTGAAAGTTTGGAAGCGTGGAGACAAACCTGGCACGATTCGTGCGCGGGGTGGAGGTCTGTCAGGTGCGGCTTGTGCAGATGGAAAGAGAGTAAAACCCAGCTGACGAGGACTGCGGACGCAATAAATTTTCTTAAGCGAATCTTCATGAACTCTTATGACATTAACAAATTTGCGAGCGCCCGCGCAAGTGGAAGCGCGCCGATTTTTGTAGAATTAAATCATGCCCATAAAATTCTCTGTCGGCACCGACCTCGTGGATGTGAAGCGCATCGCTGCGTCCATAAAAAATCCCAGATTTTTGGAGCGCGTGTTCACGGCTTCTGAAATAAAATATTGCGGCGGAAAAAAAAATTCTGCCCAGCATTATGCCGTGCGCTTCGCCGCCAAGGAAGCGGTCTGGAAAGCTCTCTCGGAAGTTCAGGTGAAAGGGATCGCGCACAAGGAGATCGGCGTGGCCCGGGCCCCCAGCGGAAGGCCTTCCGTTTCTCTGTCCAAACGGCTCAAGAAATACGAAAAGAAAATTCACCTTTCGCTTTCTCACACGGACGAATATGCCCTCGCGGTCGCGACTTTTATCCGCTGAGATCGTCAGAAGCTGGCTGATCCGCCGCCCCGCGAACAGCCGGAAGGGTGATTTCGGCCATGTCTTGATCATTGCCGGTTCCAGAGGCATGGCAGGAGCAGGAATTTTGTCGGCCCACGGCGCCCTTCGGAGCGGAGCCGGGCTCGTGACTCTCGCAGTTCCCAAAAGCCAACAGCCTGCCGCGGCCAAACATGTCCGCCCCGAAGCCATGACTTTGGGCCTTCCTGAAAACACACAAGGCGGAATTTCATCCAAAGCAAAAAATCCGCTTCTTTTATACATAAGGAGACGAAGAATCACTTCCCTTGTGATCGGGCCGGGACTCTCGAGAAATTCTGAGACGGCAAAATTTGTTAAAACTTTTCTTTTATCGTTAAACGATTGCAAAACTCTCAAAGCCGTCATCCTGGACGCCGACGGATTTTTGGCCTGCTCCAAAAACAAGATCTTGCCACGAATAAAAATCCCCGTCGTCGTCACTCCTCACGCGGGAGAAATGTCGCAATTCTTGGGAATGAGCGTCAACCGGATTGAGGCGGCGCGGGAAGAGACGGCCCTGAAATTTGCTAAACTTTTCAGAGTCATCTGCGTTCTCAAAGGCCGCAGGACCGTGATCTCCGACGGGAATCAAACATGCGTGAACCCGACCGGAAATCCCGGCATGGCCCGCGGCGGGAGCGGAGATGTTTTGAGCGGCGTGATCGCCTCGCTTATCCTTAACATTAAAGGCCCTGAAGCCATTTTCAAGTCCGCCTGCGCGGGGGTTTATGTTCACGGCCTTGCGGGAGACTTGGCCGCAAAAGAAAAAACTCAAATCGCCATGACAGCGGGAGACATTGCGGAAAACATGCCGGGAGCTTTTGGGAAAATTCTACAAAAATAGTCCCTCCCCAAAGACCCTCCAATCACCTCATTTTAAATAAATATGATTGTATACTATACATATTTCTGCTACTATTGACATAATGGTATACATAAATCGTCAAATATCAGAGCTTTTACAGCATTCGCTCGAACGCGGCAAGAGTATTTTGCTTTTGGGACCGCGTCAAACTGGAAAAACAACCTTGATGGATAAAATCAAGTGCCAGATGAAGATTTCTCTCGTTAATCCCACAGAACGCCAGCGGTATGAAAAAGATTTGTCCCTGCTGGAAAAAGAAATTTCCGCCCTGGCTGTAGGTTCAGGGGTGCAACTGCCGATCGTTTGCATCGATGAAATCCAAAAAGTCCCAATCCTTTTGGATTCCATCCAGGATTTGATCGACAGAAAAAAAGCGCAGTTTATACTTACGGGCTCTTCCGCCCGCAAACTGCGGCGAGGTCCGGCTGTCAATCTCTTGCCTGGAAGAGTCGTCGCCATTTATCTGGACCCCTTCACGGTGGCCGAAACTCCCGCAGTCAATCTTGAAAATCGACTTTTGTTCGGTGAACTCCCAGGAATTGCTTTGATCCAAAACCCTGAGGACCAGGAATCTGATTTGCGTTCGTACGTGACGACCTATCTTGAAGAAGAGGTTCGGGCTGAAGCGCTGGTGAGGAACCTGGCATCTTTCGCGCGTTTCCTTGAACTCGCCGCCGCTGAGTCAGGGAGACCGGTCAACTTCAACAAGCTTTCGCAGGACATCGGAGTGGCCCGCACGACGATCATGTCGTTTTATGAGATCCTTGAAGACTGTCTCATCGTCCACCGAGTTGACCCCTGGACGCAGAGCAAGACGCGCAAGAAGCTGACAAGGTCCCACAAATATCTTTTCTTTGATTGCGGGGTGCGGCGCGTCGCGGCACAAGAACCGCCGAAGCTTGTTCCTTCGCGCGTGGGAGACATTTTCGAGGAATGGGTGGGGCTTCAATTGATCCGTCTCGCGCGCAGCGCTCCGCAAATCGACCGTCTCCACTTTTGGAGAGACCCCAACGGCCCGGAAGTGGATTGGCTCCTCCGCCGGGGAGCTGAGCTCATCCCGATCGAAGTAAAATGGTCGGAAACTCCGTCGGAAAAGGACGCCAAACATTTGAAAACTTTTTTTAACGAATACCCGGAAGCTAAAAAAGGATATGTCGTCTGCCGCACCCCGCGCCCTGTGCAGCTTTCGCCGAACATTTTAGCTCTGCCCTGGCAGGAGCTTCCGCGCATCATTGCAGATTAGGTATAATCCATAATATGACTGAAAAAAGTTTGTTGGACTTTGTCACAAAAATCCGACGGGAAATTCATCAATATCCTGAGCTCGGGAACAACGAGTTCAAGACGGCGAAAGTGATTGAGCGGGTGCTGAAATCCCTTGGGATCCCTCACAAGCGCGTCGGCAAAACCGGCGTGTTGGGGGAAATCAAACGGGGGCCGGGCCCCTGCGTGGCGCTCCGGGCGGACATGGACGCGCTTCCGCTCACGGAAATTTCGAAATCTTCCTATGCTTCCAAAATTCCCGGCGTGATGCATGCTTGCGGGCACGACGCTCATGTCGCCATGCTCCTGGGCGCGGCGATGATCTTGAAGGATGACAAAAATATTTCCGGCACCGTTAAATTTATATTCCAGCCGAACGAAGAGGGCGCGGGAGGGGCGCTGGAACTCATCAAAAAAGGGATCATGAATCATCCCAGGGTGGAGGCGACGTTCGGCCTGCATGTGAACCCCCGTTTTCCCTCGGGAAGCGTGGCCATCAAGAGCGGGCCCCTGATGGCGGCGGTGGATAAATTTGAAATCGAAATCATGGGGCAGGGCGGGCACGCGGCTTATCCTCATGAAGGCAAAGACGCGGTCGCGATCGCGTCCGAAGCGGTGCAGTCGCTCCAGATGATCGTTTCCAGAAAAGTGGATCCCGTGGACCCCGCGGTGCTGACCGTGGGAACTTTTAACGCCGGCACGCGATATAACATCCTTGCCGGACGGGCAACGCTCACAGGAACCGTGAGAACGCTTTCCGAAAAAACCCACGCTTTGATCCCGAAACTGATCCGCCAAACTCTGGACGGCATCACAAAGGCCCACGGCGCCAAATATGTTTTGAATTATGAAGTCCTGGGCTCTGTCCTTTCCAACGATAAAACAATGGCCCTGCATGCCCGAAAATCGGCGGAGAAAATTCTGCCCATGAACCTGATCCATGAACCTGAACAGGCCTCCATGGGCGGGGAAGATTTTGCGGAATATCTTAAATTTTCGCCCGGATGTTTCATTTATGTGGGAACAGGAAGCCAAAGACTCAAAACCACAGCCCCCTGGCACCACCCGGGATTCAATTTGGACGAATCCGCTCTCCCTGTCGGATCCAAACTCCTCGCTCAGATTGTCCGTGATTTTTAAGGTCAATCCATGACCCGCCTTTCGCAAATCGGGGAATGGGAAACCATCCGCCGAGTCCAAAAAATATTGGGGTCCCCCAAAATTCCTGCTCCTCACAAACTATTAGTCGGCCCGGGAGATGATACGGCTGTGGTTAATTTTACCACGCCCTCGCGCCTGGCGTTTACGACGGACACTCTGGTTGAGGGCACCCATTTCCGTCTGGACTGGATGAGGCGCCATTTCAGCGAAAAGGAAGTTTGGCAGGGCCTTGGGTGGAAAGCCATGGCCGTCAACCTCTCAGACCTTGCCGCCATGGGCGGAGCAAGACCCATCCTGGCTCTTTTGACATTCGGGGGGCGTGGGGATATCTCTGTGGATACTGTGGAAAATGTTGCCAGGGGAATCTCAAAACTAACGAGGAATTTGGGCTTTTCAGTGGTTGGTGGTGATACAATTCGATCTGATAAAACAATAATTTCTATTACTCTCGTCGGTGAAATAGTTACCCACAATCCGGTTTTGCGCTCGGGAGCCAAAAAAGGCGACCTTTTGGGGTGCACAGGCCCCCTTGGCCTCTCGATGGCAGGCATGGAACTCCTCCAAAGGGAATCCATTTTATCGTCTAAAGAAGCGAAATTTCTCGCCAACTGTCACATCCGTCCCGTTCCGAAACTCAAGGAAGGTGAAATTCTGGGAAATGTGGATATATTTTCCACATCAATGTTGGACACATCCGATGATTTGCGGACTTCACTGGAGATTCTGTTCCGTCAAAGCGCTGTCGGAATAGAATGCGATCTCTCTCAAACGCTCATTCATCCCGCCTTGTCCTGGTTCTGCAAAAAAAACGGCGCCTTGCCTTATGATTATATCCTGAACGGCGGAGAAGACTATCAATTGCTGTTCACGGTTCCGGCCAGCAACGCCGAAAAAGTCCTGAAAAAAATTCCGGGGGCCTATATATTTGGAAAAATAACCGATAAAAAAAATGGGATTCGATTATTGGACAATGGCAAAGCAATGCGGATCAAGAATGAAAGATTTAAACACTTTTGAATTATTGTTTGTCACGAAATCTCCGGAGGAGACCTTCAAATTCGCAAAAAATTTGGGGGAAAAACTCGGCCCGGGAGATGTTGTTGCTTTGATCGGAGACCTTGGGAGCGGAAAAACCCATTTTGTGAAGGGCCTGGCCAAGGGACTCAAGGTGAATCAGCCCGAGGAAGTCCGGAGCCCGACCTTCTCGCTTATTCAGGAATATGACGGAAAAATTCCCCTCTGCCACGCGGACCTTTATCGCCTGAGCCCGACGGAAACCTTGCATCTGGGATTGGAAGAATATTGGCTCGGAAAAAAATGGGCCGTGGCTGTTGAGTGGGCGGACAAATCCAAAAAACTGATCCCGGAACACGCGCTGCGGATTGAATTTGAAATGTTGTCGCCGAACGAAAGACGCCTGAAAATATCCGGAGCGAAACCATGGAAAAAAAAGATCAAAAAATAAGTCTCGCCGTCGAAACTTCGGGGAAAACCATGAGCGCCGCCCTCCTGAACAATGCCCATGTGATGGGCGAGATTTTTATCGACGCGGGCCCGAGACATTCGGACATCCTCGCGGACACCTGCCGCTTTCTCCTGGAGAGCTGCGGGGTCCGGATTGAGGAGCTCAAGCGCATTGCCGTGTGCACGGGGCCGGGAAGCTTCACGGGCCTGAGAGTGGGCCTCTCTTTCGCGCGCACTCTCGCGCAGAGCCTTAAAATCCCCCTGATCGGGGTCCCCGTCTTTGAAATTTTGGCCAGACAAGCCGCTCCGGAGAATGTCCGGGCCAAAAAAATAATGATTCTGATTCCCTCGATCGGCGACGATGTTTATGTCGGCGTTTTCAGGCCCGGCTCCAGCCGGCCGTTGGGGAGATATCGCGTGGCCGCAAGAAAGAAAATTGAAAGGGAGCTTGCAAGAGAGCCGAGAGGAAAGATATCATTGATAGAAGAGGGTTCCATCCAGCCCCGGGCTGGAATTTTGGGGGCCCTGGCCTTGGAACGCGGCCGAGGCAAGAAAGGTTCGTGGCAGGAAGTGCTCCCGCTTTATTTAAGGCCGTCGATCGCTCAGGAAAGAAAAGAATATCGGAAAACAAAATCATGAAAAAAATTTGGCTCAACACATCTCTCGTCCCCGTTAAAAAAGCGAAAGTTTCAGCGCTCGACCGCGGATTCATTTATGGCGACGGGGTCTATGAAGCGGTGCGGGTTTATCAGGGAAAAATTTTCCGGCCCGAAGGGCACTGGAAACGGCTGGACGGATCCCTGAAATCCATCCACATGAAAATTCCCTGGTCCCATAAATTTCTGACGGAAGTCTGCCGCAAGACAGCCCAGGCCAACGGGCTGAAAGAGGCTTTGGTTCGGGTCACGATCTCCAGAGGCGTGGGCGAGCTGGGCTATGATCCCTCAACGGCCAAACACCCGACTCTCACCGGGATCGCAACTCCCGTGAGGCAGGATCTGCCGGAACTTTGGGAGAAGGGCGTCAAAGTCGCCATCGTGAAAGTGCGCCGAAACCACGTGAAATCCCTCAGCCCCGCGATCAAGCACACCAACTCCCTGAACGGAATTTTGGCTAAAATTGAAGCGCTCAAGAGCCATGCGTTCGAAGGCGTCTTTTTAAACCTCGACGGATATCTGGCGGAAGGAACCATCAGCAATATTTTCATCGTGAAGCGCGGCGTGCTCAAAACGCCGTCGTTGTCCTGCGGGATCCTGGACGGAGTCACCCGCCATGCGTTGATTGAGCTCGCGAAAAAAATCGGCATCCGCGTTCTGGAAACCGAAATTCACGAGAAGGAAGTTTTTTCCGCAGACGAAGTTTTCCTCACCAGCACGACAATGGAAGCGATGCCGGTGACCCAAGTGAATTCCCAAAAAATCCGAGACGGGCGGCCAGGGCCCGTCACGAAAACTCTGCAGAGGGCTTTCCGCGCTCTGGTTGAACGGGAACTTGGCATCCGTGTCTGACCTGGAGCTGATCGACGACCATTATTGTTTTGCCTGCGGCGACGACAACAAGGAAGGCCTGGACCTCCAGTGGATCATCGACGGAAGAACCTGCCATGCGGTTTTCTCGCCGCAGAGAAAATTCCAGGGATGGAAAGGAATCGTGCACGGCGGAATTGTGGCCACACTGCTGGACGAAGCCATGACGCGGCTGGCCTGGATTGTTTCAGGCGGCGCTCTGACGGCCGAAATGACGGTCCGTTTCGTGAAACCGGCTTATGTCAAAGACAAAATTTATGCCTACGGAGAAATCGTTTCGGAGAACCGCAAGATCGTGGAAATGCGGGCTTCCTTATATAAGGAGAACAAAATGGGTGAACGGATCGCCTGGTCCACAGGCAAGGCTGTAAAAATTCATAAACAAAAGCAAAGTTTTTTATCAAATTGACAAAAAATGGAACTTCTGTTAGAATTCGGATGCAATGAAATTTAGATTCAATCCTGCGGCATGCAAAAGCGCCGCGATGCTGGTTTTCTTCGTCGTAAATCCGGTTTCCTCCCCGCTCCATTCGGAATCGTATGATGACCTGGAACTGACATCAAGAAATCTGGTTTTGCCGGAAGTGGAACAGTTCAAGCTGGGGTCAAAACTCTTTTTGGAAAAAGACAAAAAGATCGCGGCCTGGAAAGCGTATCAAACTTTTCTTTTCAATTATCCCGACAGCCCTCTCTCGGGCGACGCGCAGTTCATGCTGGCGGAAGCGATTTATCAGCAGGCGATCAGCGATTTCAAGGCCGGCAATCCCCCCGACGAATCCGGATGGAAAAAACGGAAGAAGGGCGGGTTCAAACTGATGGGCAAAGGCCTGAAAAAAGGCCTGGACGGACTGAAGAACATCGGCGCCACCGTTTCCGGCGAAGCCTCCGCTCCGAAAGACATGGAGACGATCGACCAGGCGACCTTTTCCGAAGCCATCGACCAATATACGCTCGTCCTCTCCGACCATAAAAAAGTCGGGCTCAACGACACGGCTCTCCTCCGGATCGCGGAATGTTATTACAACATCGGCGATTATCCCTCCGCCCTCGAACATTTCAAGAAAATCCAGAAAGATTACCCGCAAAGTTATCTCACCGGAGAAAGCATCCTGGGTTCCGCCCAGTGCTATATCCCCGGCGGCGATTTCGGAAGCGCGGAACTTGAGATTAAAAAACTGATCACCACCTATCCCTCGTATACGGAACATCCGCAGGTGCAGTTCATCCTCGGCATCATCCGTTATCAGGAAGGAAAATATGACGAGGCCGTAAAATATCTGGAAAAAATTAATACGGACGAAGCCCTCTTTTATTGCGGCCAGTCCCTCGTGAAGCTCAACAAAAATCTCGCCGCCACCGCGAAATTTAAAAAGCTCGTGGAAGATTTCAAAGACAGCCGTTTCGCGGAAACCGCGGCGTTCCTCATGGGCGACGCGTTCATGCAGTCCGGGAATTATCCCGGAGCCATCCAGGAGTTCCGAAAATTCATCAAGAATTTCCCGCAAAGCAATCTCAAGGAAGCCGCGCTCTATCGCATCGCGGCCGGAAACTTCATGAAGGAAGATTATCCTTCGGCGCGCGAAAGCTTCAACATGTTTTTGAACGCCTATCCGTCCGGGGAATACACTTCTCTGGCGCGATACTTGATCGCGGAGACCTATCGCCTCTCAGGACAATATAAGGAAGCGAGTTTCGCTTTCGGCCAGCTGATCTCGCTCATGCCGAACGCCCCGATCACGGCGAACGCCAAGTTCAAACTCGCGTGGGTGACGTATCAGCAGAAAAATTATCCGATTGCGGCCGACCTCTTTCAGAAATTCATCGACTGGCATCCGTTCCATCAGTGGGTCCCCCAGGCCTATCTCCTCATGGGGAACGCCTATGCCATCCTCGGGAAATCCGAAGAATCCGCAAACGATTATCAGCAGGCCTTCGACAAAGCGCCCAAAACCGAGCTCGGAGAATCCGCTCTGGGCCTTTTGAACCGCGTGCGCTATAACCAGGGAAGCTACGGCCAGATCACTTCGGGCTACACTTATATCCTGAAATCCCTTCCGCCCTCTGAGTCCAAGTGGCGGGCATATAGCCAGCTTTATCTCGCGGATTCTTATTACCGTCAGAAACTCTATCGCGAAGCCATCAATGTTTTCGACAGCATCGTGACGCTTTATCCCAATCAGCCCGTCGCGATTCAGGCGAGGGACGGCCTCTCGTGGTGCAATTTCCAGCTCGGAAACTTCGACGAAGCTCAGAAGCAGAGACAAAAAATTTCCGAAGTGCGCCTCCCCGAAGGCGTTGCCGCGCCCGTGATGGCCTCCAGCGATTTTGAGCTGGCCAACGCGCTGTTCAACCAGAAAAAATATATGGAAGCGATGGAAGCGTATGAAAAATTCATACAGCAGTCGCCTTCGTCCAAAGACATCCCGGACGCGCTCTATCGCGTGGGGCTCTGCTATTACCGCCAGGAATATTACACGCAAGCCATCACGGCCTGGGAAAGCCTCACCGACAAATTTCCCCAGCACGAACGCACGGAAGAAGCCGCCTTCCAGATCGCGGACACTTATTTCCGCGCCCAGAAATATGACAAGGCGATCGAGACCTATCGCCGGATCATCTCGCGCTATCCCAACAACAAGGGCATCCTGGAAGCGAACATGCGGATCGGCCAGTCGTATTACAACGCCGGCAACGACGACAACGCGCTCACGGAGATGGACGCTTTCCTGAGAAAATATCCGAACGACGCGAAAGTCGGAGCCACTCTGGATCTGGTGGAAGCTTCATTGGACAGACTGGAAGCCCGCACAGGCGCGGCCGCAAAATCGCGGGGCGTAAAACTCCTGCAGGATTTGATCGAAGCGCTTCCCAGAACCGCGACCGGAGCCGAATGCCAGTTCCGCCTTGCGCGCAGACACTTCAATGCCAAGGATTATGCCCAGGCCGTCAGAGAATTTGAACGGCTCGCGACGGAATATCCCGACAGCGCCCATGTGGGAGAAGCTCAATTCTATGCCGGCGAGTGCAATTATACGCTCAAGAAATTTCCTGAAGCCATCGCGTCTTTTCAGCAGTTCATCCAAAATTTCCCGACTTCTGAATTTGCGCCCGCCGCGTCCTTTCACCTTGGGACTTCGCAGTTCAACACGCAGGATTATAAGGCCGCGGTTGAATCTTATCGCACTCTCGTTCAGCAGTATCCCGAGAGCGAGTTCGCGAGCGCGGGACTGAACAACATGGCCCTGGCTCAGAAGAAAATGCAGAACTTGTCAGACGCCGCGGACACTTATTCCAAACTCGCTTTGACTTATCCCAAAGACGCCTATGCCAAGGACGCTCTCTTTGAAGTCGGGAAAATAAAAAGAGATCTCAAGCTTTATGGCGAAGCGATCCTGGTGCTCAAGGATTTGGAGCCCAAACTTCCGGCGGGAGACGACCGGAAATATGAATCTCTCGCGATCATCGCCGAATGTTATCAGGGGAACGGCGATTTGGACGAAGCGGTCAAAACCCTGAAACAGCTTTCCGCCGCCGTCGCCGGGAATTCTCCCTGGAAACTTGAAGCGTTCCGGCAGATGGGAGAAATTTACGAGAAGAAAGAGTCCTGGTCAGAGGCGGTTTCAGTTTATGAAGAAGGCGGACGGATGTCCGGCAACCCGCAGGTTTCCGGATCCTTCAGACAGAGGGCCAAATATCTGCGCGACACCTATTTGGCCGGCGGCGCGAAACCAAAAGCGTCTAAAACGACAGGCCAACCTTAAGGAGGTTTTCATTGGGTGAGATAGATTTTGTAAAAGTATTTTTTGCGAGCTTTACGCTGTGGATTCTTCTCGGCTGTTCGATTTTGTCTTTGACAGTGGCGATGGAACGGTGGTGGTATTATCGGAAGGTTCAGTTCGCGCCGAAAAGATTTTTGGAACTCCTGGGAAAAATCGCGGCCCTGGTGTCGCAGGGGAAACCTGAAGAGGCCCTGCAGGCCACGCAGGGCATGAGCGGGCCCATTCCCGACATTGTGCGGACCGCCATCACCAACCGCAACCGCAGCAAAGTGGAGCTCGACGAACTTTTGACCGCGGCGCGCATGGAACAGCGCCTTGTGCTGGAACGATATCTCGGAATTTTGGGAACGCTTGGGAACACGGCGCCGTTCATCGGTCTTTTCGGAACGGTGGTCGGAATCATCAAGGCCTTCCATGATCTGGCCGCTTCCGGCACCGGCGGACCCGCGATTGTCGCGGCCGGCATTTCGGAAGCTCTCGTGGCAACCGCCGCGGGACTCCTCGTCGCCATTCCTTCCGTCGTCGTTTACAACGTTTTCACGAAGAAAGTCAAAGAGATGGCCACCAACCTTGAGGTTGCTTCCATCCGCCTTCTGGTGGTCCTGCACGGGGGTCGCTGAACATTCCGGACGACATTCAGACGCCCGGCTATCAGGGCCCCGAACGGCGGCAATCCAGCCGGGACGAATCGGAATCTGAATCGTCCAAACTGACGCTGAGACAGCGCTCCAAAGACCGCGCCCATTCAACCGAGGGCGGAGATCAGGACGCGATCACGGACATCAATGTGACGCCGCTCGTGGACGTTTCTCTCGTGCTCGTCATCATCTTCATGGCCGTTTCCCCTTTCATGCTTCAGGCGGGCATTGTGGTTTCCGAATCCAGAGCGGGCGCGGCGACAGGCAAAGCGTCGCTGGATGAAAATGTTCAGATTTCCCTGAGCGCTGAGGGACGATTGCTCGTAAACGGCGAAGCCGTCGCTTCTCTGGACGCGTTGTCGGACAAACTTAAAACCGTCATCCCGAAAAGCAAAGACGGACTGGTCACTCTCCAGGCGGAAAAGAGCAACCATGTCGGACAGATCGTGGAAATTTTGGACATTGCCAAACAGGTCGGAGCCAAAAAAATTGCCATCATCAATAAGACCGAAGATAAAAATGAAGATAAAAAATAATCTCAGACGGATCGCTCCTCTTTGGGCTCTCCTGTGCCTATCCCCCTTTGCCCGCGCCGCGGGAACCGAAGCCAACCGCGTGGTGGTCCGCACCAGCGACGAGGCCGTTTTCAAAGGCACTTTTGAAGACAAAGATAACGCGCTCCTCACCATCAAAACCGACGACGGAGAAGAGCTGAATCTTCCGATCAGCGAGATTCGAACCATCAACGGAACCTCGCCCCAGGTTTTTTTCAAAAAATTTATCCCCGCCATTCCGGACTCTCTCTTCAGCGCCAAAGAAATTTCGGTGAACAAAAATAAAGTGCGGATGACCTTCAGATTTTTTTCCGCGTGGAACAGCCAGAAGCTCCAGAACGGATTCGTCTTCTCCGGTCCGGACGATGACCGCCGCTGGGAAGGGTTCCGCTTTTCCGTCATTCTGGAATCTCCGCCGTCAATTCAGGGAGAACTCACTTATCCCTCTCTCTTGAAAAAAATCACGGGAACAGGCGCCCAGATCCTGAGCGAGAACTATGACACCTTTATGGCCACCCAAACGATGCGGACCACGGAAATCGCCCGCGGGAATTATGCCACCCGTTCCCTCCGGCAAATCCGCGTTGTGAACGGAGAGAAATGCATTTTGGAAGTTTTGATCCAGCACCAGTCCAAGGAAAAACTGAACCAGCCCATCGCGATCGCGGCTTATGACAAGATGCTTGCCTCAATCCAGTTTCCGCCGCCTCTCAAAGAGAAGCCCGCGGCCGCAAAACCTTAAACCTTCATGGGAATGCAAGCAGGCAACCAAGACGACATTGTCACAGGGATCAATGTCACGCCCCTGGTGGACGTGGGCCTTGTGCTCGTCATCATCTTTATGGTCACCGCGCCTCTTTTTGAACAGCCCACGCTTCAGGTGACCCTCCCCAAAGCCAACACGAAGGAAGGGGAAGAAAAAGAGAACATCACGGTCACCCTCACTTCCGACGGAAAAATGGCGGTCAACGAAACGGAAGTGACTCCGCAAACTCTGGACTCAACGCTCAAGAAAAAAATTCAGTCATCGGAATCCAAGCATGTGATCCTGCGCGCCGACAAAGAATCCCTGCATGGGGACCTCCTCATGGTGATGCGGCTGGCCAAGGAATACGGCGCCAAATCCATGGCGATCGCCACCGAACCCAAAAATCCCGGAGCCGCTCTCAAACCGTGACAACCGCTCCCAATTATCAAGTCTGGCAAATCGTCTGGGGCACTCCGAAGGGATTTTTTGTTCCGGACCGTTCCAGGCTCCGGGCAATGCTCGTGATTGCGGCGCTCTTCCACTCCATGATCTTCGGCGTTTTGTGGAAAATCCATCTCGACCAAAAGAAAGCCGCCAGCCTGGCCCCGATTGAGCTCCAGAATGTGGATCTGATCACGCCTGAAAGCGAGCTCCCTCCCGCTCCGGCGCCTGTGGAAGTCCAGAAACCCAAAAGCGCTTTAGAATTCCTCAAGATGGCGATCCCGATTTTTAAAAAGCCCGCCGCTCCTGAGATCCGCGAAGTGATCCCCCAGGTCCGCCCCAACGAGCCCAAGATCGCGGAGCCCGAAAAACTCATGGAAAAAAAATATCAGATGGACGCGCAAGCGCCGCAGATCAAACTGGACAAAAACGCGGAAGCTCCGAAGATCGCGGACATCGCGAAAATTCCACAATCTCAAAGACCCAATGTCCCTCTGGCAAGGGACCCTTCCATCAAGCTCGAAGAAGTGGGACGACGCGCCGTTCAGGTTCCGCAGGCGCCTTCCATTTCTCTTGACCGGGGAGCCACAGAGAAAATGGCGGACGTTTCGGCGATCCCGCGTCAAAGCCTTGCGCCCCGGTCCCCGCAATCCGGAGAACGGCTCGTGGAACGCGCCCCAGCCTCCTATTCCAAACCCAGTTCCGCTCCGCTTGGATATCAGCCCCGAGGCGGAAGCGCTGTTTCTCTGGACGCTCCCAGGGAAGTCGTGAGAAGCCAGGCAAAACCCGTCATTGAAGCCCAGGCCGTCAAACCCAAGGCTCAGGATTCAGGGCCGTTAACGATCTCCAAGGAAAAAGTCAAAATCACCGGACCTCTTTCGTCGCGAAAAGTCATTAAATCGTTCGTCCCGGAATATCCCGCATGGGCAAGAGCGCAAAACATCGAAGCGGACGTCGCCATCCGGTTCAATGTTTCTTCCTCAGGCGATGTTTCGGGGAATCCCGTCATCGAGCGGACATCAGGATACACAGAGCTGGACCGCGGCGCTCTGGAAGCGCTCAAACGCTGGAAATTTTCGCCTCTCGCCGGAGCGGACCAGGACCAGTGGGGCGTCATCACATTTAGATTTAGATTGGATTGAAGGAGAAACACATGAAAAAAATATCAGTGATCAGCCTTTGTTTTATGAGTTCACTCGCTCTCGCCGCCGCGCCCAAAGAACAGCCCCAGGGCGAAGGCCAGATGCCGGAAGTGATCATCAAAGGGGGAGACAAGTCCGGAGTCAAAAGCGAAAAGCCGCCGTTGAATATAGAAATGGAAATGGATGAGGCGGTGAAGGGTGCCCTGATTGTCGAAGAAGAACCTCTCAAGCGCCAGCCGGAATCTTTGAGAAATCCCCGAGCGGGATTTGCGGATTTTTTGAACAACGACAAAACGATTTTGCCCTCGCGCGTGAGACTGGCCCGCGATCCCGTGAAAGTTTTTTATCCTCTCCGGGAAATTCTGGCCGTTTCTCCCTCCCTTTCACAGGAAATCGGTCCTGGATGGGAAATGGTGGTGACGGACACGGAAGGGCGCTCCTTCAGAAAATTTTCAGGAAAGTCCCTGCCCCCCGGCTCTTTGCCGTGGAATGGGAGAAGCGACAGAGGCGAAATTATATCGGTGGGAAAAACCTATTCGATGGTTATCAATTATAAAGACACGCGCGGTCAAAGGCGGAATTTCGTGGGAGAGCCCTTCTCATTTGACGGGATCATTCATCAGGAATCGAGAGGCCTTGTGCTCAGCCTCGCCCTGACGCCCCTGTTCGACGCCAAAAAACCCGGCGAAAAGGAAACGATCACGCCTTCAGGCGCCGACCTCCTCAAGGAAGCGGCGGACTGGGTCAAAAGGTATTATTTTAATTATCCGATCCGAGTGGAATGTTTTTCGAAAGATGCAGAGACCGCCAGCGAGCGCGCCCAAATTTTTGCCGCCCGCCTCTCCAGCGAACTTCTGCTCCCGCGCCCCGAAATCAAAACCAACGGCACTTCTTCGGACGCCGACGCCGAGCGCCTCGAAATCATCATCACGAACCGTTAGAATCCCGGATTATCTTCTGGCCAAGGCCGGAGCGGCAGGCGCGGCGTATTTGCGGCTGGCCCAGGTTTGGACCGTCATGGAGACAAGGCTGTTGGTCAGCCAATAGAGAGCCAGACCGCTGGGGCTTTTGAGGAAGACGAAGGTGAAGACAATCGGCATGATGGTCATCATCTGTTTCTGCGTGGGATCCGTGGTGTTGCTCCCGGAAACGCGCTGTTGAAGAAACATGATGGCTCCGGTCAGGACCGGCAGGACATAAAAGGGATCTGCTTTAGAAAGGTCGTGGATCCAGCCTGCGAAGGGCGCGCCGTGAAGCTCATAAGAATTCCTCAGCATCGTGAAGAAGGCGATGAACACGGGCATCTGGATCATCATGGGCAGGCATCCGCTGAAAGGCGTTGTTCCCGCCTCTTTATATAAACTCATCATTTCACTGCTCAGCCGTTTCGGATCGTCCTTATACCTTGTCTGGATGTCCTGCATCTTGGGCTGGAGCCGTTTCATGATGGCCATCGATTTATAGCTTGAGAGAGTCAAGGGGAACACAATCACCTGAAGCCCGAGAGTCAGCAAGATGATCGCGATCCCATAATTTTTCGTCACCTTATAGACCGAATACATTGCCTTGAGCGCCGCCCGGCCCAGGAACCCGAAATACCCGAAATCAACGGCGTTTTCCAATCCCATGTTCCAGGATTTTAAATAGGTGTATCCCTTCGTGCCGGCATATATTTTCATGGCGAAATTTTTGGATTCTCCGGGCGCGAGCTTGAAGGGTGCGGCGTTCAATTTGATCATCCCGAAATTGGTTTTGCTTTTTTCGGCTTCGATGACATTGAAATCCTTGCCTTCGGGGAACATGGCCATGAAATAATATCGGTTGTCGATTCCGGCCCAGTGATAATTCTGCTCGTGGGTCCCCGCTTTAAAAACCTTGACCTCTTTTTCAGGCGTGGGATAGGCCAACACGCGGGTGTTGCGCAGGTTCTCGGACTTTTCACTTTCGACTGTCCCCAATCCGCCTTCCCACCCGATCTGCAAATCGCTGATCTCCGCGGGAACCTTGGAAGGGTTTTTAAACTGAAGCGTCAGCTCGGCAAAAGGCGATCCGGCGGAGAGCGTAAGTTTTTTGATGCATTCAACCCCGGAGGGCAAAACGGCCTTCCATTCCGCTTCCCCGGAAGAACTTCCCTTCGCCTGCTCAAAGTTCACGTTCGGAAAAGTTTCCATGGGCTGGCCTTCATGCACCAGGTCCACGGTGCGGTTGCCTTCCTTCACCCACCAATGTTTAATGAAAGCTCCCTGGGAATCCATCACCACTTTGGAATATTCCGATTCGATGGTTTTCTCGGTCTCTTCGACCGGAACAATCTTGCCGGACTTTTTCATCCACTTGAGGTCCCCGGACGCGGCGGCGGGTTCAGAAGCTTTTGCGTCGGCGGAAATCGGGGGTTTGGCAGGGACCCGGACAGGAGAAACGGGCGGAAAGAATTTATACCACAGGAGAAGGAACGCCACGGACACCACCACAAACCAAATCGTATTTTTTTCCATGATTTATTTAATCACTTGCCTTATTAAAAGAATGACAGCTCATGAGACGGTAAAACGCCAATTTCGTGCCTTCAAGCGCGCCGAACTCCTTGAGGGCGATGGAAGCGTATTCTGAACACGAGATCGGATATTTGCAGGCGCCCTGGACGCCGAACAGGAGACGGACGAACGGAAAGATGACCTGATAGGACCGGATGAGAAAGAGAAGGGGCATCGAGTATGCATGGTTCATATAAGGAATCCTGATTTGCCGAAAAGCGACATAAACTTTTCCTCAACCTGGGCCAATTTCAACCGCTTGGGGTCCTGAACGGGTTTAATGAACAGAAGAATGTCCAGGGAGGGTTTCAGGCGGAAACGGTTTAAGCGGAAAGTTTCGCGCGCAAGGCGTTTGAGGCGGTTGCGGACAACGGCGTTTCCGGCCTTTTTGGGCGCTCTCACCGCGATCCGGCACGCGTCATTGCCGTCGGCCCTTGCATATACATAAAGATCAAACATTTCTCCGGAAACTTTTTTGCCCTGGCGCCGCGCGCGGTCCACATCGCGGTCCAAGTTGAGCCGGTTGGCCGGACGAAACTCCTGGGTTTTAGGGGATGAGTTTATGGCGGCCCTTCTTACGGCGGGTCGACAAAACTCTTTTTCCGCCATAAGTCTTCATACGGGCGCGAAATCCGTGAACCTTTTTGCGCCGTCTTTTGTTGGGCTGAAATGTGCGTTTCGACATGGCTCTCCTTAGCTAAACTCTAATCTTGAAGGAGAATTTTTATCAAATATGGAGCTGAATGTCAATTATTGATTCATGAAATATCGCCGGATCAATGCCTTGGGACAGAATTATCCACAAGTTCACTTGACAGAAAAAATCGGAATTGATAAGATCTTTGGACCCTGAAAAATAAGTTGAGTTTCCGTCGAGAAAGGCCCTGTTCGGGCCTTTTGGCTTTTATAAAAGATGGTAAAAGATGGCACAGGGTAACGTTTTAAACCGCATCCACATGAGTTATCCACAACTCTGGACAACCTGTGGATAACATAATCGAGGTGATTTATGAGCAATGATATTAACATCCAGGCTGTTAAAACTGAAATGGAGAGCTTGTGGCAAGCCATCGCCGAACGGCTGAAATCGGACATGGATCCGGAAATCTTTGACCTTTGGCTCAAGCCGGTCCGGTTCGTTTCCTTCGAAAGCGGCCGCCTGACCCTGGGCGTTCCCAACCGTTTTTTCAATGACTGGATCCTTGGGCACTGCAAAGACAAGATCGAATCTAATCTTCGTGAAATCGCCGACCCCAACGCTTCCCTCGAGCTCGTGATATTCCAGCAGCAGCATGTCCAGGCCCAGGAATCTCCGGTTCAAATCATTGTGCCTTCCAAAACGCAGGAGGATGCCCCCGGGTTCGGCATCGAGCAATTCAATCCCAAATATACCTTCGACACTTTCATTGAGGGCCAGGCCAACCGTTTCGCCAAGGCCGCCGCGGAAGGCATTTCCAAAGAGCCCGGCATCCGGTTCAACCCCTTCTTCCTTTATGGGGGAGTGGGCCTCGGAAAGACGCATTTGATGCATGCCATCGGTCACGCGATCCGCAACCATTATCCCAAAGCCCGCGTGTTGTATATCACATCGGAAAAATTTATCAATGAATTTATTGATTCCATCCGTTTCGAGCGCCCTGCGGATTTCCGCAACAAATACCGCAATCTGGATTGCCTCCTTATAGACGACATCCAATTCCTGATGGGCAAGGGCCGGAGCGAAGAAGAGTTTTTTTATACCTTCAACACGCTTTTTGACTCGAGAAAACAGATCGTGATCTCGTCAGACCGCGCTCCCAAAGAAATGGGGGCCCTGACCGACAGGCTCATTTCCCGCTTTGAGTGGGGCGTGGTGGCCGACATTCAGCCGCCTGACCTTGAGACCCGCATCGCCATTCTTAGGAAGAAAGCGAGCATGGAACGGCTCCATGTCCCTGACGATGTGATCCTGTTCGTGGCAACGCAAGTGAAGTCCAACATCCGCGAGCTGGAAGGCTCTTTAATCCGCATTGTGGCCTTCTCTTCTCTCACTGGCACGCCTTTGACCGTGGACACGGCCCGCGCGACTTTGCGGGACATCCTCAAGCACGAGGACGCTCAGAAGCCCATCACCATCGAAGACATTCAGGAAGTGGTTGCGAAACATTTTAACCTGGAACCCCGGGAACTGAAATCCAAGCGGAGGACAGACGCCATTGCCTGGCCCAGACAGATCGCGATGTATCTGGGCCGCACGCTCACGGAGCTTTCCACCACTGAATTGGGCAACTCTTTCGGCGGCAAGGACCACACCACCGTGCTCCACGCTTGCGAGAAAGTGAAGATGAAATTGGCCGAGAGTCCCTTCATCTCCAGCCTTGTGAATAAGATTACACAGGAGATCAAAAACCGCAACGAAAACGAAAGCGCGTGAACAACAGGGACAACGCAAACGCTTTGTCCCCATTAAGATTCACATCATCTTTCTCGCGAAAATGTATAATAGTTAGGATAATTACGGGGCCGGCGCAACATACAAAGAAATTCACAGCCCCTATGGAGACTATGACGAATTTAAAAAAGTATACTAATAGGAGACCCTCATGAAACTTTCCTTTAACAAGGGCGACCTTCAGGCGGCCATTCAAACAGTCCAATCTTCAGTTCCAAGCAAGAGCACTTTGCCTGTTTTATCCAACATATTAATTCGAGTGGAAAAAGCATCTAAAGGCGAGACTCAAAAAGTTTGGCTGGAAGCGACGGATCTGGAAGTGGGCATCAGAGCTGGAGTGAAAGCTGAAATTTTAAAAGATGGAAAAATAACCGTTCCCGGAAAAAAGTTCGGAGACCTTGTCAGAGAAATGCCCGACGGCAGTGAAATTGAACTTTCGACGAACGACGGGAAAAAAGTTGAATTTAAATGCGGAAAAATAAAAGCGACGCTGGTGTCATTGCCGCCGGAAGATTTTCCGACCATCCCTGAATTTCCGAGCGGAAAATGTTTGGAACTCGACAAAACCATCTTCCGCGAGATGCTTAAAAAAACTTCTTTCGCCGCCTCCACGGATGAAACGAGATATGTGCTGAACGGCATTTTCTTTGGATCTGCAGGCGGTGAAATGAAAACCGTCGCAACGGACGGACGCAGGCTTGCGTTCGTGTCCAGGCCGGGAGCGGAAAACGCTTTGACGGCAAACGTGATCATCCCTTCCAAAGCCATCAATGAGCTCATGCGGCTTCTGGGACAGGATGAAAATTCAAAAAATTCCGTCATTCAAATCGCTCCGTTTGAAAACCAGATTTCTTTCAAATGGACTCACGGCGCGGAAGAAATTGTTTTGGTGAGCCGCGTCATCGACGGGACTTTTCCGAATTATGATCAGGTCATTCCCAAATCAAAAGAAATCGAGCTTCGCGTCAAAACATCCGATATCTTTTCGGCGATCAAACGCGCGGCCCTCTTCGCTCAGGACCGCGGCGGATCCGTGAGATTTTCTCTCACCAAAGGTTTGCTGAAAATTTCCGCCAATGCTTCGGGCGTCGGCGAAGAAGAAGAGGAATTGGTTGTGGATTATGCGGGACCGGATTTCGAGATCGCTTTCAATCCTCAATTTTTAATGGACTCGCTCAGAAACAACGACGCGCCCGAAGTGAGTTTTGAGTTCAGCACGGCGCTCAACCCCGGACTCATCAAGCCGTCCAACAGCAACAATTATCTTTGCGTGATCATGCCCATGAGGCTTCAATAAAAATGCAGTCCCTGAGCCACTTCATTCCCCAGCTCGTGACCCGTCTCGGAGTCACGGAGCGCAACTATGAAGTGATCAGCCTCGTGGAGCGGGAGATCCATAAATATGCTCCCAAGTCGACCGTTTCGGCCTATAAAAATAATAAAATTTATGTCGAAGCGGAATCTTCGACGCATCTGTATGAACTCAATTTCCGCCGGAGAGAGATCTTAAAAATTTTAAGCGTCATCCCGGGCATGCATGAAACGGAACTGAAAATTTTTCTGAAAGGCTGTTCAAAGCCGTCTGCTGAAGAGAGGCTCAAGTCGCGCAAAAAAATTACGATTGAAAGGAACTAAAGGATGCCAGAAGTGAAAGAAAAAGACGAAGAAACTTCAAAAACCAAAAAGAGTTCCGGGGACTATGATTCCTCGAAGATTCAGATCCTGGAGGGTCTGGAGCCCGTCAGGAAGCGCCCGGCCATGTATATCGGCTCCACAGGCCTCCCCGGCCTGCACCACTGCGTTTATGAAGTGGTGGACAATTCCATCGACGAAGTTTTGGCCGGATATGCCAAGAGCGTCGACGTCACCATCCACACCAACGGCTCCATAACCATCCTGGACGACGGGCGCGGCATTCCCGTGGATCCCATGAAGGACGTGAAGGATCCGAGGTATAAAAATAAACCTGCGCTCGAAGTCGTTTTGACGACGCTTCATGCCGGCGGAAAGTTTGATCATTCGGCGTATAAAGTTTCAGGCGGACTTCACGGCGTGGGCGTTTCCTGCGTGAACGCTTTGTCGGAATGGATGATCGTGGAAGTGTTCCGGGACGGCAAAAGCTATATGCAGGAATATGAGCGGGGCCGCCCGAAATACGCGGTCAAGCAGACTGGAAAATCGGACGAGCGCGGCACGAAAGTCACGTTCATGCCGGACTCGGAAATTTTCCCAAACCTGAAATTTTCTTTTGACACTCTCTCCAACCGCCTGCGCGAACTGGCGTTTTTGAACGCCGGAACCCGCATCACGATCATCGATGAGCGCGAAGACAAACAGCACGCGTTCAATTATGAAGGCGGCATCGTGCAGTTCGTGAAATTTTTGAATTCCAGCAAGACCGTCCTGCACCCGGAACCGATCTATTTCTCCAAAGAGAAGACCGGGATCATCGCGGAAGTGGCCATGCAGTATAACGACAGTTATAGCGATCAGGTTTTCACTTTCGTCAACAACATCAACACGGTTGAAGGCGGAACGCATCTGGCGGGCTTCAGGTCCGCTTTGACCCGCGTGGTGAACCGATACATCGCTACCAACGAAAAGCTCAAGAAACAGGACCTCCGGGTCACTGGCGATGACGTGCGCGAAGGGTTGACGGCTGTCATTTCCTGCAAAGTTCCCAATCCCCAGTTCGAAGGTCAGACCAAGACGAAGCTCGGAAACTCCGACGTCGAAGGCATTGTGGAATCCATCGTGGGCGAAAGCTTGTCGACATTCCTGGAAGAAAATCCCAACACCGCGGAAAAACTTTTGGGCAAGGCGATCATGGCCGCAGAGGCCAGAGAAGCGGCTCGCAAGGCGAAAGAGCTCACGCGCAGAAAAGGCGCGCTGGACTCCGCTTCGCTCCCCGGGAAACTGGCGGACTGCCAGGAACGGGATCCCGACAAATGCGAGCTTTATATCGTCGAGGGTGATTCCGCCGGCGGCAGTGCGAAACAGGGCCGCGACAGAAAATTCCAGGCGATCCTGCCTCTCAAGGGAAAAATTCTGAACGTGGAAAAATCCCGCCTGAGCAAGATGCTCGTGAACGAAGAAATCCGCACCATGATCACGGCCATCGGCTGCGGCGTGGGGCGCGAAGCCTCCGCGGAAAATCCCGAAGATTCGGGGATCAATTACGCCAAGCTCCGGTATCACAAGATCATCATCATGACCGATGCCGATGTGGACGGTTCGCACATCCGCACCCTTCTCCTCACTTTCTTTTATCGGCAGATGCTGCCCTTGATCGAAAAAGGAAACATTTATATCGCCCAGCCGCCTTTGTATAAAGTGAAAAAGGGCAAGAAGGAAATGTACATCGACACGGAAGAGGCGATGGACGAGTTTCTGCTCGAAGAAGGCTTGAGCGATGTCGTGATCGTAAAAGTCGTCAAGGGCAAGGAATCCGATAAAGCGGAGACCGGCAATTTGAAAAATGTTCTCAAGTGGTTTTCCGAGCTCGAAGCTCTCAGAAAGAAAGTCCAGAAGAAAGGCATCACCTGGACCGAGATTCTGGAGTTCCGGGAAAGCGGAAAGATGCCGCAATATAAAATTGACCAGGAATCCGGAAAGCCGCTTTATATGACCGAGAAGGAATGGAAAAAGTTCCAGCCGGAATATATTAAAAAGCGCCAGGAAAAACTTCAGGCCGAAGCGAAGGCTTCCGGCGAAGAGCTGGTGAATGTGGCGGACGAAGAGCTCGGAACGGAAGTGAAAGAGCTTTGGGAAATTCCCAAGATCGAGGAGCTCCTTAAGAAAATTGAATCCACGGGATTGGGCACGGACCTTTTGACGGCGGACCCGGACAAAAAAATGGTCTATCGTCTCAAATCCGGCAATGTCGAGAAAGACGTTTTCGATATGGAGGGTCTCCTGGAAGCGATCAAGGAGTTCGGCCGCGGCGAAGCCACGGTCCAGCGGTATAAAGGTCTCGGAGAAATGAATCCGGAACAGCTTTGGGAAACAACCATGGATCCTGCGAGGCGGAAACTCCTGCAGGTGAAGCTGGAAGACACCGTGGAGTCCGAACGCATTTTCACGACGCTCATGGGCGACAAGGTTGAGCCGAGGCGGCAGTTCATTGAGCAGCACGCTCTCGAAGTCCGGAACCTCGACATTTAACCCGAGCCGCATCGCTTGAAACGCGCGAAGTTCAAACCTTCTCAAAAGTTTACTTCGGTTCACCGCGTTCCGAAATATTGCCACCAGTGTTCCTTTGAGCTGGCTCTCACCTTCATCAAGGAAGAGGGCCAGGAACGCCTGCTCTGCGCTCAATGCGGATACATCTCCTATCTCAACCCCCTGCTTGTGGCAGGAACCATTCCTGAGAAAGACGGCAAGATCATGCTCTTGCGCCGCGGCATCGAACCCATGAAACATTTCTGGACTTTCCCCGCAGGCTTCGTCGAGATGGGCGAGACCGTGACAGCGGGAGCCATCCGTGAAACCTGGGAAGAAGTCGGCATGAAAGTGAAACTCACCGGCATTGTCGGCATTTATTCCTATCCCAAATATGGAGTCGCCACCATCGTCTATGAAGCCAAAATCACCGGCGGGAAACCCACCACATGTCTTGAGACGGAAGAAATTCAATATTTTGAGCCCAGGAATATTCCCTGGAAAGAGCTGGCGTTCATGAGCACGAAAGACGCTCTCAGGGACTGGGTGGAATCCCGATGAGGCCCATCTGTTCGTCGTTGTGTTATATCCAAAAAGGTTCCAAAACTCTCATGCTTCATCGCCGAAAACACGTGGGAAAAATTTATGACGACAAATGGAACGGGCTCGGCGGCAAGATGGAGCCGGGCGAGACGCCTGAAGAGTGCGCGGTCCGCGAAGTCCGCGAAGAGTCCGGGCTGGAAGCGAAATCCCTCAAGCTGAAGGGAATTCTCACGTTTCCAAATTTCGATGGCGTGGACGACTGGATGGTGTTTGTTTATGTCGTAAAAAAATTTTCCGGCAATCTCATGAAGGTGAGTCCGGAGGGCGATCTGGAATGGATTCCCACGAAAGACATTCCAAAGTTAAACCTGTGGGAAGGCGACAGATATTTTATCAAGCTCCTGACAGGCCCTAAAATTTTTTCCGGCAAGTTCATATACAAGAACGGCCAATATATCAGCCATGAACTGTCGTTTTATTGATAAAATACAAACATGCTCGGGACTTATCATTTAACCATCCTTTACGAAGTCGTTAAAAATCTCCACTTTCTTTATGATTCGGAGAAGATCTATTCGCATCTGCTGGAAAACATCGTGAAAGCTCTGGACGCGGACGCGGCCTCCCTCTATATCGCGGACGCCCGCCAGGAGAATCTCAAGCTCAAGGCCTGTGTGGGGCCGAAAAAGGGCATCATAGAAATGATTTCCGAAGAAATGCCGTTCCCCTTCGGCGAAGGCCTTGCGGGGTGGGCCGCGAAATTCAATCAGGCGCTTCTCGTCGAAAATGTTCAGAACGAACCCCGGTTTAATCCCAAGTGGGACACTTTGACAGGATATAAAACCAAGAGCGTTCTTTGCGCGCCGATCTCGAATAAAGATGTGGTCCTGGGCGTCATTGAAGTGCTGAATAAGAGAAGCGCGAACTTTAATCAAAACGATCAGGACTTGGTTACGGCAATTTCAAAACAGACGGCGATTGCGATCGAAAATGGCCGGCTCTACACTGAACTCAATTACGCCAAGAATTTTACGGACAGCATGATCTCGAATCTCACGGGCGGGTTCATTGCGATGGATAACAATATGCTGATCACGCACTTGAATCCCCAGGCCGAAAAAGTTTTGCGGCTCTTTGCGCCGGAGTGTCTTGGGGTGAAAGCTTCGGAAGCGCTTAAAAATTATCCTGAGGTCATTGAGAAGCTGAACCTCACTTTTAAAACGAAAGAAAAAGAAGTCCGAAAAGAGTTGTCCTGTTCTCGCACCGACAAATCCATCATTACACTGGGATATTCCACTTTTCCCATCCTGGACAAATCGCAGAAGACCCTCGGAGCCGGCATCATATTCCAGGATCTGACAGCCCTGCATAAATAGATTTTATGAAGAGAGGCGGGTTCATCACTCTGGAAGGCCCTGACGGCTGCGGCAAATCGACCCAGGCCAAACGGCTTGCGGAGCGGTTGCGGAATGAAGGTTTCCGGGTTTGCCTCACGCGGGAGCCTGGAGGGACTGACCTGGCTGAAAATCTCAGAAGCATCATTCTGGACCCGTCCCTGCACATTCATCCCCTCACGGAACTGATGCTCTATGAAGCGAGCCGTGCACAGCACACGGCCGAGATTATTTTGCCTGCGCTTCGGAAAAAAGAAATCGTGATCTGCGACCGCTATTACGATGCCACGATGGCTTATCAGGGATATGGAAGGCGGCTGGATCTGAAAAATGTGAAGACGTTAAACACGGTTGCCGCGGGCGGGCTCAAGCCGGACCTCACGATCTTGCTGGACATTTCTTCCAAGGAAGGACTGAGCCGTGCAACGAAGAACGGAGCGGATCGGATGGAGAAGGAAAAACTTGCGTTTCATTCGAGAGTGAGGCGCGGATATCTGGAGATCGCAAAAAAAGAACCGCGAAGAATAAAAATCATTTCGGGCTCGGGAACAGTTGAGGAAGTTCACGAAAAAATTTGGGATTTGATCAAAAAGAAATGCTTGAAAAAATAAAAGGCCAAAAGAAAGCCGTTCAACAGCTTGCGGCGGATCTGGAGTCCGGACGCTTGGCGGAAAGCTATCTTTTCGCGGGGCCCGAAGGAGCCGGCAAAAAACTGGCCGCTCTCGAATTCGCGAAGGCGGTCAATTGCTCAGGGGTGATGCGGGATTCCTTGATTCCTGATTCGACGACTCCCAACATTCCCTGCGGAGAATGTTCGTCATGCCAGAAGGTGGATTCAGGAACACATCCTGAAATTTTTGTTCTGGATTTTAAATCGCAGTCAGAACTGCTGGACTTGAACAGCGAGCAGGAGATCAAGCAAAAGGAATATCGGATCGGGAGCATTCGCTCACTTTTGGAGAAAGCGCATTTGTCTTCCTATGAAACACGAAAAAAAGTCTTGATCATCGACGGAGCGGAATGCCTCAATCTGGAAGCGGGCAATGCTCTTTTGAAAGCTCTGGAGGAGTCTCCCCGCCAATGTCTCTGGATTCTGGTGACGAAGAGCCCGGAGCGCGTGCTCATGACCATCCGGTCGCGATGCAGGCGGGTCTGGTTTTCTCCGCCGGAAATAGTGTTGGATGAAGATGCCTCGGCGGCTGAAAAACTTGCCTCTGAATTTCTCGAGCGAGGTGCGCAAAGCGTGAGCGGAGCTCTTGAAATGTCTGCCAGAGCTGTGGCCCTGGACAAAAAACTCGGCACCCGGAAAGCGGCTGAACAATTTTTGAAATGCCTGGCCATAAAAATGTCGTCGGATTTGCGCGAGAACCCCACAAACATGAAGGCGGAAAAACTTTTGAACATCATCCAGGCACAGGAAGGTTTATCGAAAAATTTGTCGCCCCAAATCGTTTTGGATTCCGTCCTTCCTTCTCTCTTATGAAAAAATTCTATATCACGACGCCCATCTATTATGTGAACGACAAGCCGCATGTGGGCCATGCCTACACAACCATTGCGGCAGATGTTCTTTCGCGCTGGAAACGCCTGCAGGGCGAAGATGTTTATTTTCTCACCGGGACTGACGAACACGGATCCAAAATCGCTCTCGCCGCGGAAGCCCAGGGCCTCACGCCTCAGGCCCTTGTGGATCGGGAATCCGCCAAGTTCAGCGCCCTTTGGAAAGACCTCAATATATCCAATGACGGATTCATCCGCACCACGGAAGCGAGGCACGTTGAAACCGTCGGGAAAATTTTTGATGCGCTTTTTAAACAGGGAGACATCTATAAAGGGCATTATGTCGACTGGTATTGCGTTTCCTGCGAAAGTTTCTGGCTGGAAAGCGAATTGGTGGAGGGGAACTGTCCCGACTGCGGCAGAAAAGTGGAGCGGCTTCAGGAAGAAAGTTATTTTTTCAAGCAGTCCAAATATGAAAAACGCCTGCTTGAATTTTATGAACAAAATCCGAATTTTCTTATGCCGAAGAAGCGGGCCCAGGAAATCATCAATTTCGTAAAGTCAGGCCTGAAAGACGTTTCCATTTCCCGCCTCAAGGAAAAATGGGGCATCCAGATCCCGCAGGACCCCAACCACACAGCATATGTATGGTTCGACGCCCTGATCAATTATCTGACCGCGGCGGGATTTCCTTCGGGGTCCGGCGAAAACATTTGGCCGCCCGACATTCACTTTGTCGGGAAAGAAATTTTCCGTTTTCACGCCATTCTGTGGCCCGCGATGCTTTTCGCTCTTGATCTCCCAACGCCCAAAACTGTTTTCGCTCACGGCTGGTGGACGGCGGAAGGCGAAAAAATGTCCAAGTCCAAAGGGAATTTCGTGGATCCCAATGACATCATTCCAGAATATGGGGTGGACGGCCTCAGATATTTTCTCCTCCGCGAAATGCCGTTTGGAACTGACGGGGATTTTTCCATGAGCTCTTTGAAGGCCAGATATAACGCGGAGCTTGCGAACAACCTGGGCAACCTTTTGTCGCGGACTCTCACGCTTATTGAAAAGAATTTTGACGGAGTTTTAAATCTGGCTCCGGAAGGCCATTTGATCGCAGGATTGCCTGAGCGCTTAAAGACCGTGAAAGATGCCTATGACCGCGCGGCATTTTCCGAAGTGCTGGAAATTCTGGGGTCCGTGGTGACGGACACCAATAAATTTATCGACGAAAAGGCTCCCTGGAAACTCGTCAAGACAGACAAGGACGCCGCGGGCAAAGCTCTGGCGGAATGTCTTGTGATCTTGCGGTGGCTGGCCTGCGCCTATGATCCTTTTATGCCTTCGTCTTGCCTGTCAATCTGGAAACAGCTTGGGGAAACGGCGGATTTGTCTTCAGCCGCGTCAGGCATTCTGCAAAATCCATTGAAAGGATTTTCGCCGCAAACTAGAATCGAAAAGTCCGGGATACTTTTTCAGAGGAAAGCCTGATGATGCTTTTCGAAACACACGCGCACTTGTGCGATCCTCAATTTGACCTTGACCGCGGGTCAGCCGTTGCGCGCGCAAGTGAAGCGGGCGTGAAAACCATCGTGGAGATCGCGGAATCTCCCGAGTCCTGGGAAAAAGCCAAAAATTTTTCCGGAGAAAAAAATGATGCCGACATTTTTTGGGCTTGCGGGTTCCATCCGCACTATGCCGATCGTCAATCTAATTTTGATTTTGAAACTATGAAGGCGCTCGCGAGAGACGAAAACTGCGTTGCGATCGGCGAAATCGGACTGGATTATGCAAAGAGCGAGGCGTCCAAAGAAGACCAGATGGCGCTTTTCAGAAAAACCCTCGAGGTTGCGGGAGAACTGGACAAGCCTGTGGTGATTCATTGCCGAGACGCCCAGGCGGACACTCTCAGAATATTGCGGAGTTTTTATTCCGGGCTCTCGCGCAGGGAATTGTGCATGGGCGTGATCCATTGTTTTTCAGGCGACATGAATTTCGCCGAAGGGTGTCTGGACCTGGGGTTTTATCTGGGCGTGGACGGCCCCCTGACCTATCCCAGCGCCAAGGGCTTGAGGGAAGTGATCGCCAATGTCCCTCTGGAAAAAATTGTTCTGGAAACCGATTGCCCCTATTTGCCGCCTCAACCGTTTCGCGGCAAAAGAAACGAACCGTCCTATATAAAATGGATCGCTGAAAAGCTGTCGGAGGTTTCAGGAAAACGCCTCGAAGAAACAGCATTGGTCACGCACGCCAACGCTCAGCGGCTTTTCAGGATAAGAAATGAAATCAAACATTCCTGAAGAACAAAAAGTTTCTCCGCCGGCTCTGGCCTATCAATATAAAGACGCGCTTTATCTCAACATCACTTCCCGGTGCCCCACCGCCTGTGAGTTCTGCATCAAATTTTCCTGGGACTATCAGTATCGCGGCTATAATCTCCTCCTTAAAAAGGAACCGCCTGTCGATGAAATTCTCAAGGCCGTCGGAGATCCCAAAAAATATTCCGAAATCGTTTTCTGCGGTTATGGAGAATCCACCTATCGCCTGGACGCGATGAAAGAAATTTCAAAAGCGCTTCGGTCTCTCGGCGCAAAAAAAATCCGTCTCAACACCATCGGAATGGGAAACCTGATCCATAAAAGGAGCATTATCGCCGATCTCGCGCAAATCGTGGACACAGTCTCAATTTCACTGAACACGTCCGACCCCAAAAAATGGGTGGAGATATTGCGGCCCGCGCCAGAATATAAGGAAAATGGATTTAACGGCGTTTGTGAATTCATTCGCGAATGCGCCAAAGCGATTCCCGAAACTTATGTCACGGCTGTGGAAAGCATAGAGCCGGACCTTGAAAAATTTCGATCTTTCGTGCAGACTTTAGGGGCCAAAGTGCGGGTGAGACCTTATCTCGATGATTATGAGGAAAAATAAATAACTGAATGGAAACTCCAGAAACTCCGAACCCGGAAGAACCGCAGGAACAGCCCAAACCGCCTCAGCAGGCGCCCGTTCCCCGTCCTCGGCCGGGGATGGGCAGTATGCCGAAAGGACGGCCTCTGGGTTCCGGGGCTTATAAGCCTTTAGACTCTGCGGCCGCGCCGGACAATCCTGAAAAAACTCAGGAACCTAAGGACGCTCCCGAACCCAAGAAAGATTTCAAGACCCAAATCGCCGCGGCGAAGCCTTCCAGTAAACTGGTGATGACGAACGGGATCATTATTTTCCTGGTCGCTCTGGCTTATGTGTCTCTCGTTTTTGTCTCGCGCAATTCCATCCTGGTCGACGGCAAAACCATTCATCATTATTCCTTCACCAAGGGGACCACCCGCCAGCTGCTCGCGGAATATAAAATCGAAGCCGGCGAAAAAGACATCGTGACTCCGCCGCTCGACAAAAAAGTCCGCTGGGGCGAGAAAGTCCAGCTCGTGAGGGTGACGGAAAATTTTGAAAAAAAATCCGAGACGGTGGATTTCGTGCTCGAATGGAAGAATCAGACAACCAAGAACCTCAGAAAAGTGGAAGTTCAGCACGGGCACCGCGAAGTTAAAGTCTGGTATGTCAAACACAAGTTTCATGACGGCAAGGAAGTTTCGTCAGAAGATTCCACAAAGATCGTGAACAAGACTCCCGTGGAGCGTTTGGTTTTGCTGGACGGCAGGGATTATGCGCAGACCACCTATGATCTTTCCAAATGCAAAAAACTTGTCGTGACCGCGACGGCCTATTGGAAAGGGGACAAGCAGGTTCCGGGAGTCGTCACCTATAGCGGGCACAAAGTGGAGCGGGGCCTCGTGGCGGTGGATCCCAAAACGATTCCGTTGGGTTGGCGGCTTTATATCCCGGAATACGGATACGCCTATTCCTCCGACACGGGTTCGAAAATTAAAGGCAACCGCATCGATCTTTTCGTCGAGAGCAAGAAGGCGTCCAAGAAATGGGAATACAATAAAGTCACGGTCTATCTTCTCGAAAAGGCCGCGAAATGGTAGTCTTATAACATGTATTACAGCGATTTTCAAAAATACGGCAAGATGCTCTGGGATCACCAGCTGATCCACCTCACTTCCGGAAACATGTCCATCCGGAAAGGCGGCACGATGTATGTCACGCGGACAGGATCTTTGCTTGGATCTCTTTCGGCGTCCGACATTGTTTCCGTGAACGCCGCCAACACGCTTCGCGACAAGGGCGCCTCATCTGAAACTCCCGTGCACCGAGCCATTTATCTTGCCAACGAACATGTCGGGTCCGTCGTTCACGCGCATCCGCCTTATGCCACCGCTCTTTCGTGGGATTATGCCGTCATCAAACCCATTGATTCCGATTCCTTATATATTCCCGAAATCCCCGTTCTGACCGATTGCCCCTATGGCGAAGGATCAATCTGTATCGCGGAACATTTCCCCAAACTCTTGGGGGACCACAAGGTGGCCATGATCCGTGGCCACGGCGCCTTTGCCGTCGGAAAAGATCTTCGCGAAGCCACAGCCCGCATCTCCATGATGGAAAACCAGTGCCGTCTCCTCTTCCTCAGAAAACAGCTCGAAAAATAGTGCCGAAAGCTTTTTTTTCATTAGCGCTTCTCAATCTTTTTATAGCTCAAATCGCGTTTTCAGCAACCCGGGTCACGGGATATCAAATTCTCAAGCAAACGCCGGAGACGATGGACCTCGAAGCGGAATATGAGCTTGACAGTGCGGAAGACCTTCGGCTCCAGGTTCAGGGCATTGTGGAAAATAAGCAAAGCAGCTGCGGATACTTCGGGTTTACTCCGGGCCTGGTGTCTCCGGGAAAACACAGGACAAAAATTTCTCTGAGCGTCAACGGGTTCCTGGCTCCGCCGCGGTTCAGAACCACAGAACTTGAATTCAGTTTTTACCGTCCTCAGGGAGCTCCGGTTTCCTATTTTCGGTTTCCCTATATCAAAAACTGGGCCAAAAAAGTGTTCCCGGGAGGGACAGAGCCGAAAGAAAAAATTGGGAACTTCGCTCTCCGCGACAGGAAAGGCAAACTGCGGTCATTCAAAAACATCGCAGGAGGCCGCCCGGCGGTCATTTACGGCATCCAACCCTGGGGGGACTATGCCGATAGGGAACGGGCAAAACTTGAGCCCCTCATGAAGGAATTGGAAGCCTCGGGCGCCGCGGTGATCGGACTATATTATTTGGGCGGGACAGCAGTTGCGTGTGCGCCGAAAGAGCCCGCGAACATGTTTGGAGAAATCTTGATGGACCCGACAGGGATCGCCAATCACACCTATCGTCTGGAAGGATCGAACGTGATGGTTGTGGACGAATCCGGCACGATCGTTTATAAAGGACCGGGAGCGGCGAATTCGGAAGCGGTTTTGGGCGCGCTTGGGCTGGGCATCGGCGCATGGCCGTATCAGCCTAAAAAAAGAAGCCGTAAAAAATAACGGAGGTCGTCTTATGAAACGGAGATTGAGTTGGTGTTTGGGCGCATCTGCGATCATTTTTCTTGGAGTCACTCTTCGGGCGCTTGCTTATGGGGATTATGGGTATGTCGGCGGCATGACGGGAAGCATTACGATCGAATCGGCCAACCCTCAGGACACGAATCAGAAAGTGAACGCGATCTTGAGCCAGCATCAGGCGGCAGTTTCAAATTCCAGCACCTATAAAGATCCGAGAACAAAAAAACAGCAGATCAGCCTTCAGGCCACCGTCAAGGCGTCTGAATTAAACGACATCCTGAATGAGCTTGCCGCGCTCGGAAAAGTGACCACCAGAAATTCGTATGACGCTTCCGGGATGGCCAAGGGGGCTGAACCGGAAAAAGAATTGTCTGAACTTGACCGTGAAATCCGGCGCCTTAAAATCGGACTTTCAGATTATCCCAATGTCGCCAACATTCTCCAAAAACACCGTCAAACCCTGATTTCTCAGATCAAGTCAAAAGACGCCGGCAAGGGGACAGCCAATTTAACGATCGCGATTCAGGACGAAAATTATAGTGCGGCTTTGACGGGAATTTATCAGCCGGAACTCAAGGAAGGCCCCACAGTTCAGGCCAAACCCTCTGGCAATGACGGCTTCCTGGCTTCAAAAGGCGTCCATGTTCAAATGATTGCCGGCGCCGGGATTCTCCTGGCCGGACTTGTCCTCGGCTTTCTTCTCGGAAGCAAGAAAATAGCGGTGTGACTCAAGTTCTCGAACAGCATCGGCCGCAGTTTGAAAAATATTCCGCCCTCATCAAAGAATGGCAGGAAAAGTTCAATCTCATATCGCGAAACGATCTTGAAAAGATCTGGGACAGGCATTTTGCCGACGCAATAAAACTGGCCGAACTGTTTCCGGATCTTGCTTTCAGGAAAGTGATCGACATCGGAGTCGGCGCCGGGTTCCCAGGGATTCCTTTGAGCATCGTGAACCCGGAAAGTCAATTCGTCATGGTGGAATCCATCACGAAGAAATGCACATTTTTGGAAGCGGTGGTTTCGGGACTTGGCCTCAAAAACGTTTCAATCATCAACGACCGCGCGGAAATTTTGGGGAGACAGGAAACGCATCGGGACCAATATGACCTCGCGATCGCCCGCGCTCTGGCTCATCCTCCGTCAGCTTTGGAAGTCGTTCTCCCTTTCGTGAAAGTCGGGGGAGCTGCGGTTTTCTGGGCGAGCGGGCCCGACTGGGAAGACCGCGAACGCGTCGGAAAAATCGCCGAAATTTTGGGGGGCGCTTATAAAGAAGATAAAACCTATCACTTGACAAATGATGAAAGATCGAGAAAACTTGTCATGATCGCCAAAAAGAGCGCGACGCCGGAAAAATTTCCGAGGCGTCCGGGGATGAGCGAGAAGAACCCGCTTTAAAATTAAGGAGGCAACATCAAACATGAAGAAATTATTTTTGTCCGTGATCTTTTGCAGTCTGGTTTATTCCGTTCAAGCCGACGAAAGCAAAATGACTGTTCCGGCGGAGCAGAAGAAAGCGGCGCCTCCTGCGCCTTTACAGGTGGCGGAACCGGCAAAGCAGGAGCCGGCCCCCGTAACATCCGCGCCGGCTGAATCGTCTAAACAGGCAGAAGCGGTCCCGATCAAGGAAGAGATAAAAAAAGAAGCCCCCAAGGCGGA